>DIEY01000068.1:241-34756 GCA_002418865.1 Bacteroidales bacterium UBA5762 | reverse complement strand
TTTGTTTAAAAATTTATAGGATAGGAGGTTGTCTTTCAAAGCCTAACGAATAAGAACAGGATAAGTAAGTTTTTCGGCGCCCGAATAAATCGTTAGCAAATAATATCCTGATTTTAAAGAAGATGTATTAATAGAGAGCAGGTGAGTGCCGACAGTTTTATTTCCATAGTCGAAACGTTTTAGGACTTGACCTGCGAGGTTAGTAATTTCTATGGATATATTAACTGGTTCTTTGGGGCTGATGGATAGAAAAATTTTATCGGTAGCAGGATTTGGGAAAGGTTTTGAAATACTTGTCAGTTCTATATCGTTTGTTCCCACGCCAAGCTGATCTTTAGGAATAGTAACACAAAGCTGATGATTATCCACAGGATCGTGGTCTCCATCAACAGAAAGACCGGGATGAGGGTCAACATTATAAATTAAATATACATTATTATCGGAAAGTTGTCCCAATTGAGGCCAGATTCCCTCATCGAAAATGTGTGAAATATCGCCCATGATATCGGTAAAGGTTCCCGACCATAATTCACCCTTATTAGATGCAACTCTCATCCATATATGTTTGTAATTATTGGTTCCATTGTCATAGCCTTCGGTAGTAGAGGCATAAGCCACATACACATTGTCTTGATCATCCACATAGATACTTGGCATAGTTGAAAGCCCAATGGAACGATAAAACATTATATCGAGTGTAATATCCAACTGTCCGTTGCCATTCACATCCTGAGACCAACCAATTAAGTTATAATTATCGATCATTTCAGAACCTTCGAAGCCATAAGGGCAGAGAGCCATTTTGTTATCGGAAAAAGTGGGGCGGGATTCATTCCAGTATCCAATACCGTCAACACCGGGGTATAAATTATAGGTACCATCACTATTCCCTTGAACTTTATTAATGCCGAAGGCTACATGTGCCATGTTGTCTTTATCTAAAGTCAATGCAATGGAATTATCCACACAATAGAATGTATCGGTTACATAAGTAAAATCATAGAATGGATAAGGATGTTGCCAGATGATGGTTTTTTGCCAAGTTTGACCATTATCGTTAGATTTCATAAGGACGAGATCCATCCATGGACTGCCCACTAAATAGGCAACAGTTTCACCACGGGAGGCCATCACATAGGCATCGGCACCAATCTCGTAATAGTAGTCTGGGCCTAATTCGTCAATGATGGCATTCTGAACTTCCCACGACTGTCCGCCATCAGAGGAGCGAGAATAGAGCAAAGCCATACCTTGACCATTATACTCCGTATAGGAATTCACTAGATAATGTAGATACTGATTATCGGTACCTGAAGGAATCATACGTGGCCAAGCAGGTTCAGTTCCAGTAGGGCCAGCAATCGGCGTTTGCACCCACGTACCCGAAAAACGACTTTCGCGTTTAGAAAAAAGAAGATCGGTTGCTCTATGTGCAATAACTGCTTCGCCAGTTGTACCAACCGGAGCATAACTCGGCCAACCTGTACGTGTGCTTTCGATGCGGCCTATAGGTGCAGGCTGCCAGGATGTACCATCCCAATAATTGTAAGCAGTACCGCGGTCAGGATAATTAGTTGGAGTCATTCCGATAGTCCAAACAAAAACCATTTGGCCCTCGGGATACATGTAAAAGCGATTGCCTAATGTGGAGTTGGTTTGAAGATCATATTGGGTAACACCTAAATCGGCTTCGGGATAAGCCACTATGCTTTTTAAACCGGGATTTTCTAGTACTCCATAAGGGTTGCCCAAATCCTTAATCGGACGCTGATGTTTAATTTTTACAGCCTTTTGCCTGATGTCTTTCGAAGGAATTACCCTATCAGTTGACCATGCTTGCAGGCCAATGAGCATGACTAATACAATTGTAAAAAGTTTTTTCATAACTGAATCTTTTAATGGGTTGATGTTTGGCAACAAAAGTAAAAAAACTCTTATAAAATCGCAAGCACAAGTCGAAATAAAAGAGACTTTGTGTAAACTTTCTAGTCAACCAAAAAACTATGAATCATAAAACAATAACATATATAGCAGGCCCAAACAATCACTTAAGCATTCCATCAACCTGAGACAAATTCAGTTAGGTTTTAAACTGTATGAAGACATAAAAACATACTAAATATTGGAATAGCTTAATTTTCCGAATATAATAATCACATCGGGCATACGGTTGAGAGAACAATAGCAACTTTAAAAATCTAAATCGAGTTGAATTCCTTTAGGCAGGGGTTGGGGTTCATCGAAAGGATTAGAAGCGGAAGTATCATTGGCTAGTAAATCGTTTTCTGGACCTTCATCTCCATTGTTGCCGTTTGGAATGAGTTCGTCGTTGGCTTCGGCTAAAAGCATCTCTGTTTCTTCTTGACTCTCAATATGATAAGGTAAAGGTTCGATAAATGCAATGGTTTGTATAGTATGATTCGAAATTCTTTTCCCTTTCGATTTATAACCTTTAATATCGATGAATTCAGAAACATTCAAGGTAAGCGATTCTTTAGGTTTGCGTCTATTGGTTTGATCAAATTCCACCTTTATTTGAGGGAAAAAATCGACAGAAAACTCAATAAGTTGATTATGATTCTCTTCACCCAGAAAAGAGATTTTTTTGTCGGACAATTCGGGTCTAAAACGCTTAAGATAGTAAAATCCATCATCCAAATTCCTGTAGATAACTGAAAATATTATTTCTTCATCGAATTTTGAAATATAAATCAGATCATCATCAAAATGTGTGGATAGGTCATTCCCTGATATTCGGTAGTAGCCACTCTGAGTTATCGAAATGATTTTATCTTCTGGCATAAATGCACCCAACAAACTTCCTCTCCCTTCAACATTGAGCCGATTTACCGTTTCGTCCCACCAAATATTTCGTGCACCTAAAGTTGAAATACCAGATTCTTTTTTGACGACCGATTTTACCAGATGACGAGTCAGTAGGTTGCCTTTACTGTTTCTACCCTTAATAGCCAATGTCGAAAAATCGAATTCAAACTGAAGTTTTTTGAGCTTTGGTTTCGGTTTCAAATATAATTTAACGATTTCGGCTTCGCCATTTGGATTTGCAGTAAAATACAATACTTTAGTACCAGGTTTACCGGGTGTAAGTTGATATTCTTTATCTCGTGTAATGCTGGTCACTGCAAAACGTTTCACATACACTGGGCCTGTTTTGCCATCCTGGTAAATCATATTGTAAATGGTTCTATCGTCGTTACGGTGAAATACATTGATATAGATGACGTTTTGACCCACAAAAACTTTTTCGGCCACTCGGGTAACTATAAAGGTTCCATTTTGGCGAAAAACGATGATCTCATCCAAGTCGGAACAATCGCAGACATATTCATCCTTTTTAAGTGCTGTACCAGCAAAACCCTCAGCACGGTTTACATACAATTTCTGATTAGTAGCAGCCACAGCAACCGCTTCAATGGTATCGAAACTGCGCAATTCGGTTTTTCGTCCACGCTTGCTACCGTATTTATTGCGAATATGTTCAAACCATTCGATGGCATAATCTACCAAATGATCGAGCTGATGCTTTATCTTTTGCATCTCATTTTCAATACCTTCTATATGATGATCGGCCTCGAAAGTATTGTAGGCGGAGATGCGTTTAATTTTTATTTCGGTTAGTCGAATAATATCATCGTGTGTAACCTCACGATGCAGAAGATGAAGATAGGGTTTCAAGCCTTCATGAATCGTATCTATGGCTTCCTCAAAACTTTTACTTTGACGTATCTGAAGATAAATTTCTTTTTCGATGAATATCTTTTCCAATGAACTGTGGTGCCAGTCGTCTTCCAGCTCATTAAACCTGATCAGTAGTTCTTTCTTAAGTAATTCAACTGTATTCTGAGTATTGATGCGTAAAATTTCGTTAACGTCGATGAAAGCAGGTTTACCATTCAAAATAACTGTAGCGTTTGGACTTATACTTATTTCACAATCGGTAAAGGCATAGAGGGCGTCGATGGTTTGGTCGGGTGATACGCCAGGTGCCAGGTGTACAATAATTTCGACGTTTTCGGCTGTATTATCTTCAATTTTTCTAATTTTAATTTTTCCTTTATCGTTAGCATTCAAAATGCTGTCGATGAGGCTTGAAGTTGTAATTCCAAATGGAATTTCGGTGATGGTAAGTGTTTTTTTATCAAGTTGAACTATTTTGGCGCGCACTCTTACCCTTCCACCTCTTAGACCTCGATTATATTTAGAGCAATCGGCCAATCCACCCGTTTGAAAGTCAGGAAAAATCTCAAAATCTTCGTTTTTTAGAATCTTTATGCTGGCTTCGATTAGTTCGTTGAAATTATGAGGTAGTATCTTAGATGCAAGACCTACTGCAATTCCTTCAACGCCTTGAGCAAGCAGAAGAGGAAATTTTACAGGAAGGGTAACGGGTTCTTTATTACGGCCGTCGTAGCTGAGTTTCCATTGAGTAGTTTTCGGATTAAAAACAACTTCGAGGGCAAATTTTGACAGACGTGCTTCAATGTATCGAGGTGCGGCAGCCTGATCACCCGTGAAAATATTTCCCCAGTTGCCCTGACAATCGATTAAAAGCTCCTTTTGACCTAGTTGTATCAATGCATCGCCAATAGACTGATCGCCATGAGGATGATATTTCATGGTTTGACCAATAATGTTAGCCACTTTATTATATCGGCCATCATCCATTTCGTACATGGCATGGAGAAGACGCCGCTGTACCGGCTTGAGACCATCGGCCATTTCAGGTACTGCTCTTTCCATAATCACATAGGTAGCATAATCGAGAAACCAATTCTCGTACATGCCTTTCAATGTGATAGTCTTATATTCTAAGCCACTCGAGGTCTCATTATCTTTATTAAAATCCTGAGGATATAATTCTTCGTCTTGAATGTTGTCGTCCATGCCTTTTACACCTCTACAACCAAAGGTGGTTTAAATCTTTTCTAAGTGTTTATTCTCTTTTATAGATAAATCATTTTGCTTCAATCTTCTAGCCATCATTCTGCCTAATTCCATCAAAGCGATGATATCTTTATCATTTGGACCGTGTTTTACTTCAAGGGGTTCTCCTATCATCTCCCATTTTATATTTTCGGCAAACTTTTTCAAAGTACTAACTCCGCCACCTCCCCAGCTCATAGAACCAAAAATGGATAAATAATGATTTTTGGGCATGATATGTTCCAATTCCATTAACAAATCGCGCATGGGAGTAAATATTCCACCATTATAAGCACTACTTCCCAGCATTACACCTTGATACTTCCAAATATCACTGATGATATAACTACTGTGGGTTTTCGAAACATCATAGATCTTAATATTGCGAATGCCTTCTTCGGCAATGGCTCGTGCAATAATATCGGCCATCTTTTCGGTATTGCCATACATCGAGCCAAAAACAATAACTACTCCTTGTTCGGTCTTGTAAGTGCTCCAGTTTTTATAATATTCGAGAACTCTGTCAATTTGTGTACGCCAGATTGGACCATGTGTAGACGCAATCATACGCAAGTCGAGCGCGCTTAATTTATCGAGGGCTTTCTGAACCTGTAATCCATATTTCCCCACTATATTCGAATAATACCTTCTCATTTCGTCTTCGTAAAATAAAAAATTGACCTCATCATCAAAAATGCCACCGTTCAGTGTGCCGTAGCTTCCAAAAGCATCTGCCGAAAAAAGTATCTTCTCGCTTGATTCGTAAGTCATCATAGTTTCAGGCCAATGAACCATAGGGGTTAAATAAAAGTGGAATTCATGTTGCCCTGTACATAAGACGGTATTCTCATCTACTTCCATCAAGTTTTTTTTAATACCATAAAAACCATCGAGCATAGGGAAAGTACGATTATTTCCTATGATAGTGATGTTAGGATATTCGTTGACGATAGTATTGACAGCTCCCGAATGATCGGGTTCCATATGATTGATAATCAAATAATCAATAGTTCTACTTTCCAGAATCTCCTTTAGCTTTTCTAAATAGGTATCCATTGTAGTTGTGGATACTGTATCAATCAAAGTAACTTTATCATCAATAATCAAATACGAGTTGTAAGCAATCCCCGTTGGTAGAGGCCAATAATTTTCGAACAGATGAGTTTTACGATCATTGGTACCAACCCAATAAATATGATCAGACAGTTGAACTTTAGGATATTTCATAAAATATAATTATTTCCAAAATCGCAGCAAAGTTACTTCTGCTGCGAGTAAAATCAAAGCTGCTACAAGGAAAATTTTCCACAGTTTTATTCCATCAATAGTTTGGGCCAGGAAAGCTTTTATTGGAAGATCATCGTCTTTTCTCATAACAGAAGAATTAGCCCATCCTCTTTGTTGCAGCATTTTATCGAGTTCATCTACTGAAAAACAATGAGGAGAGGATTCAATACGAGAGGCATTTAAAGCAATATAGCCACTCCATTTATCGTCTCGTTTTAACCGATAAATACCAGCTTCAGGCAATTCTGTTCGTATGATAATTTCACTCTGTCCATCCAAATCCCTATAAAATGGGATTACATCTATTTTGTCATGGCTTGATATCAGGTGAGGTGCTGGAACAGTGGTTTCGGAAGATTTCTCAAAATAAAACAAGCTCGGTTTCCCATAAACGGCATACAACGGATTCTGATATTGTCCACTAATAGCCATATTCAGATAAGCCACAACAAACAAATTATTATGCATAAAGTCGGTAAACTCAGGCCTAAGGGGTGTGGCCTGAAGAAATAAATGTCCATTATTTAAGTTCTTGGCAATAAGAAAAGGATCACCATTGCGCAAGGTCATCAAAACATCATAACCCGACCGAGAAGTCAAATTTATTTTGAAATATTTTCTAACTGAAGGCAGTAAAGGCATACTGGGCATTCGCTCTATGGCAGGCTTAAAAATAAAATGGTCGAGATTAATTTGCGAGACGGCCGTTGATGAAGTATCAGCCAGCAATTTTAGGCCGCCTCCCAGACTGAATAAAAATTGTTCCAACTGTTCTATACCTTTCGAGGGATGAGGAAGTATAGCAATGGAGTGTCCGGCCTCGAGGCTTCGTTGAATACTCAATATCAAACCCTCCGGATATTCTGTCAGTTCGTTCAGAATGGTCAGATAAGATTTTTCGAGCCGAGAATAATCAAGACGATGAAGAGGTTGATTATCAACCTGCATCAGACTATCGGAATGAAATAAGCGATTGAAATAGGAATTTTCTTCTCCTCCATTCACAATTAAGATTTGAAGCTTAGGATGCACAGCATAGCTAAAATACAATTCATCATCGAAAGTAAATCCGTTATCATTGATTTGAAATAATCCTTCTATAGATCCTGTGTCGGCATTCATTAGCTGAAACGAAAGATTAGAAGTAGTTTTGGGGGGCAAAGTCAAAGATTTTAAACCACGTTGAATGCCATTAGTGCTCAATTTTACTATTAATTCACGGCTTTGGTCTGGACTATGATTCGTCAAATTGACATTAAGTCGAGATTCGAGACCAGGTGCAACAATAGGCATATCGAACCAGCATGTATCTATACTCACGTTGAAAGGCTGAGTTGACTGCACAGGAACAAAAACCCATGTGATATTCGTATCAGGATTAGTTGGTAAGCTAAAAGTGCTTTTGGCAAAATCCGAAATAAAAAAAGCGAGATGATTATAATTTTTTTCTTGGTGGAGCAATTTTGCCTGGGTTTGTAATAAAGTAGAGGCACTTACGTAGGCTAGACTCGATTTTACATCGTTTACCCAGATATTCGCCTCATTAGCAGGTACAAAATGTTGGTATTTCCCTTCCATGTCGTTGGTAAGCAATTGGAACTTATCGGTAGAAGTGAAACTATTGACAATTTCGAGGGCTTTTTCCCTGGCTTGGTGCAGAAGATTCTCGTTGCCTGCACCTGTCTCCATACTCTGGGAATTGTCAATATAAATACTCACGGCAAATGGACTCCCCTGCCGAATATTGTTAGAAGCCGGAATGTAAGGCTGGGCAAATGCCATCACCAGGGCAATGATAAAAAGTATTCGCAATAATAACAAGATCAGGTTACGAAGTCGCGATGATCTATGTGTTTCTGACTGGATAGCCTGTAAAAACCTTACATTGGTAAAATAGACTTTTTTATACCGATGAAAGTTGAAAAGATGAATGACGATAGGGATTGAAACAGCAGCCAATCCTACTAAATACCAAGGATAGATAAATTCCATATTGAATACGAACAAAACAAGTTGAAATCTAAAAAATTCATTGAATTACTTGAGTAAATATATATTGAATAATATTTGCTCCCATTTGCAAGGCCTTGAGGTGAGTAGCCTCGCTGTCGCCATGGACACGGGTGTCTTCCCAACCATCGCCCAGGTCACATTCGTAAGTATATAAGCAAACCATTCTCCCATTCAAAAAAAAGGCAAAAGCTTGAGGAGGTTTGTTGTCGTGCTCATGTATCTTGGGCAATCCATTCGGGAAATCATATCTTTGGTGAAATATGGGGTGATTGGGTCCTAATTCTACAAAATCCTGATCAGGAAAGATTTTCTTCAATTCGCGTCTGATATATGCGTCCATACCATAATTATCATCGATATGAAGGAAACCACCAGCTTCAAAATATTTCTTCATATTATTGATTTCCTGCTCACTAAAAATCACATTCCCGTGTCCTGTCATATGGACGAAGGGATAATTAAACAAGGCTGGATCGCCAGGTTCAACAATGGCAGGCTCAGGGTCAATATTCGTGTGTAAATTGTCGTTACAAAATTTAATCAGATTAGGCAAAGAAGTTGGATTGGCATACCAATCACCACCTCCACTATATTTCAAAAGGCCTATCCTCAGCTTCTCCTGCGCATGTAGGTATTGCAGTGGAAGCACTGTAATGATCAAAAAAATGAAACTCGTCTTTCGGATGTCTAACCTCATTCTACTCATAAATTTTATTGATAAGATGAAACCACATAATAGAAGTCAAACCCGCAGTTTCTGTTCTCAATCGCTTACGGCCCAGATTTACAGGTATGAATCCTTTATTGATGGCTTTATTCACTTCTTGGGCCGAAAAATCTCCTTCAGGTCCAATCATTACGACAATATCAGCATTTCGTGGATAAACTTCCCATAAAATGCTATCTTTTTCTTCGCACCATGCAATAAATCCTTTAGAGAGAGGGTTATAATTTTCGAGAAATTCATTAAAAGGTATTGGCCCCGAAATATTAGGCAGCCATGCTCCCATCGATTGTTTAAGTGCTGCAATAGCTATACGTTTCATCCTGTCCTGATTTATATGTAGTTTCTCGGTTCGTTCGCAAATGATAAACGATATATCATCTATCTCCAACTCAACTGCCTTTTCGAGCATCCATTCCAGACGGTCAGGGTTTTTGAGCAATGAAATGGCTAAATGAAGGTGAGGTTTATTGAAGTCTTTTACTTGCACAACTTCTTTTACCATGACTTCGGCATTGTGCCCATCGCTTGCTTCAATCATTGCTTTATAGTGATAGCCCTTACCATCGGTCAAAATAATAGAATCTCCATTTTTCAGGCGCATCGACTTGATGGCATGACGGCTTTCTTCTTCATCTAAAGTAATTCTTGCCGGAAGAGCCATAGCTGAATACAACTTATGGGAATAAAACACCTGCATGCTCAACTTAAAATTTGAAGTAATTCTCTCAGTTCGAAAATTGTATAGGTTGATTCTATTTGTAAATTTTTAGAGTCTTTTACAAAAAAAACTGTATCAAGCCCTATCTGTCTTGCACCTCGAATATCACCTTCAGGATCATCGCCAATCATCAAGCTTTGGTTGATTTGAGCCTTGGCTTTCTCGAGCGCAAAACTGAAAATTTGGCTACAGGGTTTTAAACAACCAGCCTCCTCAGAAGTAGTAAGCGTCGTAAAATAATGTCGTATGCCCGAATTAAGCAGTTTTGGAATTTGTACTTCCGTGAAGCCATTGGTTATAATGTGTAATTTGTATTCCCTGTTTAAGCTTTCCAGAACTTCTGTAGCTCCAGGTATGAGATTCGTTTTCGTGGGGCTCGAACGAATGTATTCTTCTGCAAGTATCCGAGCCAACGAAACATTATTTGAGCCTGATTCCTCCAGGGTGTACAAAAATCGCAGATAGGCTACTTCCGTTTTTTTTATCCTGTTCAGTTTATATTCATTCCATAAACTTTCATTAATCCGATGATAAGTCGAAAGGAATAGTGTGCAATTTTCTTCCCCTAATTCCTGAGCCAGAAATCTATGATATAATTCTTTCAAGGTTTCTTCCGAATTACGCTCGAAATCCCATAAGGTATCGTCGAGGTCGAAAAAAAGGTCTTTATATCTCTTCATCAATAAAAGACAATAAAATGATTTGCAAAGTAAACACATTTTGCCTCTTCCTTACTTGAAGGTGGTTTTCACCCTTAAGCGTCGAAGGGCAAATCATTGCTTTTGTTAAATCCTTCTATTCAAGTGGCAAATAGCAACTTTATGCAAAAAATCTTAATGAATAAAACATTGAAATACACCTTGTTACAATCAAAATAAAAATAATTCAACTAAGTTGTTAAAAATTGCAAAATAATTAGTATTATTGCAATATCATATTAATATCATTTTACCATGAACCATGAAAAATTTGTTGTTCCTCCTTCGGGTTATTTAGGAGTGGTCGTTACGATAGTAACGCTTGCCTTGGGTATACTTCTTTTTGTTTTGTTCCCAAACAGTGTACCCGCCATTGTAATAGGAATCTTCCTTTGTTTGCTTACTATTTTTATGATAGTAGGTCTGTTAGTGGTAAATCCCAATGAATCGGCCGTTCTAGTTTTGTTTGGCAAATATTCGGGAACGATTGTAAGGAATGGCTTTTTCTGGGTAAATCCCTTTTATGTGCGTAAAAAGATTTCGCTCAGGGCTCGCAATTTGAATGCAGATCCCATCAAAGTGAACGACAAATTAGGTAATCCTATTATGATAGGGATTGTGTTGGTTTGGAAAGTAAAGGACACTTTCAAAGCTGCATTCGAAGTGGACGATTACCTACAATTTGTTGATATTCAAAGTGAGGCTGCCATTCGGAAGCTGGCTGGGCATTATCCTTATGATAATTTTGATGATGAACAGCGCGAAACCACGCTACGCTCGGGCGGAGAAGAGGTAAATCATATTTTGGAACAAGAGCTCACCGAACGTCTTCAGATGGCTGGAATACAGGTTATTGAAGCCCGTATCAGTTATTTAGCCTATTCTTCGGAAATAGCCAGTGCCATGTTGCAGCGCCAGCAAGCCACGGCTATAGTGGCAGCTCGTCATAAGATTGTTGAAGGAGCCGTTAGCATGGTCGAAATGGCCCTCGATATGCTGTCCGAACGTCAGGTAGTTACACTCGACGATGAACGAAAAGCCGCCATGGTAACCAACCTCATGGTAGTTCTTACCTCCGATAAAGCCGCTTCACCAGTGGTAAATGCCGGAACTCTCTATCATTAATCATCCACGAGAATGAGAAAATTCGAAGAGAATCAGGTTTTACGTCATATCGCTTTAGGCTGGATACTCATGGCTGCTTTGATTATTCTGGTTATTATTGGCATCATTCAGCCCTTAATATTTATTTCCGCTAGCGTTGAAACTGATCTTCCACTCACCGATTTCATCATTACTCTCAGCACAAGCTTGATCGCCATTATTCTTATTTCTTTTTTGTTTTTTACCATGCAACTCAAAATAAGAATAGACGACAAGGGTATCTTCATCGAATATCCACCATTTTTAAAACAGAAAGCATTTTTATGGGAAGACATTCAGCAAGCCTATGTGAAGCGATACCATCCCATCAAGGATTATGGCGGATGGGGATACCGTGGTTTTGGAAAGAAAAAAGCTTATAATTTGAGCGGCCGCTGGGGAATACAATTGATGACAAAAAATGGCAAACAAATTCTCATTGGAACCCAACAGCCCGAAAAAGTTAGACAAGTACTTAAATATTATGGATTTGAGAATATTCCAAAATAAGTTAAAAATACAACGAACAAACATGAGATCATTTCTTTATTCATTCATTCGAAATCATGAGTAAGAAAAAAGTTTTCCCATTGAGAATCTCACCTGAAATGCTCGATGCACTTCAGCAATGGGCCAATGATGAATTCAGAAGCATCAATGGACAAATAGAATATTTACTTCGTGAAGCACTTTTAAAAACTAAGAGAATAAAATCAAATGGGAGTCAATCAACAGAAGATTGAAAATAACCAATGACCAACAGAACTAAAGCCACCCCATGATTTAATGCTATACTACCTCTGGCACATGTTTTCTCTGCCCATTTCTCAATTGGCTGTCTTGACGATGTTATGAAGTCAGTGAATGAATGATGTCTAATTTTCTGAATATCTTTTTATATAATAAAAAAATTCGAAAGATATAGTTGACTTGTTTTAATGAAGTAGGCTGAATATCTTTGCAAGATGCAAATTTAAAACTCAATTTTTATGAATAATGCGATCTTTAAGTATGATCTGCCAAAGAATGAACCCATTCTTGGTTATTTACCCGGCTCACCAGAACGTAAGGAATTAGAAAAGGAAATCCAGCGTCTATCCAACGAAGTAATTGACATTCCTCTTATCATAGGCGGAAAAGAAATTCGCACGGGTAATTTGGGTAAGGTGGTCATGCCACACAATCATTCTCATGTATTGGCCACTTATCATAAAGCAGGAGATGAAGAAGTAAAAATGGCCATAAATGCAGCTCTCAAAGCACATGAATATTGGGCAAATGTTTCATGGGTTGAAAGACTGAGCATTAATGTAAAAATTGCCGAATTGATTTCGAAGAAATATCGCGGACTGATAAATGCTTCTACTATGCTCGGACAGAGCAAAAATATCTATCAGGCTGAAATTGACAGCGCTTGTGAAACTATTGATTTTTTAAGATTTAATGCTTATTATCTTGCAAAGATTTATAGCTATCAACCCTTAATGGATACGAGCACTATTAATCGAATGGAATTTAGACCATTAGAGGGATTTATTTTTGCGGTATCCCCATTTAATTTTACTTCCATTAGTTCTAATTTAAGCATGTCGCCTGTTGTGATGGGAAACACAGTAGTATGGAAACCAGCTTCAACCGCTATCTTATCGAATTATTTTCTCATGAAGATTTATCAGGAAGCCGGAGTTCCGGATGGAGTCATCAACTTTGTTCCCGGACAGGGGTCGATAATTGGAAATATTGTTTTGAATCATCCCGATTTGGCTGGAATCCATTTTACTGGAAGCACTGCTACTTTCAATGGATTCTGGAAAACTATTGGAAATAATTTGGAGCATTATCATTCTTATCCAAGAATTGTAGGTGAAACCGGCGGAAAAGACTTTGTATTTCTACACTCTAGTGCTGATATAGATGAAGCTGCCACTGCTTTAATACGAGGTGCTTATGAATATCAAGGGCAAAAATGCTCGGCTGCTTCAAGAGCCTATGTGCCTCAATCGCTTTGGCCTCGCTTAAAAGATAAAATGCTCGAAATGCTCAAGGAAATCAAAATTGGCCCACCTACAGAGTACGAGAATTTTGTCAATGCAGTTATAGAAGAATCAGCATTCGATAAAATTATGCATTATATCGACTTTGCAAAAAGTTCATCAGAAGCCGAAATTATTTGGGGTGGGAAGGGAGACAAATCGATTGGTTATTATATAGAGCCGACTATAATTCTCACTACTAATCCTCATTTCAAAACCATGGAGGAAGAAATTTTTGGACCTGTTTTAAGTGTTTATGTTTATCAGGATGATAAATTTGAAGAAACCTTGCAGTTATGCGATAAAACTTCACCTTATGGTCTAACAGGTGCTGTCTTTGCAAAAGACAGAAAAGCATTGAATCATGCCTGTGAAGTATTAAAATATGCTGCGGGCAATTTCTATTTCAACGATAAACCAACAGGCGCAGTGGTTGCTCAACAACCTTTTGGTGGCTCGAGAGCCAGTGGCACTAATGATAAAGCTGGTGGCCCAAT
Organism: Bacteroidales bacterium UBA5762; assembly: GCA_002418865.1. Lineage (GTDB taxonomy): Bacteria > Bacteroidota > Bacteroidia > Bacteroidales > TTA-H9 > TTA-H9. The sequence continues at coordinate 20,696 of DIEY01000068.1, read as the reverse complement.
CAACCTGCTTCGCTGGACAAGCGTTCGTGCCATAAAGGAAAACCTTATGCCACCTACTGATTATAAATATCCTTACATGGGAGTTAAATAACCCAAATAGCTTTATCTGAATTATTTTGTATTAACCATTTTCCTGAGGATGTTGAAAATTGACCCGTGTATTATTGCGGCTGCGGCTTTAAAAGCCGCAGCCGCAATTTTTATGTGTCTTATCTAACAAACTGAAAACTACAGATCCCTTGATGGGTTGCCTTAAAATAATGTGAAATAAAATATTACTTCAAACCTCTTCTTTTAAGCAAAGGTTCAATGGAAGGTTGCTGTCCACGGAATTTGACATATTGAGTCATAGCATCTTCATCTCCACCATGGGCAAGGCAATAATTACGGAACTTGGAGGCTAATTCTTTATTGAAAATATCTCCACTCTTCACAAAGGCATCAAAAGCATCGGCATCTAATACTTCAGCCCAGATATAAACATAATAACCCGCCGAATATCCTCCACTAAAGATGTGTTGAAAATAAGTTCCTCTGTAGCGAGGAAGAATCTCCTTTATCAAACCAATCTCGTCCATCGATTTCTTTTCGAATGCATTGGGTTCGATGCTGGCTTTTGAATATGGCAATTCATGATATCTCATGTCAAGTATAGCCGCAGCCAAATATTCAACAGTCTCAAAGCCCTGATTAAATTGACCACTTTTCTCTATTTTTCGAATAAGCGAGTCGGGTATAATATCTCCTGTTTGGTAATGCTTGGCATACATTTTAAGCACCTCCGACTCTCCGGCCCAGTTTTCCATAATTTGAGAAGGTAATTCCACAAAATCACGAGGAACGACGCCAGCAGTGCGTCTGTATTTTCCCTCAGTAAAAAGCGCATGCAAAGCATGTCCGAATTCATGAAAAAGAGTAGTGGTTTCATCCCAATTAAGTAAAGATGGAGATGAAGAGGTGGCAGGAGTAATATTATAAACGATTGAAACAATAGGGCTTATTCTTTTCCCATTCTCCCATCCTGCAGATCGGAATTCCGTGCACCACGCTCCTACGCGCTTCTCGGCTCTTGGATAATAATCAAGATAAAGAAGACCCAAATGGCTGCCATCGGCATCTTTTACTTCATATACTTCTACATCATTATGGTAAACAGGAATGTCATTCCTGAGTGTGAGCGTAATTCCATATAATTTATTTGCAACATCGAACATACCTTGACGAACATCTTGAAGTGAGAAATAAGGTTTTAACTCATTTTCATCAACATTATATTTGGCTTTACGAATCTTCTCGGCATAATACCACCAATCCCATGGCTCGAGTTGAAAGTCACCTCCTTCATTTTGAATCATCATCTGCATTTGCTTAGCTTCATTCTTAGCCACTGGTAAGGCCGCATCCCAAAGATTCATTAAAAATTCATCAACAGCTGAAGGAGTTTTGGCCATATTTTCTGCTATGACATAAGATGCCCAGTTTTCATACCCTAATAATTCGGCTTTCTCGGCTCTAAGCTTCACCATGTTAGCAATAATTTCCTTGTTATCATACTCATTGTTATTATCGCCACGCATAAAATAGGCACGATATATTTTCTCTCTCAAATCTCTGCGAGTGGAATATTGCAAAAAAGGAATCATACTGGGCTTGGCCAAAGTGAAAACCCATTTGCCGTTCATTCCAGCCGCTTTTGCTGCTTCTGCCGCTGCATCGATTACTTCAGAAGGTAATCCTTCTAAATCTTCCTTATTTTCAATCACCAGTTTAAAATTATTGGTTTCGGCCAAAACATTATTCCCATACTTCAATGAAAACAAAGAAAGCTCTTGATTAATTTGCCTGAGCCGAGCCTGATGAATGGAATCTAAAGCAGCTCCACTTCTTACAAAATCATTATAATATTTCTCGCTTACTCTAATTTGTTGATCATCTAATCCTAATTGTTTACTTTGCTCATAAACCGATTTTATCCTTTCGAAAAGTTTTCGATTCATGTAAATATTATCCTGATAAGTAGATAAAACGGGAGATATCTTTTCAGCAATCTTTTGCATCTGATCATTGGTATTAGCTTCCAATAAATTGAAGAAAACATTGGTAATTCGAGTGAGTAGTTTGCCCGATGTGTCGAATGCTAAAATTGTATTATCGAATGTTGGGCTTGCCTCATTCTCAGCAATGGCCATAATTTCTTTCTCGTGTTGGCCGATGCCCTCCATCATGGCAGGAAAATAATCCGAGGTGTCAATTTGATCGAAAGGAGGAACTTCAAATGGTGTATTCCATTTAACTAATAAAGGGTTGGTTCTTTGTTCGTCGGTTTTGCAGGCCGCAAAAGTGAGCATTACTGCACAAATCATAATAAGAAAATTTTTCATAGATTAGAATTTATCTTTAAACATTGATAAGAAGCAAATTACAGATTTTAAGTATACGACACACAACATTGGAGGCTTTAAACCACGACAAAGGTAAGTTGATTTTATCATTTAGTATAAAAACTGCTGAAGACGAAATTTTCATAAAAAAGTGCTAAAAAATTCTTACTGAATGAAAATGTCGTATATTTGCACCCCTAAAATGAATGCAAAAAATTAAAGAAAAGTTTATGTACTTAACGTCCGAAACCAAGAAGGAAATATTTAAGGAATATGGTGGTTCTGAAGAAAATACTGGTTCTACTGAAGCACAAGTAGCTCTGTTGACGCTCAGAATTAATCATTTGACGCAACATTTGAAAACCAATCCTAAAGATCTTGTTACGCGCCGCTCCTTAGTTTTGATGGTGGGTCATAGAAAGCATCTTTTGAACTATCTGCGTGCTAAAAATATTGAAAGGTATCGCGAAGTCATTAAGAGGCTTGGAATAAGGAAATAACTTGATTATAATATTTTGTAAGACAGAAGGCAGTTTCTACAATTGCCTTTTTTAATATGGAAGGTTTCTAACTTTTACGCCATAGGGAAATAAAGTCATTGGAATCAGTGAATATACTGGAATCGTTCATATTGAATTTTATGACGTTGAATGTTTTAAGTAATATAATTTAAAAAGATAAAAAATGCAAGGAATTTTTCAAAATATATTTCTTCCTGATGGCCGCGAGATAGTTATAGAAACCGGAAAATTGGCCAAACAAGCCGATGGTGCTGTAGTAGTGCGTTTGGGCAGTACTATGCTTATAGCCACAGTAGTTTCGACCAAGGAAGCCAAAGAAGATGTAGATTTTCTGCCTTTAACGGTAGAATATCAAGAGAAATATGCTGCTACAGGGCGATTTCCTGGAGGATTTTTTAAACGCGAAGCCAGACCTTCGGAGTACGAAATTCTTACTGCTCGATTGGTAGATAGAGCTCTGCGACCCTTATTCCCAGAAGATTATCACGCTGAAACACAGGTTATAATCACATTAATTTCGGGTGAAAAGAATTTTATTCCCGATTGTTTGGCTGGTCTAGCTGCTTCGGCCGCTATCTCTGTCTCTAATATACCTTTCAATGGTCCTATCTCCGAGGTAAAAATTGCAAGGGTGGATGGAAAATTTATTGCCAACCCAGTGGTAAGCGATTTGGAACGCTCCGACATGGATATCATGGTGGCTGCTACACTTGATAATATTGTAATGGTGGAAGGCGAAATGAAAGAGATCTCAGAATCCGAGCTGATTCAGGCTCTTGAATATGCCCACGAGATCATTAAAGTACAGTGCTTAGCCCAAATTGAACTGGCAAAAAAAGTAGGCGCTTATCAAAATAAACGTCTTTATACTCACGAAGAAAACAACGAAGAACTTCGGCAAAACCTTCATGATTTTTGTTACAATAAAATATATGAAATAGCCTCACAACCAACCAATAAACAAGAACGTTCGGAAAAATTCGAACAGATTTTCAACGATTTCATGTTAACTCTCCCTGAAGAAGAAAGAGCTGCCAAGGAAGTGATGGCCAAGAGGTATTACCATCATACTCAGTGGGAAGCCGTTCGCAATGTCATATTAGAAAAGAGAGTTCGGCTCGATGGCCGACAATTAGATGAGATCAGGCCTATATGGTCGGAAGTAGATTATTTGCCTACTGCACATGGCTCGGCCATATTTACCAGAGGAGAGACTCAATCGCTTACTACCTGCACCCTTGGCACTAAACTCGACGAGCAGACCATTGATGGCGCTGTTCTCGAAGGTAAGGCCAATTTTATTCTTCATTATAATTTCCCTCCATTTTCTACTGGTGAAGTAAAAACCTCTCGAGGAACAAGTCGCAGAGAGATCGGGCATGGTAACCTTGCATTAAGAGCCTTAAAACCTGTAATGCCATCTCCAGAAGAAAATCCTTATACTATTAGAGTAGTTTCCGATATTCTCGAATCGAACGGCTCATCTTCAATGGCTACAGTTTGCGCAGGTACACTTGCTCTTATGGATGCTGGAGTAAAAATAAAAAAACCCGTTTCTGGAATTGCCATGGGATTGATTACTGACGAAAAAACTGGCAATTATGCTATTCTTTCCGATATTCTCGGAGACGAAGATCATTTAGGAGACATGGATTTTAAGGTAGCAGGAACCGAAGATGGCATTACCGCCTGTCAGATGGACATCAAAGTATCGGGCATTTCTTCAGAAATATTAATCCAAGCACTTGAACAAGCACGCAAAGGACGTTTGCATATTCTGCACGAAATGCGCAAAACCATTTCATCTCCACGACCCGATTATAAACCTCACGTTCCACGTATTGTCCAAATGACTATCCCCAGGGAATTCATTGGCGCAGTAATTGGCCCTGGTGGAAAAATTATACAGGATATGCAACGCGAAACCAATTCTACCATTGTTATTGAAGAAGTGGGTGAATTTGGAATTATCGATATTGTGGCCGTCGATAAAGACGCTATTGAAGCAGTAAAGAAAAAAATAAAAGCCATTATTGCGATTCCCGAAATCGGAGAAGTTTACACGGGTAAAGTAAAAACCATAGTACCTTTTGGGGCTTTTGTCGAAATCTTACCCGGTAAAGATGGCTTACTACATATCTCAGAAATCGACTGGAGACGTATTAATGATATTGAGAGCGTTTTGAAAGTTGGTGACGAAGTTACCGTAAAACTCATCGATATCGACCGAACCACTGGAAAATTAAAACTCTCACGCAAGGCTTTACTGCCAAAACCAGGAAGTAACAATCCTAAACAATAATTGAATCTTTTGAAACCTTTAATGCGATAAGTCGTAAAAAGAAACATGATAAAAAATTCATAATATGAGGCAGCTAAAAATTACCAAACAGGTTACTAACAGAGAAACTGCATCACTTGATAAGTATTTACAGGAAATTGGAAAAGTAGAATTGCTAACGGCTGAGGAAGAAGTTGCTTTAGCCCAACGCATAAAACAAGGCGACCAAGCAGCCCTTGAAAAATTAACCAAAGCTAATCTTCGCTTCGTAGTATCGGTTTCAAAACAATATCAAAATCAAGGTTTAAGCCTTCCCGATTTAATTAATGAAGGTAATCTGGGATTAATTAAAGCAGCTCAGCGTTTTGACGAAACACGAGGTTTCAAGTTTATCTCTTATGCTGTATGGTGGATTCGGCAAAGCATACTTCAAGCACTTGCCGAACAATCACGTATTGTACGTCTCCCTCTTAACAAAATCGGTTCACTCAATAAAATAAATAAAGCTTACGCTAAATTGGAACAAAACTTCGAGAGAGAGCCTAATTACGAAGAAATTGCTCAACAATTAGAAATTACAGAAAATGAAGTAAAAGACTCGCTTCGAAACTCAGGACGCCATATTTCTATGGATGCTCCTTTAGCAGAAGATGAAGATAATACTATGCTCGATGTGCTTAGAGCAGATGATACCCCAAGCCCTGAAGCTGGTTTGATTTATGAATCCTTATGCCGCGAAATTCAACGAGTTTTAGCTACCCTTCCTCGCCGCGAAGCTGATGTCATTCGCCTATATTTCGGACTCGAAGGAACTCACCCCCTTACACTCGAAGAAATTGGTGAAAAATTCGACCTTACACGCGAACGCGTCCGCCAAATTAAAGAAAAAGCAATACGTAGGCTCAAACACAAAAGTAGTAGCAAAATATTAAAATCCTACCTCGGCTGAAATATTATAACGCACTTACTCTTATAACGCTAAAATCCTGAAAGTTGAATACATGCCTTACTTTCAGGATTTTTTATCCAAAAAAACAGCGGACCTTCCATCAAGCCCGCTGTTCATTCAATCAATCAACCAAAATCCAAATGAATCAACCATCAAAATCAAACTACTCTATCTATAAACCATCCATTTCATTCTTTCAAAATTTCTTCTCCCGCTTCTGTATTTTCTTTATAATCGCTTCTATCATTCTAAATTAAAGAAATTCAATCTATTACTTAATAAATCAAGCTACCATCACCTTATTCTCTTTCAACTTAGTTATGACTCCTCATCTCCATCTCCACGCATAAATCCCTTTATTTCTCCAAATTCATAAGGATAACTTCTATCCTTTATTCCTCATAATTAAGCCCGTACGGTCAGTAGTTTCAGTTGAGAAAAGTTTTGCAAATATACAAATTTTCTTCTTCATAAACCAAAAGAAGGAGATAATTCCTTCATATTATTCTAAGATACTATATGACAGATAATTATCATAAGACTGAAGAGGTATTTAATTTAACCATCTTCCTCCCTTCTCATTAACCTTTGAATAAAGCTCCTATCTTTTATTCATACATCTGAATATCTCCACCCTTCAAACATTACACTATGAACCTCTGTGAGTTTTTTATATTTATTGTAAATCAAATATTTACATCTTTTTTAATTAAGTTTTATTAACATAAGAATTCTACTGGAAATGGTTCAATTATCATGAAGTTTAATTAATTTTGTATCATTAAAACCATAGAATCCCCTTTTCGGATGAAGTGGTAAAAACACACTTTACAGTGGCTGATTATTGCACTGTGCTTCTTAAGAGAAGCAAAAATTAGCGGGCAGCTTTTCTATACTTAGAAAAGCTGCTTTTTTAGCGTTTATCTTAACCAAAACAGATGAATTTCACATTCCTCAATTCATTTACTCATCTCGCCTCAAATATCTAACTCAATTGCCATTTTTACAGTAATCCAGCGAAATTACTTTTCCCCGAAATTCTGTAATTATAATTGAAACCTGACATTTCATTAAATTTCTTATTCTATTTCTATCAGCTTTACTTATTAAATGTGCTCATTATCAGCCAAATAGTTTAGACTGATTTAAATAAGCATAAATTCGTTGGAAATTTAGCTCATACGAATTAATCCATACTTTAGCATTAGCATATATAATTTATTATCTATAGAACATTTCATATTCAATGGTTTAGCAGTTACATTGACTAATAATTGAGATTTAACTGGTATAAGCTTTGAGTGATTTTGCCCAAACATAACTCAAAAACTTAGAAAATATGACCATTCTACAAATCTTGATTTTAATTTTAATCGGGTTGATTACTGGACTTTTGACGGGTTTAACAGGTGCTTCAGGTGTTATTTTAGTTGTTCCATGTTTAAATATATTAAGCAATTACACTATTCATGAATCCATAGGAACTAGCCTCATGGTAAACGTAATTACTGCCTTAGCAATCTCTTATGTTTATTTTAAGCATAAAAACATCGATTTTGGTTCTGGGCTATGGATAGCGGTAGGATCTATTTTAGGATCGCAGTTAGGGACAAAATATGCTTCTGGTGTAAAAGCAGCGAATTTAGGAACAGCATTTGGAATTTTCATGCTTATCATGGGAGCTTTCATTTGGCGCAAAGGGATTAAAACAGAATCTATTACAAAACAACCAAAGAGCTTATTAAAATTCAAAAATTCCATACAAAAGTCGATCGTAACCTTAATTTTAGGTTTTTTTGTAGGCATAATGACAGGGATATTTGGAGCTGGCGGTGGCGGAATGATATTAATTATTCTCATATTCATTTTGAATTATCCACTTCTACTTGCTATTGGAACTTCTTCGTTTTTAATGACTATAACGGCACTATCAGGAGCAATTGGCTACGCCATGCATGGAAACGTAAGATGGGTATCAGGATTAATTATTGGATTGAGCTCGGTAATCAGTGGTATAGCAAGCGCAAAATTTGCTAATAAGGTAAATGATAAAATTCTCAGTAAGGCAATGGGAGCAATTTTTATTTTCTTGGGTGCAGTTATGTTCGTTGTTCAAAATATTTAGTCCCAAAACAATTTAAAATCACCTAAAAAATTGCAATTTAATGCTACACTTCATTTTTTAGCGTTCCATACTTTAATGGCAATCCTAATCTTTTACTTGACCTAAGGAAATTACTAAAATACGTAAAAATTAGAAGTCCATAACATTTTTTCTACTGATTCATATAAAATCGCTTATGAAGGATTCCTATGATTATTATAAATTTTCGTAAATAAAAAGAAATAAAATAAAATTTCCAATTTTATATCGTTGACAACTTTGATCTAGATTGATTAATCATAAATTAAGAAGTTATTTTGAATAGACTTAATAATTTATAATGATTAGCTTTTAAAATATTTATCCTATTAAATTTCTGCGGCCGATGAACCTGCTATCCAGCCAGTGGAAAAGGCAATTTGAAGATTATATCCACCCGTGTCTGCGTCCAAATCGATAATTTCGCCCGCAAAATAAAGGCCCGAGATGAGTTTCGATTGTAAAGTCTTTGGATCTATTTCACGTGTAGAAACACCACCCGAAGTGATGATGGCTTCCTTAAAACCTCTCAGCCCAACCACATGAAATCTAAAATCCTTCAGCCATAATCTTAATGTTTTCCGTTCTTGAGCAGTAATTTGATGTACAGGTTTGTCGCCATTCAAGTTTAATAATTCAAGGCAAACAGGAATCAAACTCGAAGGAAGCAATCCTTTTAATATAGTTTTGGTTTGCATTTTACCATGTTCGGTAAAATCACGCAACAAACGGCGATCGAGCATTTTATCATCCAGCGCTGGTTTTAGGTCTATGCTTATTTCTACTTTGTGAGTTTTTAAGTCGATACGGTTTAACTGTCTACTCAAACTCAATATAATGGGTCCGGAAACACCAAAATGAGTAAAGAGCATTTCACCAAATTCTTCGGCCTGTTTTATACCGTTGATATAAACAGTGACCTTTACGTTTTTAAGGGTGAGGCCTTGAAGTGAAGCAGCCGTTGTTCCTTCCACGACAAGAGGTACTAAGGCGGGAACAGGTGGACGAATACTGTGACCTAATTGGGCGGCCAGACGGTAGCCATCACCTGTTGAACCCGTTGCAGGGTAAGAACTTCCTCCGGTACTTAAAATAATCTTATGCGATTCTATCACAGAATCATCATCGAGTTTTACTCCAATTATTTCCCTGTCTTTATATAATATCTGCTTTACAGTTACCCCAGTTAAAAGCCTTACGCCCAAACGTTCCATCTCCTTAATAAGAGCGCTAACTATTTCGGCGGCCGAATCATTTTCAGGAAAAATTCTTCCACCTCTTTCCTCTTTAGTATGAATTCCCAGTTCATTGAAAAAATGAATAGTCTCGTTAGAAAAAAAACGTGAAAAAACATTGAATAAAAAATCGGGATCAGGATCTATATGCATGAGAAATTCTCTTAAGGGATCTGTATTGCTGATATTACAACGCCCCTTACCTGTGATACTTAGTTTACGACCAGGTCTGTTCATTTTTTCCAAAACAACCACTTTAGCACCTTTGCGGGCAGCACTAATAGCCGCCATCATTCCAGCCGCACCTGCTCCAATAATTAAAACCATCACTTAATTGCACTTCTTAGTAAATAAAAATGAATAACGAAAAATTAAACCTCATTTCATAAAATTTAATGAATAAATATTTTTTCTAATTTATAACTTTTTAACTGAATTTCAAACTATTCGAAAAATAATCCATAATAATTTTTATAAGAATATTTCAAATATACAATTTAGTTTTCTCATTGTTATAATATTGATCATTAATATGTGAATCATTTAATAGTTTAAACAAACAAAAAGCAAGCATTCATCTCAAAAATAAGGTTTACTATTCAAATAAACAAAAAAATTCTGATTTAATTTTTAAGTGAACAATAACGTTTGATAAGATTATAAGCATTGGCAATTCCGAGTTCTCCGGCACGGCTTAAGTCGTGGCAGGCAGGTTGATTATTATGTTGATAAATCAAGATGAGCGCTCTATTGTAATAAGCTTGAGCTAAATTAGGTTCTAATTCAATTGCTTTGGAATAATCTTGGACCGCTCCTTCATAATCAGCAATCTTAGCTTTTATATTCGCTCGATTAAACCATGCAAAGCTAAAATCAGGATTCAACGTTATCACCTTATTGTAATCATCGATAACATCTTTATAATCAGGCAGTGGTGTCTTAGTAGGAAAATAAGGTTGTTGCAAATTGTTCCCAAACGAAATTACTACAGGAAGAGATTCTTGTTCTTTTAATTCTTCAATCATTTGTAATCGAGTATTGGCTCGATTAAAATAGGCAAGTGCAAAACCTGGATCGAGTTGTATGGCTTTATTATATGCATCGAGTGCACTCTGATAATTCTTAATCAGGCCGTTTAGTATTCCAGTGAAAAAATAAGCGAGTGGATCAGAAGGATTAAGTTTTTTGCTCAAATCAACATCTTTCAAATACTCCGCAATTTGTTCGGGTGTAAGTTTGGTTTCCTTGTTGGTCAATCCGAAATTAAGCTTATAATCCACTTTTTTACTAATGTCGTCTATTTTTTTCAGCCAGTATTCTCCTCTTTTTTGTTCAACATAAAGAGAATCGTTGTAAAGATAAGTTACTATGAAATTTTGTTCCAGATCCACATAAACGGGCTGATATTGAATTCTTCCGTCCACAGCAGCAGCAGTTCTGAAATCGGCTTCGAACTCGATAATGCTCGCTAAATACGTGGAATCGGTATATTGACGAAGGGTCGAATCATGGGTTTTGGCAATAGTTTCCTCTATGAGAATAGCTTTGTTGCGATCTTCGAAGGCGCCTTTTTCGTCATTAAGCATACGTTTAGCTTCGGCACGCATAAAATAAGCCTTTGAAAAATCAGGAAAAAGATTAATAGCTTTTGTATAATCTTCCACAGCGCCCTGATAGTCTTTAAGTTGATGGCGAGTAATTGCTCGATTGTAAGCAGCCAGAACATTATCGGGATTCAGCACAAGTACACGATTATAATCCTCAAGAGCCCCATTCAAATCACCCATTTCTCCCCTTAATATGGCACGGTTATAATAAGTAAGCGCATTGTATGGATCGAGCTCAAGCACTTTGTTCATATCCTCAAGTGCAGCCTTTTTATTTTCGAGTTTAATATAGGCAATAGCTCTCTGAAAATAAACAGCAGGATTGTCGGGTTCCATTTTGATGGCTTGTGTAAAATCTTCTATGGCTCCTTCATAATCTCCAATATCATATTTAATGGCGCCCCGGCGCAAATAAGCTTCAGTAAAAAAGTAATTCAGCTGTATAGCTTTATTGATATCGGCAATTGCTCCTAAAGTATCTTTGAGTTGATGTTTGATGAGACCTCGAGCCAGATAAGCTAAAGGAATATCATTTTTAATCTTAATAGCTGAATCTACATCGATTAAGGCATGTTCATAATCCTTTAATCCCATTCGCGTAATGCTGCGATTTACATAAATTTCTGCACTTAAAGGTGCAATACGAAGCGCTTCATTGAAGTCATCCATGGCTGCTTGATAATTACGTAGTCTGTCGCGTGTGACAGCTCTGTAATGATAGGCCTCACTAAACATGGGATTAATTTCTATGCTTCTTGTAAAATCTTGCTCCGCCCCCTGATAATCCCCAAGATTGTATTTGGCTATCCCTCGGTAAAAATAGGGTTCAAACATATCGGGTGATGCATTGATGACCACATTCAAACTCTTGATGGCCTCTACATACCTACCTTCAGATAGATGATGCATGCCCGAAAAAATAAAATGAGGTATATTGATCTGCGCCTCTGAGGTCATTATCATACCCCACACAAACCACAAAATAAAATAATATTTCTTCCTTTTAATATCTGACTCTTTTCTCATCAGTATTCACTTTAGTTCTTTTTACTGTTTTTGACATTTTTTAATAATCATCCTTTCACCTGCATATCTTTTATAACCAAGTGGTCATTTTTATGTCAATATGCGTCTCCTACTGCAAACAAGAAAACCAGTCTTTCATAACTTTTTCCTTTAACATCTGCCTGATGTAATTTAATGTGATTTGTCTTTTTCTTAGATTTTGGTCATTAGCATAAAATAAATAGATGAATGCTTTAATTGATTTTTTAAAATACAAAAAAATCATTTCAGTGCGATAAATAATGCATAACTTAACAGTAGTTACATTTTGCTGGAAACATAAATTTTAAAAACATTTGCTCTGAAAAACCGAAAAGAGTTAAGTTTATTAGTTTATCTGCTATTTCATGATAATAAGCCATCGTTTGATAAAGTTAAGCGTAACTTTTAAAGTAGTTTTATCATTAAAAGCAAACCCATTGCAAAAGTAATTTATTTTAATAAAGGAAGAATGCTTTATTAAACAATGAAAATCTGATTTTTGTTAAGAGGAAGAGTAAAAATTCAAGAAATCAATATTCATACCACAAAGTAGGCAAAGATGATGAGGCAAGTGAAATAAGGCCAAATGGCTGAATTGGTATAATAATAACAAATGAATTTGAAATTAGCCAGTTAAAATTGATTGATTTTTGTATGTCATTGGATTGTCTAAAAATTAGGGGTATATCCTTCTTCAGCATAACCAGCTACTTTTTTTAAAGTTATTCATCGAAATTTTCTCCTGTGTAGAAAAAATTTATAAGTTTGTCCTGTTATGAAAATAAATATGTCATGTTAAAGAAGTACACCTTTTTTATGATGCTCACAATGCTTGCCTCATTCGTCAATGCTCAGCAATTCAGTACATTGGGAAAACTCAAAAGGATAAACTACACCTCCAATTCTATAGAATTATCCACAACCAATGGTCAAGTTAGAATAACTCCATTCAGCGATAATATTTTTAGAATTCGGATCGTAAAGGATCAATTCGGCCCCGATGTTGCCTATGCCGTAATTGCTCGGCCTGAGATTGTGAATTATACGCGTCAGGAAGATGCTGAAAACATTTTTCTGAAGACTTCAACTACTGTTTTAAAAATCAGCAAGAATCCCGTAAGATTCACTTTCTTAACCTTAGATGGGCGAATCATCAATGAAGATGATCCTGCATTAGGAACAAACTGGAATGGTACAGAGGTAACCACTTGTAAAATTCTGCAAGCTGATGAACATTTCATAGGTTTAGGCGAAAAAGCAGGAAACTTCGACCGCCGCGGAAATGCTTACTGGCATTGGAATACCGATAATCCCCGTTACGATGAATATTCCGATCCTTTATATTCTACTATTCCGTTTTATATAGGTTTACATTCAGGCTTAACTTATGGCATTTTCTTCGATAACACTTATAAATCCTATTTTAATTTTGGGGCTTCTCAAGAAAGGTTTTCCTCATTTGGGGCCGATGATGGAGAAATGGACTACTATTTCATTCATGGAGAAAATGTAGCAGAGATCATAAAAAACTATACCTGGCTTACAGGCCGTATGGAACTTCCACCTATGTGGGCTCTCGGCAATCAACAATGCCGTTGGAGTTATTATCCCGATAGCGAAGTATTGGGAATTGCAGCTACGTTTCGTGATAAAAAAATTCCTGCCGACAATATCTATCTCGATATTCACTATATGGATGCTTACAAAATATTTACATGGCATCCTCAGCGCTTTCCTCATCCAGATCAGTTGGTTAGCAATTTGAAAAAGATGGGTTTTCACACCACAGTAATTATAGATCCAGGGATTAAGGTTGAAAAAGGATATGCTGCTTATGAAGATGGTTTGAAACAGGACATGTTCATCAAGTATCCAGATGGTGAACCATATCAAGGACAAGTATGGCCGGGATGGTGTCATTTTACAGATTATACTAAACCTGCCGCTCGTCAGTGGTGGGGAAAACAATTTGCAAGCCTTGTAGAATTGGGTATAGATGGTTTTTGGAACGACATGAATGAAATTGCCACTTGGGGCTCAGCTACCCCAACCTTTATTCATTTTGACTGGGAAGGCCATAAGGCTACCTATCGTCAGGCGAAAAACATTTATGGAATGCTAATGGCACGCAGTACTTATGAAGGAACCAAAGAGTTGATGCATGGGAACAGACCTTTCATACTCACTCGCTCTGGTTATGCCGGGATGCAACGCTATACTTCCATCTGGACAGGTGATAATCAAGCCAACGACAATCACATGTTACTTGGGATCAGATTAGTAAACAGCATTGGATTATCGGGAGTTGCCTTTACGGGTTACGATATTGGAGGGTTTGGAGGCGATGCTACCCCAGCACTTTATGCGAGATGGATCAGCTTAGGAGCCCTATCCCCTTTTTGCAGAACTCATAGTGCTTACAACACCAAATCTTCAGAACCTTGGAGCTATGGCGAAGATGTAGAAGACATCGCCAGAAATTACATCAACCTGCGCTACCGACTCTTGCCCTATCTGTATAGCCTGTTCTATGAAGCATCCCAAACCGGTATACCAGTTCAAAGAGCACTGGCCATAGAATATGCACAAGATCCTCGTTCTTTCTATACTTCATACCAAAATCAATATACACTCGGACCTTCTCTACTGGTAGCTCCATGTAAAAGTACAGATGAGTATGTAAAAGTATTTCTGCCTCAAGGCAATTGGTTCAATATTTATAATGATGAACTTATGAGCGGTAATAATGAAACCATTATAGAGTCTCCTTTGGCACGGCTACCTGTATTCGTAAAAGCAGGCTCTATAATTCCCGTACATCCGGTGCGTCAGCATACAGCAGAGGATCCCGGAGATACACTTGAAATCCATCTTTATTACGGAAAAGGCCTTCATGAATTTGTTTATTATGAAGACGATGGATTAACATACAATTATAAAAACGGAGAATTTTACAAACGCACTTTAAGTTTTAATGGAGATACCAGAGAGTTGACCCTTTCGGCAAAGGAAGGCGCATTGGCTTCGCATTTTCATCAACTAAAAATTGTTTTGCACGGATTTGAAAAACTCGACTCCAGCATTCAAAATAAGGTTAATTATCAGAAAATTTCGGTACTACCCCAAGGATTTGGATACACTATTGAAAACCCATGCATTACACTTGCTTTCGACGAAAACGAAATCAAAATAAAACTATAATCAAATGATGAGACTCGGTTCAAAGGTGGCCTTAATTACAGGAGCATCGTCGGGTATTGGCAAAGCCACTGCCATTGAATTGGCTAAAGAAGGAGCAAGAGTGGCACTTGCAGCTCGAGGGCCAGAACTTCTGCATGAAGTGCAAATGGAAATTCAAAAGATTGGCAGCGAGGCCATTGTTTATCCAATGAATGTCAGCAATAAAGACGATTGGGCTGGATTTGTCAGTAAAGTCATTGAAAACTGGCAAAAAATAGATATTCTCATTAACAATGCAGGGATTATGCCTTTATCATTTATCAGAAATTTACGGATAGACGAGTGGGAAGAAATGATTGACGTGAATCTAAAGGGAGTATTGTTTGGAACGGCAGCCGTTTTACCGTATATGCGTTCTCAGGGTTATGGACACATTGTCAACATTTCGTCCACTGCAGGTCGTTGGTTATTCGATGGAGGTGCAGTTTACTGTGCTACAAAATTTGCCGTCAATGCCTTCTCGGAAGGATTTAGGCAGGAAATTACTTCGACCGAAAATATCCGAATGACGCTGATAGAACCTGGGATTACGGCTACTAATCTTTCCAATACAATCAAAGATCCCGACATCAAAGCCAGCAGCGGAAACAATACTCCTATTGCACCTTTGCAACCCAGTGATATCGCCGCTGCTGTCGTATATGCACTTACACAGCCTCCTCATGTCAATGTAAACGAAATTCTTGTCATGCCTACACAACAAAAAATCTAAAAACTATTCGAACGATGTTTACACCCAATGATTTACAACAACTTGCCTCCAAAGGTATAAGCAAAGAAACCGTCGAAAGACAGATTCAATATTTTAAGGAAGGGTTTCCCTGGGCTGAATTGGTAAGGCCTGCAACTGTTGGAGATGGAATTCTTAGGTTCGATGATAAGCAGATTTCCGAACTTGAAAATTATTATGAAAAGTATTGCTATGGATTAGATATCCTTAAGTTTGTACCTGCTTCTGGGGCAGCTTCGCGTATGTTTAAACATCTTTATGAATTCAGAGAACAATTTGATGGCTCAGATGCTGCACTTGCAAAATTAGAAAGTGATAAAAGCCTGCAATCGGTTTATACTTTTATTCATCGTATCCGAGATTTTGCGTTTTCAGACCAGTTAGAAAATATTCTTCAGCAAAAGAACAGTTCTATTGATGAAGTTTTAGAAAAGAAAGATTACAACTTACTCATTTCCTGTGTTCTCGAACCTTGGGGACTCAATTATGGGAATCTTCCAAAAGGCCTCATTCTTTTTCACAAATATCCCGAAGGTCCACGTACGAGTATAGAAGAACATTTAGTAGAAGGAGCCCAACACGCAAAGAAAAGTAATGGAGAAGTTAGAATACATTTTACGGTATCGCCCGAACATAAAGAAAAGTTTGAAGAACTAATTAGCAAAAAAGCTCCTTTTTATGAAAAAAAATTAAATGTAAAATATCGTGTAGAATATTCCATACAAAAGCCATCAACTGATACTATTGCCGTCGATTTGAACAATCAGCCATTTCGAAATAAAGATGGGAGTTTACTTTTCAGACCAGGCGGTCATGGAGCTTTGATTGAAAACCTGAACGAACTGAAAGGTGAAATCGTTTTCATTAAGAATATCGACAACATTATTGGCGACAGGCTTAGAAGTGAGACCACCAAGTATAAAAAAGTCTTAGGTGGCCTTTTACTCAAGATACGTAATCGAGTCGCTGATTTTCTGATACATATTGAACAAAAGAGGGTTGATGAGGAGTTTTTGCATGAGATTGAAGAATTTGCTTCTGAAACCCTATTTATTTATTTACCCGATGAATACAAAAACATGTCCAGTGAGGCGAAAGCGATGTGGTGGAAGGACAGGCTCAATCGCCCAGTAAGAGTTTGCGGTATGGTAAAAAATATAGGAGAACCCGGTGGAGGACCTTTTTTGGTGAAGAATCAGTGGGGAGAGATTAGTTTACAGATTGTTGAATCTTCACAAATTAATTTAAAAGACCCTCAGCAAAAAGCCATCATGGACCAATCTACTCATTTCAATCCTGTCGATCTGGTTTGCAGCCTTACCGACTATAAAGGTCGCCGATTTCATTTGCCTGATTATGTCGATTCTTCCACGGGTTTTATCTCTATCAAATCGAAAGATGGCCGCGACTTAAAAGCCTTGGAGCATCCGGGATTATGGAATGGAGCCATGGCAAAATGGCTTACCGTTTTCGTCGAAACTCCCCTCATTACCTTCAATCCAGTGAAAACTATTAATGATCTTCTACGTCCTGAACATCAATAATCTGCATAAAACATGAAAATTCTGCTTTCAGGTTATGGCCGCATGGGAAAAGAAGTAGAAAAAGCTGCTATAGCATCAGGCCACCAAATCATTGGAGTTTATGACAATGATCAAGATTGGGACGATAAAACAGAACTTTTACAAGAGTGCGATGTGGTTATCGACTTCAGTCTTCCTGCCGAAGCGCCACGAAATATCATTCGCACCATCGATCATCATAAACCCATAGTTTGCGGAACGACTGGATGGTACGACCAATTATCGTTCATAGGCCATTATGTCGAACAAAAGCAAGGAGCCTTGTTTTATGCACCTAACTTCAATCTGGGAGTCAACATTTTCATGAATATAAGTGAGATTTTGGCAGGTATACTGAAGGATTATCCTCAATACAACCCTTCGATTATTGAAATCCATCATACACGGAAACTAGATGCCCCAAGCGGAACAGCCATTGCATTGGCTGAAAAATTAATCAAAAACTTGCCACAAAAAAATGAATGGACTATGTGCGAAGAAGGTAAGCAAGTCCTACCTCATCAAATTCCCATTACTTCTATACGTGAAGATGATATTACGGGTATTCACACGTTGGAATTTCGCTCCAAAGGCGATAAGATAGTTCTAACCCACGAAGCATTCGATCGCAGTGGATTTGCTACAGGAGCCATCTTAGCCGCACAATGGCTTTTAGGTCGCAAAGGCATCTTCAATATGAATGACCTCCTCGCAAAACATTAAACTACATCAAACCTCGTCCCTATAGCTCATAATTCTGTTTTCTCACCCTTTATGTTTCACTATTTTATACCTACAGGACAAATCAACAGATTGTTCTTCGATGATTTGGTACAACGAAAACTTCATCGATTATTATATTCCTCTTAAGGACTCGATAGTGATAGAAATGAATTCCCTATCCAATGAAAGTGCGGTCGGGTACAAATTAATATAAAAACCTAAATTCAGGGTAGAATCAATGATTTATTTTCAGTAGAGGTTATGGAAAGCATTATGCCACTGGCACAGCCATTAAAGATAATTTGCAGCGGGTAAAGATTATGTGAAACGAGGAATTCGAAAAAATTTCGCAAGAATTTTCTTGAAAAAATTTCGAAATTTTCGATGCATTGAAAATCTTTTTTACATTTGCTGTGAAGATAATGATCTATACCTAATGTTGGAGTCAACGATAATATTATCAGTTTTAATTGTATTGATGGTTTTCTTCTTGAAAGAGGCATTAAGTATAACTCTTACGAAACAGGAAACTTCCCCATTGGATAAACCATCATCTACGCTCCCGCTATCCGAATTTTTTGTTAATTTATTTTATATCAATAACTTAACTATCATCCCCTCCATGCTCACTGCAAAATCACGAATTTATTCATTCTCTAAATCATTGAGGTAGAGACTGGGTAATTTTTGATTTTTTAACATTAACAAATTATTACCAAAAACAATTAATAAACAAATTTTAACTAATAATTTAAAAAACTAATAAAAATGAAAAGTTTAAAAATAAATTTATTTTTAGCATTACCTATCATAATAATTTTAGGTACATCATGTTCAAAAGAACAAGTAAATAAACAAATAAATTAACTTAAAACCTCTGATAAATGTATGATTAACATTGTTAATATTGATTCTGTAGGAATACCACATTTAGCCATTGACTCATCCCGCATTTTAAATGTCTATCAAACATATATGAATACATACAATGATGATTCGATTAATTTAGAGTATAACACGGATTCCCTACACTTTGATTGGTTTTTTAAATTATTTATTATATTATTTTTTTTAATTTATTATTTTACATTATGAAAAAGAATTTTTTTATTCCCAATATTACTTCGCTTATTTTATTATTCCTCAGTCCATCTCTTCATTCACAAAATCCTATTGTTATTGCTGAAAAACAAGGCAGTAACTATAAGATTATTTATGATTCTGTGAAATTAATCCAATTGATTATCGAAGACCTTGAATTTTTTTCTAAGGATGAGCATGTTTTAATAACTCCCTCAAAAATATATCAGCTTCCTTTTTGGGAACCTTTAGATAGCTTGAAAACTTTTCTCAAAGCACGCTTTAATGAAAGTAGTCATATAATTGGTGGTGGTACCAAAATTTTGAATTATAAAGGATCTTATGATCATCCTGAACTTATTAGTGAAGATACACTTGGTCTCATCTTAAAAGCCAATAACGAGCCCAAAGATACAAGCGGATTTAAAGTTTACGCCCTAAAAAGCAAAGTCGATAGTATTAAAATCGAGAAAATTCATGGACAGTGGTGCTTAGTAGGCTATGGAAAATATGATTCGGCCGATGCTAAAGTTTATTATTTTTTGAAGAAAAAAGGCAAGAAAATGATTTTATCTGTAAAGGATAATATATTAGAAGGGAAGGTAATATGTTCGGTGGTTAATCCCGAATACGATTGTAATCCGGTTCTTGGAAAGTATGGTTGCGAATGCAAGGAAGATAAAGTGAAAGAAAAAGGTTGCGATCCGCGTATCGACCAGCGTATTACCACAGAGTCAGGTCATGGTTCTTATGGTATCTGCTCACTCTTACCTTCGCCTTATCCCTTCTGAAACCTCTAACTATTTTTAATAAACTATTCGTTTTTCGCAGACTCTAAAAAATTTCGATATTTCAGCAGGCTCTGCATACGATAAGGACAAATTAATTCCAAATAATTGGGTTCAGTAAAATTTCCCATCCCCCATTCCCCCCATTCTCCATTCTCTGCGACTATC
>DIEY01000068.1:0-232 GCA_002418865.1 Bacteroidales bacterium UBA5762 | reverse complement strand
TCTGCGAGAACAATTTCTCTCTCGCAGATTTACGCAGATTTAAAACGCAGATTTACACAGATTTTCAACCTACAACTTACAGCCGACGATGACAACAAACAACAAGATAATTACAAATTCAGACTCCACTCCTCCATTCTCCATTCTCTGCGACTATCTGCGAAAGTTCCTTTCTGCGATATCTGCGAGAACAATTTCTCTCTCGCCGATTTACGCAGATTTAAAACGCAGA
>DIEY01000017.1 GCA_002418865.1 Bacteroidales bacterium UBA5762 | reverse complement strand
AATCATACAGCAAACAAGACTTTGCAGACAATGAACAAATTGAGCTCTCAAAACTTTTCAAAGAGCTTGACAAAAAAGGAATAAAAGTAATGTTGAGTAATTCAGACCCGAAGAATAATAATCCCACTGACAACTTTTTTGATGAAATTTACAGTGACTATAACATAGTGAGAGTTCCTGCAAGAAGAATGATTAATTCAGACCCGACTAAGCGCGGAGCAATAAACGAAATCGTTGTTACAAACTATTCAATCACATAAATGAAAAAAGGAACCAAGAGTAATGTTACAGGAAACCAACTTGAAGTAGCAGTAAAGACCGTTCTGACAGGTAAGGGATTCGAACTTATTAATTACTGAGTTTGGGAGAAAAACAAAGAAAAATACGGAGAAGAGCTACTCCTTGAAAATGTTCCATTCACAACAGTTTACAAGCATAAGGGCAACACAGAATTTTTACTCATATCCAAAAAATATGACTTGGAAATACGAATAGAATGTAAGTGGCAGCAAGCTGCAGGTTCAGTTGACGAGAAACTCCCCTATTTGTATTTAAACACCATTGAAGCAATGCCAGAAAATTCAATTATGATATTAATTGATGGAGCAGGTTGGAAAGCAGGAGCAATTCAATGGCTGAAAGATGCTGTTAAACAAAAGAAATACACGACAGAAGAAACGAAGAACAAAAACATAATGGTATTCAGCTTAACTGAGTTCTTTACGTGGGCAAACAGGACGTTCAACAAATGACGAGAAAAGAAGCACATACGCCCAACAGCAGATTGGCGAAATGTCGGGTGACGTGCATCTATGACGGTTTAGTGCTTAACCAAAGTGCAGAGCTTCGATTGAACTTTTGTGCTAAAAATCCGCAACTACGCCAATCTGCAAAACGTTAGGTGCGATGCAGAACGTACGCACTGCACTTTTAGTTTTTACAGGATCAGCACACCGATTCAGGCCTTCTTGGCCCCCAGGGTTACTATCATTTATGAATTTCCCGGTAAGCAGTATTTGCCCCAGCTTCGCCTCGCTTCTAACGATGCGAAAGCGGAGTTTGCACTTGGAGCCTTTTAGAACAGTCCACTCGCCTTGTCGCGTCGCCTGCGGAAAGTTTTAACTTTCGAGGCAAGGTTGGCGCTACGCCACAAAAGAGGTCTGGTGGTGAGTACTTAGCCGCGTTTTTACGAGCAATCGCAGGGACGTACTCGTCAGCTCCTGAGGCCTCAACGGAATCGGCTGACAAAAGAGAGCATTCGGACACTGGCATAAGGTGTGTGCAGTTTCGGGGTGAGACGACAGCTCGACACAGCACTTGCAGAGTCGAAAACCCTTGAAGATGGGAGGTCGCAAAGGTTGAGTCAGGTAGTTGTCTGCAAACCGCACAGCTCCTAAGAGGCGGTTCAGCTCACCAGGGCGGTTTTTCGGATTCGAATTTCATATAATTTTAGCAGCGTTTTCACGTTTGATAATGACGCCGGTTGCTGCCCCCCGAAGAGTAGCATAACTAAAAAACAAGTTATGAAAGAATTTTTGGAAACCAAAATAATTGAGATAGGAGATTATACCTTAAAGCTCCATAATGTTCTAAGTTTTATTGTATTTATTGCTTTTGTAATTCTTTTTGTATTTATAATCAAACGTATAATTTATAAATCCAAAAATTTGGATTTAGCAAAAAAGTTTTCTATCTATCAAGTGTTCAAATATATTGTTATTGCCTTTTCTTTTATAATTAGTCTTCATTTACTCGGCATCAATGTTTCAGTCTTACTAGCAGGGTCAGCTGCTTTACTTGTTGGCTTAGGATTTGGTTTACAAAACCTTTTCAATGATTTTATTTCAGGTATTATTTTATTGTTTGACAGAACATTAAAAGTTGGCGATATTATTGAAATTAACTCTATGATTTATAAAGTGTTGAAAATTAATTTCCGTTCCACAACTGTTCTTGGAAGAGATGAAAACTACATAATTCTTCCTAATTCCGTACTTACAAGCAATAATGTAGTAAATTGGACACATAGCCAAATATCATCTAGATTTAAAATTACAATTGGAGTTGATTATTCAACTGATATTTTAGTTTTAATGTCAGTCTTAAAAGAAGTTGTAAAGAAAAATGAAAAAGTCCTACCTACCCCTGAACCATTTGTAAGATTTGAAGATTATGGCGATTCCGCTTTGATATTCTCGATTTTTTTCTATACTAATGAAATTTTCAGGGTCGAAAACATTAAAAGTGAGATTAGAGTTGAAATATTTAAAGTTCTTAAAAACAACAATATTAATATTCCATTCCCTCAAAGAGTGGTACACATTAAAGAAAGCTAATAATGGAAGAGTTAACCTAAAAATTTCTTTTTAATCTGTTTTAGCCCCTGAAATCACCAACGGATTATACACCCGCCCGTTATAATCAAGTTTTATCGGTTGATTGATTCAAATCAAAAGAATTGGCATATATTTCTCGATGATGACAAGCCACATCTTATTGAATTTGGCTACCCGAGGGAATGATTTCTGAAGGTGAAACGAAATAGAGTTTTCCTTGAGGGTCTTGAGCCATGAGTATCATTCCTCGGCTTTCGATTCCTTTGATGGTTCGCGGAGCAAGATTCATGAGGATGCAAACCTGTTTACCAATAATTTCTTCGGGTTGGTAATATTCGGCAATGCCCGATACAATGGTCCTCTTATCTATGCCGGTATCTATCTTGAGTTTTAGCAGTTTTTTCGTCTTTGCAATCTTTTCGGCTTCCAAAATAGTAGCCACTCGAATGTCCATCTTCGAAAATGTATCGAAATCGATTTCATATTTAGCTGGTTCGAGCTTGAGCGATTCAGAAGTTGAATTTCTTGTTTTTACGAGTTTTTGAATTTGCTTTTCAATAGCCTCGTCGTCGATTTTTTCGAAAAGCAACTCAGGTCTGCTCAATATATGAGAAACTGGCAAAAGATCACAACTTCCGGTATCGTCCCATTTCCCATCCTTTAAGTTGAGAATACGACGAAGTTTAGCCGAAGTAAACGGGAGGAAAGGTTCGCATAAAATAGCGAGGTTGGCACAAATCTGTAGCGAGATATTCAAAACTGTTTTTACTCTTTCCATATTGGAAGAAGCGATTTTCCAAGGTTCATTTTCGGTGAGATATTTATTGCCAAGTCGGGCCAGGTTCATCATCTCATTTAAGGCTTCTCGAAAACGAAAATGCTCGAGGCTAGAGGCAATACGTGTTGGGAAAGCTGCAATCTCTTCTATAGCTTCTTTATCGATGGGAAGAAGATTGGTAAGCTCGGGAACGCGTCCATCGAAAAATTTTGTCGTAAGCACAAGCGTTCGGTTAACGAAGTTTCCGAATATAGCCACGAGTTCGCTATTATTACGAGTTTGAAAGTCTTTCCATGTAAAATCGTTATCTTTGGTTTCAGGAGCATTGGCACAGAGCACATAACGCAGCACATCTTGTTTACCGGGGAAATCTACCAAGTATTCGTCGAGCCACACCGCCCAGTTGCGTGAAGTCGAGATCTTGTCGCCTTCTAAATTTAAAAATTCATTGGCGGGTACATTATCGGGAAGAATATAGCTTCCTTCGGCCTTTAGCATCACTGGAAAAATGATGCAATGGAAAACAATATTGTCTTTACCTATGAAGTGTATCAAGCGAGTATCGGGCGATTTCCACCATTTTTCCCAGTCTCCACCTGTTAATTGAGCCCAATGTTTCGTGGCTGAAATATAACCAATAGGAGCATCAAACCATACATAAAGTACTTTACCTTCAGTTCCTTCTATAGGTACTTTAACTCCCCAGTCGAGATCACGGGTTACCGCTCTGGGTTGCAATCCCTGATCGAGCCATGATTTACACTGACCATAAACATTCGTTTTCCAATCATCCTTATGCCCTTCGAGTATCCATTCTCTTAGCCAGTCTTCATACTGGTCGAGAGGAAGAAACCAATGTCGGGTTTCTTTTAAAATAGGAATGCTGCCACTTAAGGCTGAACGGGGTTGAATGAGATCAGTGGCATTGAGCGAGCTGCCACATTGCTCGCATTGATCACCATAAGCTCCTTGATTGCCACAAATAGGACAAGTACCAATAATATAACGGTCGGCTAAAAATTGCCCAACTTCAGGATCGTAGTACTGTTCAGTAACTTTTTCTATAAATTTTCCTTCTTCATATAATTTTTTGAAAAAATTCGCAGCCGTCTCATGATGAATAGGTAAAGAGGTGCGACTGTATATATCGAAAGAAATGCCTAGTTCTTCGAACGATTTTTTGATGATTTGGTGATATTTATCTACTACCTGTTGTGGGCTGATGCCTTCGTTTCTGGCCTTTATAGTAATGGGCACACCATGCTCGTCGCTTCCGCCAATAAAAAGGACTTCTTCTCCTTTCGAGCGCAGATAGCGCGCATAAATATCAGCAGGTATATAAACTCCTGCCAAATGCCCAATATGTACAGGACCATTGGCATAAGGCAATGCCGAAGTTATTGTAGTCCGTTTATATGATTTATGGTTTTCTGAAGTCATTATCTCGAAAATTTGAGTTGCAAAGATACATAATCGGCTTGCTTACCAAGATATTGCAACTATCTTTCCTCATATTTCTATTTTTATAGATTTATGATCAATGTAAATTCGTTATGAAAATAAATGTCGATTAAAAATTTATATTTTAGCACTTCATATCTTTAGAATGAATTATTTATATAAAAGGCCGCCCTATTTACATGTAGGTGATAAGGTTTGTATTACATCGCCATCAGGGCGAATTTTGCCCGAAAAAGTATTTATGGCCGAGAAGGTGATGAAAGATGCTGGATTCGAAGTGGAGATCATGCCGCATGCCTTGAATGAATTTCACCAATTTAGCGGCACCGACGACGAACGCTTCGAAGATTTACAAAAAGCTTTAGATGATCCTAAGTGCAAAGCTATCCTTATGTCAAGAGGTGGATATGGGCTTCATCGCATCATCGATAGACTCGATTTCCATTTTTTCGAAACTTATCCAAAATGGATCATTGGCTTTAGCGATGTCACCCTTTTGCATGCTCATTTGCACCGTCTCGGATGGCAAAGTTTGCACAGTCCCATGGCCTCGGCATTTTCTGTCGAAAATTCAAGCTTAGCCCTAAAAGTGATGAATTTTTTACAAGGAAATTTGCAAAATTACCAATTGTATCCCCATGTCCTCAACCGTTTAGGCATGGCCCAGGGTGTTCTTATTGGCGGAAATCTTTCCATACTCACCAGCATTATAGGAAGTTGCTCAGATTTAGATACAAATGAAAAAATTCTATTCATCGAAGATGTAGGCGAATATTTATATCGCCTCGATAGGATGATGTGGACTTATAAAAGAGCAGGCAAACTCAGCCATTTATCTGGGCTTATTATCGGAGGCCTGACGGAAATGAAGGTTGGAGAAACCGATTTTGGCTATAGTGCCGAAGAAATCGTTTTTCATGCAGTAAAAGAATATTCTTATCCAGTTTGCTTTGGATTTCCTGCTGGACACCAGCTCCACAATGAGCCACTTGTGCTGGGTGCAGAAGTTAGATTAGAAGTCACTAATGAAGAAGCCGAAGTAATGTATTCGGATTAAAATATCTTGTAATAATGGCTGAACATAACGAAATGGGGAAAGAAGGCGAAGAATTGGCCGCCGAATATTTGGTTAAGCAAGGTTATGCCATAGTAGCCCGTAATTGGCGATATGGACATGAAGAAATCGACATCATTGCCCGTAAAGGCGACCTTCTCTTGATTGTGGAAGTAAAAACAAGACGCTCTAATTACTTTGGAGAACCCGAGAGTTTTGTGAGTTTTGCAAAGCAAAGAGCCCTTATACGCTGTGCCAACCATTATATTGATCAACATAAGTTCGAAGGCGACACTCGTTTTGATATTATTTCCATTATTATGACGCCTAAGGGAAATCAAATCCATCATATTCCCAATGCCTTCTATCCAACCTTAAGATGACGATTTTAACTTAAGGCATTCATTCTTTTGTTTCGGCTCTGTCATCCTTATTCGAACTGTCGAGTAATAATGATAAAATGTTTGATGCATGAGCTTATATAAGAAATCAGTACGAATTTTTATGGTCTTACTTTTCCCATTAGGCCTCAACCGCAAAAGACTTCTTTCAACAAAATAGATAACAAATCAGCTGCTTTTCTATTGATCAGCGATTTAAAATTATATTCCTGTGATGAGACTTGCCTTTTAGCGAATTGCAAGATTTTGGGAGGGTGTATTCACACATGATGAAGATTTTTGTGAGGTTTCGAAAAATTTTTGCTAATTTTGAAAGCTGTCTTTTGAATTCAAATGTTAATTCATTGTTAATGAAATTATTATTATATTCGTAGTGAAAACTCAAAATAGAAACATACGTTATCAACGCATTTACGACCAACTCAAAGGTCTTTTAACCAAGACAAACTTACCTGAAGCGCGAATGAGCACAACCGTTGCTTTACTACACCATAAGATGCCTAATTTTTTCTGGACGGGATATTATCTTCTTCACGAAGGTGAACTCATAGTTGGGTGTTATCAGGGTCCACTTGCATGTCAGGTACTTGAGAAAAATAGGGGAGTTTGCTGGGCTGCGATACAACAGCAAAAAACCATCATTGTGCCCGACGTAAATCAATTCCCAGGTCATATTGCTTGTGATAGCCGTTCCAAATCCGAAATAGCTGTCCCCCTTAAAGATACAAGGGGAAACATCAGGGGAGTATTAGATGTCGATAGCCAGCTTCTTAACAACTTCGATGAAACCGATGCCAAATGGCTCGAAAAAATAGTTAATATGATCTATGTATAAGATGGCCCTCATATTTTGTTTGCTCTTTCTGATGATTATTTCGGCATGTAAAGATTTGTCTTCACCCAAAGAATATTACGACCAGATACTGGAAAAACAAAACACTTTAGCCGATGTCATTTTCGACATCAACCGTTATCTCGAACATGCCGATACGGTCGGGCTTATGCAAGTTTACAATCATTCACTCGAATATGCCAAAAATTCTTATGCCGAAATCGAAAAATTGGGAGCTTATGATCAAGATACTGTTTTGCTAAATGCCACCCTATCGCTTTTGATGGTTTATCGTGAGGTTTTGGAAAATGAAATTTGGGAAATGATCACCATAGTGAAAAAACCCGGTGAAATCTCGGATGCCGACGATGCCCGCATTTTGCGTTTAAGGAGAAATATTTATAAAAAACTTACTCAGGCTGAACGTGAGTTTGCTAAAGCCGATAATTATTTCAGAAACTTTTATTTAGGAGCTTATCTTTCCACTGAACCCGATACTACCTTATTCGAAGAACTGAATGATTCCGTTCCGTCTATTCCCTGAATAAGTTACAATTGAATGCTAATCGAATAATTCTCTATCAATTGAAGCTAAATGCATGCCTTAGAGCTTTAAATCACATGCTTTTGGTTTTGAAATTTAAGATGCTTAGAATTTATAAAAACTTCAAATTATTGAATTATTGAATGTGCAGAATAGCAACAAATCTTCAAATGCCCTCACATTTGAGTATTTTTTTCTTTATCCATAGTTAACATGGATTTATTTGTAAGGTTTATTTTAGCATTTGAAGGCTCTTCATTACGGAAAACAGCTATCATCTAATGAAAAAATAAGTTTTTTAATCTCTACCTCATTTCAGCGAATTTCAATTATCATTACTTTTGACTGAAAATTTGGGCTAAAAGGATGTCGTTTTTAAATACCCTGATCTCGTTATACGTAAAACGCAGAATCGAACAAATTCGTTATTTCAAGCTTCATGCCTATGAGGCTCAAAATAAGGTGTTACAAAAGCTGATAGCATCTGCAAAAAATACTGAATGGGGTAGATCATTTGATTATCAGCATATAAAGAATTATAAAGATTTTACGGAAAGAGTAGCTATACAGGATTATGAATCCTTAAAACCTTACATCGACAGGTTAAGGCAAGGTGAACAAAATATATTATGGAATACTCGCATCGAATGGTTTGCCAAATCATCAGGAACGACGGCCGACAGAAGCAAGTTCATTCCTTTGAGTCATGAATCTTTGCATGAATGTCATTTCAAGGCTGGCAAAGATATGTTGTCTATGTATATGCATCGCTATCCCCAAACATTATTATTCAGAGGTAAAAGTCTTGTAATGGGAGGTTCGCAAACCCTTCATCAGGTCAATCATCATCAAATTATCGAAGGAGATCTCTCGGCCATACTCATGCAAAATTTGCCATCTTGGGCTGCTAAGCGACGTACGCCAGAACTCGAAGTAGCCCTGATGAAAAACTGGGAAGAGAAAATAGAAATGATGGCTCAGATTACAAGTAAAGAAAATATTACCAGTATGATTGGCGTACCCAGCTGGACACTTGTTTTGTTGAAAAGAATTTTAGAGGTGACTAACAAGCAACACATTGCTGAGGTTTGGCCTAAGCTGGAAGTCTTTTTTCATGGTGGGGTTAGCTTTAGACCATACAGACAACAGTTCGAAAAACTTATTCCTTTGCAGCATTTACGTTATGTTGAAACTTATAATGCCTCAGAAGGTTTTTTTGGTATACAGGATGATCCATTAGATGAATCCATGCTGTTGATGTTGGATTATGGCATATTTTACGAATTTGTTCCTTTAGATCAATTGAATAAGGCCAACATGTATGCTCTTCCTTTGTGGGAAACCGAGGTAGGGAAAAATTATGCCATGCTTATTTCTACCAATAGCGGGCTATGGCGTTATATGTTAGGCGATACTATAATTTTTACTAGTCAGAATCCTTATAAATTTAGAATTTCGGGGCGAACGCGTCATTTTATCAATGCCTTTGGAGAAGAAGTAATAGCCGAAAATGCCGAAAAGGCCTTCGAAATTGCCTGTAATAAATGTAATGCTCAAATGAGAGAATATACTGGTGCACCCGTTTATTTCAGCCAGAATAGAAATGGCGCTCATCAGTGGCTGTTGGAATTCGAAAAACCACCCGACGATTTTGAATGTTTTATAGATACTTTCGATAAAGCCCTTCAATCAGTAAATTCCGATTACGAAGCTAAACGATTCCATGATATGGTTTTATCCAGGCCCATCATGCAACAAGTACCACAAGGAACATTCTATCTATGGATGAAAAGTCGTAATAAACTCGGTGGACAAAACAAGGTTCCTCGGTTAGCTAACGAAAGAAATTACATTGAAGAAATTCTTACTCTGCTTGAAAAATCTCATGCTTAAACTGATTTCTCAAAATATTTTTCTATAATCTCTTCTAAATAATTTTACTTATGCACATAGCTATTGCAGGAAATATAGGTTCGGGAAAAAGTACACTTACTGCTTTACTTGCCAAACATTTTCAATGGAAACCCCATTTCGAAGATGTAGATACTAATCCCTACCTGATGAGTTTTTATGAAGACATGCAACGATGGTCTTTTAATCTGCAAATCTATTTTCTCAATAGCCGATTCCGACAAATCATCGAAATCAGACAATCAGGAGAAAATGTGGTTCAGGACAGAACAATTTACGAGGATGCTTACATTTTCGCACCCAATCTGCATGATATGGGGCTTATGGATACCAGAGATTTCCAAAATTATCAAAGCCTCTTCGAATTAATGATTTCCTTCATTCAACCTCCTGACCTTTTGATTTATCTGAGAGCAACTGTCCCCACTCTCGTGCGCCAGATTCAAAAACGAGGACGACCTTACGAGGAAAGTATTCGTCTGGATTACCTCAAGGGATTGAATGAAAGATATGAAGACTGGATTTCACAATATAAAGCCGGAAAACTTCTCATTATAGATGTAGATCATACCGATTTTGCTTCTAATGCCGAAGACCTTGCCAGCGTCATCGAAAAAATAAATGCCAGCCTTCATGGATTATTTTGATAATCTTCGATTTATAAGAAAATTATCCGAAAATGTAACTTTTTGACCTGACTAATCGTCGAAGATTGATATATGCTTCTACAACATTAGTTTTTTGTTTCTTTGTAAAAAAATATTCGAACGTGGACATCGTTTTGCCCTCATAGAATAAAATTAACCGCAACAATACATTACTTACAATCTTCAATTCAACATGAAAACATATTATCATTCATTTACAGCTATTTTATTTACTTTAATATTTATGACACATTTACAACTTGAGGCACAACAAAATTTACGTCCTTTGAAGCAATATCTATATCCTGCACCTCCCGTAGCTGCTTCCCGCCCGGTCGAATTTCATGAGTTTGGAAATACGCGAATCGATCCATATTTCTGGCTGAATGACCGTAACAACCCCGAGGTAATGGCCTATCTAAATGCCGAAAATGAATATTGCAACTTGGTTATAAAAGAAAATGAACCTCTGCAAGAAGAAATCTTTAATGAATTAAAGTCACGTATCAAGGAAGAAGATATGAGCGTAAAAATTCCTAACAATGGTTATTATTACTTTACCCGAACGCTCAAAGGAAAGCAATATCCCTTGTATTTTCGTCAAAAATTAAGCTCATCAGCAGAAGAAGAACTGATCTTCGACGTAAATGCCATGGCTGAGGGCCAATCAGCCTTTATTTTCAATGATTATGAAGTGAGCCCCGATAATAATTTTGCAGCCTATACATACAATACTACTGGTTCTTTTGCCGAATTTACCTTAAAGATAAGAGATTTAAGAAGTGGAAAAGATTTACCCGACCAACTCGAAAATGTTCAATCTTTCACTTGGGCAGCTGATAGTAAAACCTTATTTTATACCATTGGCAATGAATCTTTACGCCCATATAAGGTTTTACGTCATATTGCAGGAACTTTAGAAAAAGATACACCTGTCTTCGAAGAAAATGATGAACTATTGAATGTTTCCGTATCTAAAACCTTATCGAACGATTATATATTGATTGAATCGGCCAGTTTTACAACCTCTGAGGTAAGAATGCTCAAATCCGACCAACCTAATGGAAATTTTCAAGTTTTTATACCACGAGAAAAAGATGTTATGTATGGCGCGGAACATCACAAAGATTTAGGGTTCTATGTTTATTATAAATCTCCCAGAAGTAAAAATGGAATGATTTATTTGGCACCTTTCGGCAAATTCTCGGATCCAAAACAGTGGAAGGTTATCTTTCCGCATGACGAAAAGGTGAAAATAGAAAATTACGAAGTTTTCGAGAATCATTTGATTGTACAAATACGCAACAATGGTTTGACGGGCTTGAGAATCTATAATTTAGATGGAAGCAAATTCCATAATGTAGCTTTCCCCGAACCGGTTTATGTGGTTTCAACATATTCTAATCCTGAATATAGCCAGAAAGTATTAAGATATTCCTATTCATCGCTCAATCGTCCGACCACCATTTACCAAATCGATATGGATACTCATGAAGTACAAATTTTAAAGATTCAGGATATTCCCTCAGGTTTCGATCCTGATAAATATGTAGTGGAGCGTCGTTTTGCCAGAGCCTCTGATGGATCAGAGGTACCTATGGCCATTTTATACAAAAAGGGGCTCGAATTGAATGGGTCGAATCCTGCCTTGCTATATGGCTATGGAGCTTATGGCTATAGTACCGATGCTTGGTTCAGAACCTCGATTTTGAGTCTGGTGGATAGAGGATTTGTGTATGCAATTGCCCAAGTGCGCGGAGGTAGCGAAATGGGCGAACAATGGTATGAAGACGGAAAATTGATGAAAAAAAAGAATTCATTTACCGATTTTATTGCCTGTGCGCAGTTTCTTGTCGATAACAAATATTCTCAACCTAAAAAAATCGGCATCATGGGAGGAAGTGCCGGGGGACTTCTAGTAGCCGCTGTGCTCAACCTACAGCCTGAGTTCTTCGGTGCAGTCATAGCCGATGTTCCCTTTGTCGATGTAATTAATACCATGCTTGATAAAACTTTACCTTTGACTACTCAGGAATATGAACAATGGGGGAATCCCAATAAAAAAGAAGATTATTTCTATATTTTGTCGTATTCTCCTTACGATAACATAAAACCTGCTCATTATCCACCAATTTTGGCAACCGCTGGCCTCAACGATTCTCAGGTTCGTTATCACGAGCCTGCTAAATGGGTGGCAAAGCTTAGAGCTAACAATACCGGCGATAATATTATTCTTTTAAAAACCAACATGGAATCTGGCCATGGAGGTGCAACCGGCAGGTATGATGCACTCAGGGAACTTGCCTTCGAATGGGTATTTCTGCTCAGAGCCTTGACAGCTCAACCTTGAAAAACATTATTTTTGCCGTCAAATTATAAAGCACGAATATATGAAGACGATAGATAATTTTAATTTCAAGAATAAGCGGGCACTTATTAGAGTCGATTTTAATGTTCCGCTGGATGATAAATTTCAGATTACCGATACTACCCGAATTGATGCCACTTTACCTACGATTCGAAAAATTCTGAATGACGGAGGTTGTGTGATTTTGATGTCGCATTTAGGTAGGCCTAAAGATGGTCCATCCGATAAATACAGCCTCAGGCATTTGCTGCCTTACTTGAAGAAAGTAACGGGCGTAGAAGTGAAATTTGCTCCCGACTGCATAGGTCAAGATACATTAAAAATGGCATCAGAACTGAAACCTGGTGAAATTTTGCTTTTAGAGAATCTACGTTTTTACAAGGAAGAAGAAAAAGGAGATGAGGAATTTGCTGGAAAATTAGCCAAGCTGGGCGATGTTTACGTAAACGATGCTTTTGGTACGGCACATCGGGCGCATGCTTCCACGGCAATTATTGCAAAATTCTTCCCACAAGCCAAAATGTTTGGTTATGTGATGGGCAATGAATTAGCCGCTCTGAAAAAGGTTCTCGAAGAAGCCGAACGTCCGTTTACTGCAATTTTAGGAGGTGCCAAGGTCTCTGGAAAGATCGAGATCATTCGTAATCTGATGCAAAGAGTGGATAACCTAATTATTGGTGGAGGAATGATGTATACTTTCATTAAGGCTCAGGGTGGCAAAGTAGGAAATTCACTCGTCGAAGATGAACTCATCCCTGTTGCTTTAGAAACGCTCGAAAAAGCAAAGCAGTTGGGCATAAAGATCTTACTCCCGGTAGATGTGGTGATTGCCGATAAATTCGATAATGAAGCCAACCGTAAGATTTGCCAATCCGATGAAATTCCTGACGGATGGATAGGTCTTGACATTGGCCCCAAAACGATTGAACTCTTCAAAGACGTGATTACTCATTCTAAAACTTTGCTTTGGAATGGTCCTATGGGTGTTTTCGAAATGAGTAATTTCGAAACGGGCACAGTGGCAGTTGCACAGTGCATTGCTGAGGCTACAACTAAAGGTGCATACTCTTTGGTGGGTGGAGGCGATTCAGTAGCTGCTATCAATAAATATCAACTGGCCAATCAGGTGAGCTATGTTTCCACAGGCGGCGGGGCTATGCTCGAATACATTGAAGGCAAAGAACTTCCCGGCGTAAAATTCGTCAACGAATAATTTCTCATCTTTTGCTTCGAATTTTTCACTTTTGACCGAAAAAAGATGGGACAGTACTGAAGTCTTGTCCCCAAGCTCTAAATTTGCAAGGAAATATCCATTTATCAACTATAGGTAAAGCTTCGACCTCTTTTCTACATTGCGACATCCTAAAAATTTTTACAAACAACTCGGTATAGCTTAGCCTGCTCCTCATCCATTTTGAGAAGTTTGCATTTTGATTATCTTGATTCGGGTAAAGAATAGGTGATTTGATACATGTTTCGTGTCAACTCACTGGCCCTTTTTAACGATAGGGCCGATTTCTCTTTCAATAGGACTCTTTCATGCTCCTTGAGTATGCAGTAGGCCGCAAAAGCAATGCAGACATGAGCTTCTATGCGATTTCGTTGGCTTGAGTTTGTCGCTCAATTTGTCCGAGAAACGATAAACCGTATCCACTTCGATGCTTTCCCCTTGATAACGATACATGTAATCTACCGTTTTCAGCTTGCTTAAGGGAAAAGCCAACCATGCTATGACCAAGTTCCAGTACAGCTCCTCCTCGATGGCATTAAACCCAATATAATCGTAGATCTTGCCAAAATCAACTCAAGTCCTACGCTACGAATACTGCTATTGACCAGTATTGAAAAGGTTTGTTCGATGATCTCGTTACTCTCGTAACTACAAAGCTTCAGCTGATTCCCACTCAAACGCTCTATCTCTTCCCTGTCTAATTGCTCTAACCTTTCAATTTCGTGCTGTGTGGTGGCGCAACCGATAGTTTTGACAACATTGTAGCTACGACGAAACATCTGTATCGCCTGTACAGACAGTCTTCCACGCCGATTTCTTACTTTTCTGATAAACATGATAAAAAAAATTTGCAACACCCAAAACCACAAAATGAATATTGATAATCAAGTACTTATGATGATGTAGCAAGAAAGTGCGGAAAACAATAGGACCATCCTTTACGAAGATTCAAAAACCAAATTTCATTTATAAGATTTGGTATAATGGACAAAAATTAGG
>DIEY01000004.1 GCA_002418865.1 Bacteroidales bacterium UBA5762 | reverse complement strand
TTGGCGGGATTGGAAAGTCTCTACTACGATGTTGAGGATGAATTTGAATTGGATGACAATTTGGATGAGCATATCGGAGTATTACAATCTTTATTATACGCCTCCCGGATAGCGATGTTGCGAAACGTTCTTATGGAGTTGGATGGCCAATAACGATATGCTGATAAAAACGATTTTTTTTGATCTGGACGGGGTTGTGATCGACTCCGAGAGGCGACCACCATCATTGAAGATTCCATGCCGCTACCTTAAAAAATGCCGGAGCTGATTTTGTCTTTGACAGTTACAGAGAGCTGGCTACCAAGTTTTGCTGTTTTAAATGATTCCAAGGAATCATTTGTATCTGCACCATACTTTATATTTTTTCTAAATTTCCTTTAGCGCTGGCACTATAAGAGAATGGTCTTTTTTCTGTTAAAGCAATGTGTGTGATTTTTTCCCAATGCTTGATTATTAATTTTACCATTTCCCAATAATTAAATCCCGATTTTGATGGGGGACGAAAAAAGAACATGCCTAATTTATATTCTTCGTATAGTGTTTTTTGGATTTTTTTCCTTTGTATATTGTAATCTTGTGTAATGATACAGGCCTCTCCCTCCCCGGCTTGGGGAATCCATTCTTCATCTTTGGAGCCTTTCCCAAAATCATCAGTCAACGAGCGTACATTAATTGGCTCTCTTGCTTTTGCGTTAAGAGGTGTTTGAAGAATATCCAGCCCTTTTGCCAAGACAGGCGGCAAATTTTCATCGATATATATTATCATGCTGCTGATTTACAAAAGTCTATAGCGTCTATAACCGACTTTAAATCAATCTCGTATAAATATGCTATAAAATCCGGTGATTCCCCTCCTCTATAAAGATTATACAATGTTGCTGGTGAGATATTAGTATACTTGATAACCGGTTGGCCCATTTGACGCTCTGGATCTAAAACGATGCTACTTTTTTTACCCATCGGCCAAAATTTCGAAGCCAGCAAATCCTCTTCAAATTCAAGATTCTTGAAAAAGATTTCAATAAATTTTAAATTTAACTGCTTGGTGCCATCTAAAGGCAAATAAGAGTCGTTGAAGTTAAAATAAATCCTCTGTCCGTCGGTATTGATATTTTCTATTATATTTTTTTGTGCAAATGGATATTTTGTTTGAAATAATTGAGATAATTCAATATGAGCATCTAAAACCTTTCTTGTTTTTACGCCAGATTCACCCAGTAGGAATAAAATGTAAAATTCAATTAAAGCATGGAAATTAATGGTTTTTATAGATGCAATATTGACTGAGTAGGGTGTATTTAGTTCAGACGCTAAAATACCGTCCCAATATTTATTAATCCATGTGTGCACTTTTTGATATGGCAATTTCAATATCTTAGAAACATCTGAGACAGTATATACACCATAGCCTATGTAATGATCATTTTTGAAAGCCATTGAATTTAAATTTATTGCAAATCTATATAAAAAAGAGCAAGTTCCAATCAAATAATAGATAAAAATTTATGGATATCACTCTCCATAGTTTCATGAATTAATTGTACGATAATAGCTCGTTAATTCTTTCGAATTTGTAACCTCTGCCTTTTAATTCTCTGATCAGATCGTCTAAATACCTGTACAGCTTATCGGTTCGGTTAGGATCTGTACCGATATGGATCAAAAGTATAAAACCATTTAGCCCGTTTTTCACCTCATACCTCAAAATATTGTTGTAAATTGTTTCAGAAGAGAGATAACTTTTCATGCCGGGGGTAGTATAATCGGCATTGGAAGTAGTTCCAGGTGTGAAATTCACTATTTGCACGTCCATTGTTTTAGCCCAATCACTGATTTCCCGGTTATACCATTCGTAGGGTGGCATAAAAAAGCGAGGTGAATCAATTTTCAATCCGATCTTTTCCATTGCCCGATAGTTGTCGTTCAGGTCTTTTTCGAAATCGCTACGGGAAATCAAGGTCGAATCGCGATCATTCCAATCTGCATACAACAGGTGCTTATCGGAATGTGGCCCTAGATAATGGCAATCCTTCTGTAGA
Source organism: Bacteroidales bacterium UBA5762 (assembly GCA_002418865.1). Taxonomy (GTDB): domain Bacteria; phylum Bacteroidota; class Bacteroidia; order Bacteroidales; family TTA-H9; genus TTA-H9. Next base: position 15,635 of record DIEY01000004.1, on the reverse strand, counting down.
TCACGTGCAATGGCCGGATATTTCCTGTAGAAATCGCCTGTCAGGAAAAAAGATCCTTTAATATTGTTCTTTTTCAGCACTTCACGGATCACGTTGGCTCCGTCGGCATACTCATGGCCGGTAAAAACAAGCGACAACTGTTTCGAGGATGTGTCGCCGCGCACTATACCGCCAGCTACTTTCACCCCCTCTTCCGGATAGCATGTCTGATTTACCAGTATCCGGAATGGCTGAGGGTGAACCATGCTCAGAATAAAATAAAACATCAGAATTATGCTTATTCTTCTCATAAAAACCAAATTAACCCGGGTTTCGCGTCACAGGCTTTTGAAGATTAAAGCTCCTAATAAATAATCGTGACTAATCAGTCTGCAAGTCAGCTATAACTATTAAAGAATTTTACAATAATCTTCTTTAAAATCTTCCTTTAAAATCCTTTTCTAACGTGAAATCCGGGTTGTTATTTTCGCTAATTTCGTATTTTTTTAAACTGAAGCAACGCGTTTTTTATATTCGTCAAGACATATATCCAGTCGATCCTGGGCAGTGGTATCTCCCGGCACATTATGCGATGGGTGGATGAATAATTTGACACCTCTGTCTGCCAGAATTTCTGCAACAGTAGTGATGGTCATCCACACCAAAGTGACAAATGCAAGGGTAGATACCGGCCCTATTTTGTCCTGATGATTTTTCAGGACAACTGAAGCATCTACTACAGGAACACACGAGTCAACAACAACATCTGCAATTTCGAAAATTGTTTTTCCGCTCTTGTGGCGGGTTACTTTGCCTTTGGCTTCAGCAGCGGATCCATACACAATTACTTTCATACCCAGTTCCTTTGCACGGAGTGCCACATCTATGTTCACATTGTTGATACCCGTATGTGAAAAAATCCAGATACAATCATCATTACTGAAATTATATGCCTTCATGATAGCATCTCCATAACCTTCCGCCCTTTCAAGAAATAAGAACTGATGGATACCCATCTGCCCGGTTATGCCGGTGAAAAAGGTCATCGGCAGCTCTACCATGGGGTGAAATCCTACAAAGCCGCCAATGCGCGGATACATTTCCTCTACAGGTATCGTGGCGTGTCCACAGCCAAACGTGTGTACCCACCTGTTTTTTTCTATGCTGTCAGCCATTACTAATGCAGCCTTTTTGATATTATCAAGCTGAGTATCTTCGATTTTTTGCATAATGCCTCTTGCATTTGCCAGCCATTCAAGTGATAGTGCCATAATTGTAAATTTTAATAGATGTTTTTTATTTTTTTTGAATTAGTGAAAAGTATAATTGCCTGTATAAGTAGTAAAATTATTATAACTAGAGGGAAAGAGGTAATGCCAAAAGTTTTTGAAATATAACCCATTGCATAATTCAGCAGGGTATTTCCGATCAGCGCTATAACCATTGCAAATCCGATTGCCGTTCCGCTTATATGTTTGTATGCCTTTCCTATATAACTGATGATAACCGGGAATCCAGCTGCAAGTCCGAACCCGGCAATAAACAAGCTTACTGAGGCTAATCGTAAACTACCCGCATAATTGAGCATGATCATCCCGATGATAGCTGTCATTATTCCTCCCAGAAGGATATGCTCATGTTTTATAATACGCAATAAATAGCTAAGAAACAGGCGTGAGACAACCATTCCCGAAACAAAGAATGTAAGGCTAAGAACCACATTATCACCATTTACTGCAACTCTGCCATCAAGATAGCTGGTAGTCCAGTTATTGATAAGCCCCTCAGCACCGCTTTGAAAAAAGAGGAAAAAGCTTAAAAACAGAAGCAAAGGTTCTTTTATTAATTTAATAGCTTCTTTCACAGGAAACCCCTGTCTGATTTTAGGTTCAGGGAACTTTATCACGATAAAATAGAAAACGGCAGCCAGCATAAACAATCCCGTACCCCGTAATATGATTTGATAAGAATATGTTCCGGAGAACATCCCTAGTAAAAGAGGCATCCCCAATGCGCCCACACCATAACAAACGCCCAGGATACTTAACTTAGCACCACGCTCTTTGTCATTTGAGATATCTGATGCAAGCGCGTTCGTGGAGCCGTTCAGCATACCTCCTCCCAAACCGATAAGGAATACGCATATACGCAAAATATTCAGGTTCTCAAAAAATGAAAGGCCTTCAATTCCCAATAAAATAAACAGTGTACTGACAATAAGCAATGATTTGTATCCAAACCTGTCTACAATAATTCCAAACAGGAGTGAACCAGCAAGTACCCCTACAGGCAGGAGTGTGACCAGGGATGATGAACCGACTGCATCGAGAGAATATTTAGCGGTCAAAGCGGGCAGAACGGAGCCCATGACGATAAATGCAATCCCGAAAAAAGTTATACCTATGCAGGCAGCTATATATACTAATGTTTTATTATACCTCATTCAACTTTGCTTTTATTTTTGATTGATGTAAGCGCCAGATAGCCGGCACCGTAGAGCCCGGCGTCACCTTGTAAAACTGATTTCACAAATCTTACCTGCTTTATCGCGATAGGTTGTGCCCATCTGGAAGCTTCTTCATAAATAGGGCCTATGAAGTGTGTGGCCGGTCCGAACACGCCTCCGCCCCATATGACTATTTCAGGATTTAACAGGCTGACTAAGTTGGCTGAAGCCATACCCCACATTTCAATTGCTTTTTCTATTACAAACAGTGCTAGTGGATCGTCGTTATTCATTGCATCAAAGATATCTTGGGTTGACAGGCTTTCAATCTCTTTTTTATATAATTTGCTCTCTTTAAACAGAGTTCCTTCCTCCAAAATCCTTTTTACCTGTCGGTTGATGCCGTCTCCCGACGCACAACTTTCGAAACAACCATACCTTTCAAACTCTTCTCTAAAGGGGGTCCCCATTGCAAACCATCCGGCAGAGCCAACGATATCACCATGTCCGTGGAGGATATTTCCATCAACCATAAGCCCTATTCCAATTCCCGTTCCTATTGAGATATATATCGCATTGGCGGCACTTTTTGCGGCACCTTTCCATTTTTCTCCCAGGATGTAACAAGTCCTGTCGCTAGCAATGCTAATCTTGGCCTTGCTATTGCTATAATGGGTCTCCAGCACCTTTTGGAGTGGGAAATTTTCCCACCCCTCTATGTTAGGTGCCCATATTTGTCCATTCTTGCTGTTAGCTATGCCAGGGACACAAATACCCAATGCATTGATATCATCCTCCCTGCAACCTGAATTCCTAATTACCTCATCTATTGTTTGTAATACAAGCAGAGCAACCTCATCTCCTTTCCGCTTTTCCAGAAAATGAGATATCCGGCAAAGTTTGTTGCCCTCTTCATCAAAGAGTGCTCCTGTAATTTTGGTGCCACCCAAATCTATACCTATAACAGCCATGAGTTCTTTTAAATTAGTTATTGGGGGTTACTTCAATAACATGCACATCCTTTCCCTCTATGTAAGCATTAATATTAAGCCTGTTATCGGTGCATTGTTCTTTTTTATGCGTTTCATTGATAATATCCCGCAGTATATAATCACCATTTTTGCTCATATTCAGCTCTATATCAATCTCCTCACTCTTTGCGCCGTGGTTGATGATAAAAACGAGATAACCATCCCCGCTGTCCTGAAGACGGACTTCCACCTGATCTGAAGTCCTTCCGTCAAGCGATGTGGTGAAGGGCCTTTTAATTTGAGCCCAATTCAATAAATTGATGAAGAACCTGTCATTATCGGGATTGAACTTCTGGGAATTAGCCATTCCCATGTAAGTACCTGCAAGCATAGATTCACCTTTTCCGTACCTGGCACTCACGATGGCCGGCTGTCCCTCTTCGGTTGTAGCTAAGACTTTTACATCACTGTTATCAAGCAGATTTAACGACTCCGCGTATAAAGAGCCGGTAAGTTTGCTCCCCCATTTAAGCCCCTGCAATGCAGGATGATTTTCATCTGTAACAGTAAGCTCAATATTTTCACGCATTCTGATTTCATTTTCCCTTACTCCGAAAATATCGTGCATCCCCAGTCCGGGAATAATTTCCGATGCATAACCACGATCGTCGTTCCATCCAAGACGTGCTTCCGCTAATACATATCCGCCATTCTCCACAAAGGAGCGCAATCCGGATGCAGCCTCCCTGGTGAACATGATCGGATAGGGGATGATGATCAGTTTATATTGGGAAAGATCGTTATTTTCAATATGTTTTCTGTGGATGAAATCTACAGGAATATTGTGATTGGCAAATGTCTGGAAATAACCTATCATCGATTGACTCAATGCTGCAGGAAAATCGTTGCGCTGCATTCCTCCCACCATTTGTGTCAGTGGATTATAGACAATACCAATTTCAGCCTTGGCGGGAGTTGCCCCCAGGAAGAGTTGCTGATCGCGGTTTATCACTTCTGCTATTTTTCCCGCGTTCACAGCTCTTTCGGTTAGAGTTCCATCCAGATTAATCAAGCCATACCCCCCTGCTTCATATCCCGACGACATAGGGTAGTAGGCGTAGATATTTACCCCTTTTGCCCCTTTGGCGATAGCCGACCAGGCCCATATTCGATGGTCGTCGGAGGTAACAGGATCGCTTACTTGAAGCGCTATAGTGCCTAAGCCGGCCTGCAGTTCTCCCACATACCATCCGCCATTTTCACGGTTCGCACTTCTGGTAAAGTCCATTACAGTACGTAGCGTTGTCACAGACCACGCAGTCTGGGGAAGATTATGTTTCGGATAGATTGAGACTCCATAATAATCCAAAGGCCGTGCCATCAGGAAATCATCAGTGGCACCCGCGCCCACGTGGGGTGATTGAAAGAGCGATGCACCCACGGCATGAGCCGTTATAAGGTGTGTTTTATCGACTCTCCTTATTGCGTCATAACGAGCCTGCATATCCTGAACCAATTTTTCATAAATAAAGGTTTTCCAGTCGATAAAGTCGGTATAACTTAAAATAGTACTGAACCTGGGAGCCTCTACCTGTGCCCAGTCTGTGAAATTACGGTACCATGCACTGTTTAGATTTTCGAGAGAGCTATATTTTTCCTCAAGCCATTTCCTGAACCTTGCCTGGGTTCCGTCACAGAAACAGAACTGAACATTGGGAATATAATTGAGCGATGCCCAGTTGATGATATGCGGCTCACTCCACAAATCCCAACCGAAAAAATTGGGATACGAAGTTGCTACTTTGGCTGTTTCAGCATAAAAATTGAGTACGGCATCTTCTACAGCTTTGTTATCCGTACAAGCTCCGGGAGCCGATTGAGGGTGAACCTTGTCTCCGCTTTGTGCTTCGAACAGTGCATAGGGATAATTCTGTGCAACCCAGTCCGGTGCAGAATCCACGTAAATCTGAATAAACACTTTTAATCCTGTTTCGTTGGCAACGCGCATTAGTAGGCGCAAATTATCAAAATTGTATTTCCCGGGTTCCGGCTCACATGCCGCCCACTCAACCCAGGTACGAACAGTATTAAAACCGAGATCCTTTATCTGTTGCAAATCGGCTCTCCACTCTGCTTCAGACCCAACCGTTATTGCAGACAACATTGGAGCTCTGGCCTTACCACCGCTGTACCATACCGAAAAAGGAAAAAATCCTTTGTCAACTCCTTCATGTTTCTTTTGTCCCTGCACACCCGTAGCAATGGACATAAGCAATATAATAATCAGATATATTTTGATTTTTTTTATTCTCATTTTAAATTCAATTTTAGGTTATTTTTCTATTATCTGGGTATCTAAAACCGACTAACTCATCCGAAAACCGTTTTAAATCAATTTAAATATTTATATCCTTTCCTTTTAAACCTCCAGGTCCATCCGGTATTTTTTGCAGCTCCGGCTCCATCCTGGAATAATACCAGCTCGTTTTCATTTAAGAGCTTTATTTCAAATGTATCTTTATATGCATGATCCATACCAGGGAAGATATCTTCCAAAACGGTTAAGGTCATCTGTTCCCGATTGAATAAAAACTCACTGGCTTGCGGTTCATCACCTGGCGCTTTAACCACGGTCAGTAATAATTTATTTTCCTTTTTTTCAAAAAACAGCTCTGTCTGAAAACCATCTTCCGATGAAACTCCATCCGCAATAGGCAACCACCATATTTCATCCCATGCATATGGTGCTGATAAATACCAGTGAAGTGTTCCGTTACTGTAGTCTGTGGCATATACCCATGTTTTACCATCACCAAAATAATCAACCAAAAAGGCTAAGGGTTCATCAACCAAATTGGGGACTGAGGTGATCTCTACGGTTCGGTCGATACTAACGATACCTCCTTTTGTCAGAACATTGCAGGTTATTGCTTTTTCTCCCGTTGTTCTAAGCCGAATGGTATCTTTAGTCTTGAATGAATTAATACCTTCTGTTTTCCAATGAACCTGGAAGCCATCATCAACCGATAAAGCAATGATATTTCCTCCCGGAAAAGTGTTCTCAACTTTCAGATTAATTTGTTCAGCTACCTTCTCAGCCTCTTCCAATGGCGGTAAAACATCTCTGTCCTCGATAGGATCGCATGAGGAGAAATAGACAATGGTTGCTAATAATAAAAATATAATATTTTTCATCTTGGTTTTATTTTAAAATTTTGATAATGTTACCATCCCTCATTTTGTTCTAAAATTCCATCAGACAACAAAACCTGAGACTCCGGGATAGGCAGATACCCTTTTGTTTCCGGCCGATAATTCAGAGTATATTCTATAGATTTACCTTCATTTTCGAGTGGTATGTTTTTTAGTTTATTAAAGGCTGATTCTAACTCACGCCATCGCATTAAATCATAATATCTTACTCCTTCGAATGCTAATTCGTGCCTTCTTTCTTTCTTGATATTATCTATTGTAACCGGTACGCTTGGCAAATTTACCCTAGCCCTTACAATATCCAGGTATTCCTGTGCTTTTGAAGAGCCTAATTCAGCTCCCATAAGGTAAACATCGGCTAACCTCATCAAAACGATTTCCTGAGCATTGCAATCCATATTGTTTGCCGGAGTTCCGTAAAGGAATGTATACATACTCTGCTGTTTTCCATCAATTTTAATATTTACAGGCATATACTTTTTTTGCCATAAATATGATTCATGATACTGGTCTGAACTGGAGACATACCCAATTTTTTCTTCGTTTACATCACAAATTGATCCTATCTTTCTCAAGTCTGAATCCTCCCATGAATTCCATAATTGCGGATTCACCGGCCCAACACCCCATCCATACCCAAACGGATTTGTATTCTGCATTCTTACACCAAAAAACAGTACAATTGTGTTGCGGCTACTGCCTCCAAAAGATCCGAATCGAATAGAGAACATTGCTTCGGAATTATCTCCCTCTTCACCTACCCAAGATAAATTATTCTCCTGCGTATAATTATAAATATCTGCATATGCGTAAGGCCATAGGTTCCTAAAGTCATCCACTAATTCATGGCCACTATTTTCAATGCAATAATCAACATTGTTTATCACTTCTGATTTTGTTAAAGTACCGGATTCCGGTAACACTATTTCTGTTTTACCATATACTCCGGTATAATAAAGAAAAACTCTTGCTAACATACCTTGTGCTGCCCATTTGGTGGCTCTTCCAATATCGCCGGGTGAATATGGTGTGTCGGGTAATTTTTGAATTGCTAATAATAAATCAGATGTAATCTGGCTAAACAGTTCATTCGGTGTTGCCTTGGGAAGATTTTGGGGCTTTGTTTCGAGAACCAAAGGTACAGTTCCGAACATCCTTGCTAAATCAAAATAGTAGTAAGCTCTCATAAATAGAGCTTCACCTTCATATCTGTTTTTTTGTAGTTCCGACTCCCACTCTTGTACCTGATCGAATGATTCAAGGAGCATATTAGATCTGAAAATGCCTCTGTAATTTTGCTGCCATGGATACAGGTACATGTCATTTCCATAGTTTCTGAATTCCGAGATTGCATGGAGAGCTGCATCAACTCCGCCACCACCGCCAAATCTATCATCCGACATTAATTCAGAGATAAAAAAACTATGCAGATGTGAGGTACCAGGATTTAAAAGAGAATAAATTCCTATTAACGCCTGATTTACATCTTCGTGAGTTTGATAGAAGTTGGTATTTACCTTATTTGTAAGTGGTTCCGTTTCTAGAAAATCAGAGCAACTGCCCATTAATAATAGAATTACTATTAAATAAATATTTTTATTCATAATTTTCTCTTTTTAAAATGTAACGTTTAATCCGATCAGAACGGTTCTCGGACTTGGATAAAATCCTAAATCTATACCTGAACCAAAACTACTTCCTCCGCTATATCCTATCTCTGGATCCATTCCTGAATATTTAGTAAATGTATATAGATTTTGAATGGATAAATATAGATGTAACCGATTCAGATAGTCCTTTTTAATTAATTTACTAAAATCATATCCTACTGATATGCTGGAAATTCTGAAATAATCACCATCCTCAACATATAAATCCGAAATATTAGAAAAATTTTTCGAGGAAGCAGTCGATAGTTTAGGCAGCCTGTTTGACGTGCCTTCTCCATACCATCGGTCAAAAATATCCGTTGTGAAATTATGTGTAGGGAAAATGGCAAAGTCACGGTACGATTGTATAATCTGATTCCCTGCAACTCCATTAGCCACAAGAGAAAAATCGAAACCTTTATAATCTGCGCCAAGGCTTAATCCAAAAGTGAAATCAGGGTTTGGGTCTCCAATCATTACTTTATCATTATCGTCAATAATATTATCATCATTCATATTTACAAAACGTACGTCACCCGGTGTTGCGTCAGGTTGAATCAACTCTCCTTTTGTGTTAATATAAGCCAGTACTTCCGTTTCATTCTGAAAAATACCATCTGTCTTGTAGCCCCAAAAATATCCGATTGGATATCCTTCTTCGGCCCGATATATCTCGCTGGTGAGATCAGCTAAGACATTAGGAAGGCCATGAATGATTTTTTCATAATTTGCAATTCTGGTAACTTCATTTTTATTATGTGATAAATTTGCTCCTATTGAATAGTTGAAATTGTTGAGGCTATTTTTCCAATTGACGGCAATTTCAAAACCTTTGTTTTGAACATCTCCTCCATTGATAAACGGCGCTCCGGTACCATAACTTGCGAGTGTGGGTGCAGCCACCAGCCAGTCTTTTGTGCTCTTAATATACCAATCAAAATTGAAAGTCAACCGATTATTAAAAAGATTTGAATCGAAGCCGATATTTAATTGTTCAGAAGTCTCCCAGGTTACATCCGGATTAGGGAGGATATTTGGATATGCACCAACTAATTTTTCCTTTTTATTTATTCCATAATAATCCGCACCACTTAGACTGATAGTCGAGAGATATTGAAAAGGTGAGATATTTTGATTCCCATTTTCGCCCCAACTTGCCCTGAACTTGAAAAATGAAATAGTGCTATCTAAGTTTTTCCAAAATGCTTCTTCAGAGATAACCCATCCTGCAGCCACAGAAGGAAAATAACCCCATTGTTTACCTTTTGCGAACTTAGAAGAACCGTCGGCTCTCATTATAACAGTGAGCAAATATTTTTCAAGATAGTTATAATTGATCCTTCCGAAATAGGATAACAACTTATCATCTCCCCAGGGATAACTTCCCAATATTGTCCTGGCAGGATCAATTAATTTTGAATTATCGAGGTAAGCGTGCTCGAGATCATCAAAAATACTATTTATATTTGTTCCATAAATGGTTTCTCCGATGTTATTCTTTTGAACAGTATTTCCTGCCAATATATCAAAGGTGTTACCGGTTTCTCCGATTTTCAAGAGATAATTAATCGTGTTTTCAAAGTTATATCCCAGTACTTTATACATATTATGAGTAGTACTACTATAATCGCGGAAATGGCGTTCACTCAGGTTGTATTTCGGGGTGTAGCTTCTATATGTATTATTTGAAAAATCATATCCGAAAGTGCTTCGCAATGTAAGGTTCTTAATAAGCTGTATATCAATATAAACATTTCCTAATAATTTATGATTAACAGAAGTGTTATTTCCGTGCGTGTACTCCATAATTGCTATAGGATTCGGAACTCTGATATCCCATGGTATAGCAAAATGATACTTGCCGTTTTCATCAAAAACAGGCATAAACGGAGAGGTACATAATGTATTGCGTATTGAGTTGGTGTACATTCCTCCGGTTGCAATTCCTGAGCGGTCAATGTAGCTGTAAGATAAATTTTCTCCAATTTTCAAAGTTATGAAATCCTCATTGTCAAATATTTTATGTTCAGTGTTTAACCTAAAATTATATCTGTCATAGGAGGAAGCTACGGGCTTTCCAAGAATGCCATCCTGTGAAGTTAAAGAGAAACCCATAGAATAGCGGGATTTATCTGTTCCGCCGTTAATACTTAATGAGTGATTCTGGATTGGGGCATTATTCACCATGATTTCACCGAACCAATCAGTTCCTTTATTTCTTCCACTTTCAATCTCTTCCCAATTTGGTACTAAAGAAGCATAATCGTATGGTTCTAAACCGTCATTAAGTCTTGCTTCGTTCATCAAAGTTGCATATTCCTGAGCATTTAAGCTGGGTAATTTCTTATAGAGATTTTGAACTCCATAATAACCATCATATGAAATTGTAGGTTTTGAATCGTAATTACCCGATTTTGTCGTAACCAATATTACTCCATTGGCGGCTCTGGAACCATAAATAGAGGAGGAGGCAGCATCTTTCAGAATATCAATTGATTCGATATCAGAAGGATTTAAATAATTGATATTGCTCACGGGTATCCCATCTACAATGAATAAAGGTGTGGCATCTCCTGTAGTTCCCAATCCACGAATATTTACTCTGAAAGCCGAACCGGGTTCTCCCGATGTTTTGACTATTTGCATACCAGTTGTACTGGATTTTAAGGCATCAATCACTGATACCGGATTTTGTCTGTTGATTAGTTCAGAACTGATCTGTGATGTAGCTCCGGTTACCAGTTTTTTCTTCATTGTTCCGTACCCGACAACCACCAACTCATCTAACAATTCTACGTCCGATTTCATTACGATATCAATCGTTGTTCTGCCGTTGATTGCTACTTCTTGCATTTCCATGCCAACATATGTTATTTGAAGTGTTGCGTTAGCGGGCAAATTAGAAAGTGAGTAATTGCCGTTTATATCGGTAATTGTTCCATGCGAGGGATTTCCTTTCTCCACAATGGATGCTCCGATCACCGATTCACCGGTATTGTCGCGAATTGTCCCTGAGATAGTTCTTCTTCCTTGCTGTTGAGCGGTGATGGCAGCGTTATCGTTTATATTTTTTTCAGTTAACGCTATTTGTCTGTTGTTAATCCGATAATCAATTTTTGTATTTCGAAACAACCCGTTCAGAATATTTTCAATTGTTTCATCTTTAACCTGAATAGTCACCTTTTGGTTTAGATCCAGGAAATTATCGCTATAGAAAAAAGTGTAATCACTTTTTTGCTCTATTTGTCTAAGTACGTTTCTTATTTCCGTATTCGTTGCGGAAATGCTTAATTGCGCTATGCTTTGCCCGATATTTAACAGGAACAGGAGCAAACAGCTAACGCCAATTCGTTTGATTTGTATGTTCATGGAGTAATTTTTTTATATTTTAGCTTGTTTAGTGTATAATTAAGGATAAAAAGGCACGAAGTTCTCTTAGATTGAGTAATTTTGTCCTGCAACTGAATGCGGGCCTACAGCGTTTTAAATCTTTAAAACGATGTTGTGCAATTATCCTGTACATGGAATGTCGCGTTCACTAAAAGTCAGACTATTTCTTATAACTTTTTTAGTAAATTGAAATAGTTATTTACTTTTCCGCCGGAGTGATGGGCCAACATTACTCCGGTTTTTTTAGGTAAACTATTAATTGTCCTGTTTCATAGGCTCTGTTTTTTGTGAGTTAGTAATGCTATTTTTTACTGAAAGTAATATGTGACCCGGTCATTGTATACTGTAACGGAGAAACAACAGTAATAAGATTCAATACATTCTCCATGCTATTATTCTTTATTTTTCCACTATATTGAATCTCTTTTATGTCGGGAGTCGAAAAAGATATAGATACGTTATACATTCTCTCCAGTATTTTGCCAATATTTTCCAGTGTTTCTTTGTCAAAAACAAATTGACCGGTCATCCAGAAAATGGCTTCGTCCACATTTTCAACGGAAGATTTGCTGAATGCAAAGTCACGGGTGTGAAATTGAATCTGTTCACCCTGGGTCAACACTTCTGTCCATTCCGGGCTGCTCACTTCAATCGTTCCTTCGATCAACGTACTGATTATTTGGGTATCATCGGGATATGATTTGACATTGAACTTTGTTCCTAACGCCTTTACCTGCAGGTTAGAACTGGCCTGTACGATGAATGGGCTGTTTGGATTGCTTTCTACGTCAAAATATGCCTCACCTTTCAGTTTCACTGTCCTCTCCTTTTTCCCGAAATCAGAGGGGTATCGAAGTTCGCTTGCAGAGTTAAGGTTTACATGAGATCCATCGGGAAGCCGTACGTTCGCTTTTTGTCCATTCCCCACTATTACCACAAGCTCTTTCGCAGAATAAGCGGATGTCAGCCGAATCGAATATCCAAGCGCAAAAAACAGTATAGCGACAGCTGCGATGCCGGCAACTGCAATCCATCTGCTTTTGATTTCAGTAAGAGAAAACATGTGTGGGTGTATATACGACCGGACCTGTTTCCAAACCTTCTTCCTGCTTTTCTCTGCCTCCGGTGAAGGGGATTGTCCTGCATTCTCCCATTCTCCAGCATAATAGCTATTGAATTGCTTCTTGTTTATTCTCTTTTCCTGATAAGCGTTGAGCAACTTATTAGATTCTTCACCTGAGATTGTTCGGGAGAGAAATTTTTCAATCAATTTTTTAATTTCTTCTGACATATTTATAATTATTATACTTAGAAGGAATAAAATCCTTACAATAATTCTGTATTTAACATAAAGTTAACCAAATTTAACCATATCTTATTGAGATAAGTGAGAGTATTTGAAAAAATAAAAGTGAAGAGTCACAAGAAAAAAAGATTAAGATATTGTTTCATTTTATCTTTTAAAAAGATAAGAGAACGTCTTATTTGTGTTTCTACTGTTTTTTCCGAAATGTGCAACCGGTCAGCGATATTTTTGTTTGACAGGTGCTCTTTCCGGCTTAATAAGAAGACCTTACGTCGTTCCGAGGGAAGTTTTTCAATCAATTCAGAAAGAATTTTTTCCAGAAAAAGATTGTTTACATCTTCTTCCGCGCTATATTCCGCCGGAATATTTTCTTTTTGAGTTTGTTCGTATTTGAATCTGCGCAACAATTGTTCTGTTTGCCTGTATACATGATTTCTGGCAATAGTATAAAGAAGCGGTTCAATATTTGTTTCAGGGTCAATGGTATCTCTTTTCTCCCAGAGTGTAATGAAAACGGTTTGTGTTATATCTTCTGCAAATGTTGTATTATAAAGCGTGTTCAATACAAATGTATAAACCTGATTGTAATAAAAGTGAAAAATTTGTTCGAAAGCGTTCTCATCACCTTCCTGCAGAAGACGAAGAATACGTGAATTGATATGAATTGTTTTACATTTCAAATCGGTTTCATCTTTTATTGATACATTGCTTAGCTCACCGCAGAAGAATGTTTTTTGAACATAATAAAAAAAGTTAAACTATAAGTAAAACTTTACACGAAATTGAATAAAGATTTACGATGATTTGTTTTCACAAATTTAATTATAATCTACAGATAAATGGCAAAAAAAACTCAAATGGAAAAAACGTCTATTGAAATGATAACATTTATCAGTAATGGGTGGATAGAGATAAACATATCATCTCGTGCTGTAAAAGGAATTGCGAGATTATAATACCAAAGTAATATAATAATTGGCCCTATTCTGGCTTTTATTATTCTGACATTGGGAAGGTGGCTTTATAGCGGATGGTTCCGTCGAGTAGACGCAGCCATGTGTCGAATTGGCGTTTGCCTTCACTGAGAACCACCACACGTGCTCCGTTTACTTGTGGCGTATAGGTTGTTTTCCAGCCGCTGAAGCAGCCGTAGGCCAGAGCGATGTCATGATAATTTACGATATAATCGTTCACATGATCGTGGCCGACAAACGTGCCCATCACATCCCGCATCTCCCGCATGGCCAGGAACATGCCCGAGTTGAGCTCCGGCGCGCATTCATCTTCAAGCCTGACACCCAGCCGGCTGTTTTTCTCGTCATTAAATGCCAGACGGTATTCAGGCAGGGGTATATGAAAGTAAGCCAGTGCCGGCAGGGGATTGAAATTGTTTTGTACGGTCTGTTGCAGGCTTTGTGATTTGTACCAGTTTATCTGACCCGATGTGATCCAACCATACCCTTTCAATCCTTCTATTGTGGAGTAGGCACCCGAGTCGAAACAGTAAATAAGGGCAGCCGCTTTCAACTGATTTTGATTGCCGTGAATTGGAATCATATCGTTCATTACTCCAGGGACGCCGGGAACAGAAGGTGTATTCAGGTTAAAGGGATAAGCAGTGACAAAACGGGCAATCTCTTCCCTTGTCACATCCTGTTCATGGTCGTGGTTCCCCAGTGTCACCGCGAAGGGTATTTTACGGTCGATGACCAGTTTTGTGAGGGCATCCCAACTCTCTTTTGCCGGTTTGCCGGTCACAATGTCTCCTGTAAAAACCACCATATCGGGTTTCTCACTGTCTAAAACCCGGTTTATCAGCAACAGGGCAGTATCTGACTGTGGATTTCCTTGCTTGTAATGAATGTCAGTAAACTGTACGATTTTAAATGTACTTTCCTTGTTGAAGGTGAGCTTCTGTGCATGCATTCCGTAGGCCATCAACGTGCACAGAGCGGCAATTATCCATCTTTTATTCCTCATCTGATTTGTATGTTTTGTTTTAAAAATCTGTCCGTCAGTGGTTCAGGTTCTCCCGGAATTACTACATCCATCCAGCCCACACATGGATAACCGGGGGATGATATCAGGTTCCCATCTTCCGTCAATTCAGCGACTCGCTTTGCCTGCTATCCGAAATTGAGCGGAACTTCTTTTTCCTGAGTCTGCATGATCTGCCAATTATAAAAGAGAATCAGCATCTATAAACATGTTTTTTGCATAGAAGTTACCGATTTTTCATAAAGTATCAAAGTAACAAATTTTTTTATTTCTTACAAAGACAGAGAGAAATGTAATTTTCCACCGGAACCCTTATCTTTGCAACATGAGTAATGAAATCTCTCCTGATTCTTTAGACTACAGAACGACCAATGAACAATAAGATTAAGATATACTGATAAAAACGATTTTTTTTGATCTGGACGGGGATGTGACGATTCCGAGAGGCGACCACTATCATTGAAGATTCCATCAATGGCATCATCGCAGGAAAGGCAGCCGGATGCATTGTCTGTGGAGTGACCACCTCCTTCGATGCCGTTACCTTAAAAAATGCCGGTGCCGATTTTGTCTTTGACAGTTACAAAGATCTTGAAAACAGATTTTTTCAATAAATTTTAGGAACGGGTTGAGGTGCTCATCACCTCTGATGTGTCTGTTTCAACTGTATATCCACAAATAAA
>DIEY01000013.1 GCA_002418865.1 Bacteroidales bacterium UBA5762 | reverse complement strand
TGAATGAGCTGAGCAGTGTGTTGCAAAATAATAGACCCGACGAGTTTGGCTACAATACAGCTACATGGAATGGGCCTATAATAAAAGATTACATTGAAAAACACTATCATGTAGCATACCAAAAAGCGCAGGTTTACAACTTGCTGAAGAAGCTTGGTTTTACCTATCAAAAGGGCAGAGCCCAGTATCCCGAAGCGGATGAGGGGAAAAGAGAGGAATTGATATAAAAGCTATATTCAAATGTATCTTGCCTAATAATATATATTAAAACTTATCTTAAAGATTCAAAAGAATTGATTAGAGGCCTCCAATTTTCTCATTCACTACTTTTAGAATTTCCGATTCCATTGCTATAGCTTTAGCTTCTATCTCGTTTCCTTTTTGGATAAAATCTTCGGCTAATTGTTTATTTTTTAAACCAGCGGCATTAATTTTTACATTTAAAAAAGCGCCCATAACCGCTGCACGGGAGCATAATGCAGCTACGCCGGCATCACTCACCGAATTGGGATTTCCTATCTCTACCATTGCTTTGATAAGTTCGAAGGTTTCTAAGGCTTTTCCCATAGTTGAATAAGGGATTTGTGTAGCATAAAGCATGGCCTGCTGAATAGTTTTTTGACGTATATTTTTTTCTTCCTCTGTAGTATTAGGTAAGCCATAAGCTTCCATTATTTTATTGAATGCCCTTGTATCTTCATCCACCAGCATAAGCAGTTCTTTAATGAGGTTTTGTCCTTTTACGGCCCAATTGCTAAATTCTTCCCAACGTTCATCCCATCCAGGTTTACAAGCACTAAGGTTAGCAACCATAGTAGCCAGAGAGGCTCCTAAAGCTCCCATAAAAGCTGAAATAGAGCCACCTCCTGGGGCTGGACTTTCCGAGGCTGTCTCATAAGTAAAATCGGCGCAACTCATATCGATGAGTTTCTTTTCCTTTACATCAGCTTCGAGCATGTATTCTATAATTTTTTCTTCGGGCCGAAAGGGTTTCAAATCATCCAAACCCATGCTTTTTATCGCAATCTTTATGATTTCTTTATCCGATATGCCCAAACTGCGTTGCTGTTTTTGTAGAAAATAACGTCCAGCTTCAAGTATAGAACGAGCTGGAACCAATCCTACGATTTCGGTGCCGGTTACTCTGAGCCCTCTTTCTCTGGCTTTTTCGCTTACGGTCTCAAAAGCAATATGTAAAGGTGTAAGTGAAATATTAGTAATATTCATCGAAACTTGAGCTATACCATATTCATCAATATACCACCCAATTGCTTTGGTCCCTTTTAAAGGACCTGGAATCCAAATTTCATTCCCCTCCATGTCTTTTTTAATTTTTCCCGTAATAGGATTCCCTTCACGCAAAGGACGGCCTTTTTCTCTTACATCGAAAGCCACTGCATTGGCTCTTCGGGTCGAAGTTGTATTTAAGTTAAAGTTAACGGCTATGAGAAAATCACGTGCTCCAATAGCTATTGCGCCTGTTAATGGATTAAATTGAGCTGGCCCAAAATCGGGCTTCCATTCTGGATTGGCGAGCTTTTCTGCCAAGCCTTCGTATTCCCCAGATCTCACACTGGCCAAATTCCTTCGCTCAGGTTTCAAAGCAGCATTCTCATAACAATATACGGGTATTTGTAATTCATTCCCTACTCTTTCGGCTAAACGATGTGCATATTCAACTGTTTCGTCCATGGTAATATTTGCTACAGGCACCAAAGGGCATACGTCAGTGGCACCAAATCGGGGATGAGCACCTTTGTGTTTGCGCATATCAATTAAAGAAGCGGCTTTTTTAATAGCTCTGAAGGCTGCCTCTATTACTTCTTCAGGTGTACCTACAAAGGTTACTACCGTTCGATTGGTGGCTTTCCCTGGATCGACATCCAATAATTTTACGCCTTCTACTTGTTCTATCTCATCCGTTATCTGCTTAATGATACTTAAATCCCTTCCTTCACTAAAGTTGGGAACGCATTCAATAATTCTTTTCGCTAACATTTAAAATTTTTTTTGCAAAGGTAAGCCCTTTCACCTATCTGCCCAAAGTCTTTAGCCGATGTATAAAAACCAAAAATCTCATTGTTTTGTATTTTTCACTCTAATATGTAATTTTAAAAAATTTTTAAACCTATGCATGATGAGAATCTTCAACAAACTTAAAAATGCTTTCTCGCTTTCTCTTATTTTGATAGGTTCTATTTCGTTGTGGAGTCAAAGCCATTACCTTCAGCAGGTAAATTTTACTTCAGTGAAAATTACTGATCAATTTTGGGCTCCGAGAATGAAGACCAACCATGAGGTTACTATACCCATTTCTTTTGCAAAAAGCGAAGAAACCGGACGAATTAAAAACTTTAAGGTAGCTGCAAAGCTTGAACCTGGTGCATTTTGTTCTACTTATCCTTATGATGATTCCGATGTATTCAAGATTATAGAAGGAGCCAGTTATTCTCTTCAATTATTTCCCGATCCTCTACTTGAAGCAAAACTCGATACCTTAATCAGTTATATTGCTCAGGCTCAAGAACCCGATGGTTATCTCTATACTAACCGAACTATCGATTCTCTGCACATGCATCCCTGGGTAGGTAAGAAAAGATGGGAAAACGATCCAAAGTCCAGCCACGAATTATACAATGTTGGGCATCTTTACGAAGCTGCCGTAGCTCATTATCTTGCTACTGGAAAAACAACCCTTCTGCAAGTAGCCATAAAAAATGCCGATCTTGTAGCTCATGATTTCCTCGATAAACGTTTGCCCTATTATCCAGGGCATCAAGAAATAGAGCTTGGTTTGGTAAAACTCTACAAAGTGACGGGGAATGAACGTTATCTCGATTTGGCTAAGTATTTTCTTGATATTCGCAAGGGAGGTAAGGAATATAATCAAGCACATTTGCCCGTAAGCCAACAAAGCGAAATTGTAGGTCATGCCGTTAGAGCCACTTACATGTATTCAGCCATGGCCGACGTGGCAGCTCTAAAATCTGCCCCTGAATACCAAGCTGCTATCCTTAAAATATGGAATGACTTGATCGATGGGAAATATTATATAACGGGTGGCATAGGTTCACAAGCAAGCAATGAGGGATTTGGTAAAGCCTACGAACTTCCTAATGAAGAAGCTTATTGCGAGACATGTGCTTCTATTGGCAATGTATTATGGAATTATCGCATGTTTTTAATGGATGCCGATGGCAAATATTACGATGTACTGGAACGAACCCTTTACAATGCCTTACTTTCTGGGGTTTCATTAAGCGGTGATAGATTCTTTTATCCAAACCCACTCGAATCTCATGGTCAGCATGAACGTCAAGCTTGGTTCGACTGTGCCTGCTGCCCAAGTAATATCTGCAGATTCTTGCCCTCAGTTCCGGGTTACATTTATGCCATGGATTCTTCTATCGTCTATGTTAATCTCTTCATACAAAATGAAGCTGCTTTACAAGTGGGTAATCATCTTACCCATTTTGAACTCTCAACTAAATATCCATGGGAAGGAAAGGTTATAATCAGGATAAAAGATTCTAACCCTCTTCCATTTACTATAGCCATTCGTATTCCAGGATGGGCCAGAGGAGAAGCCGTTCCTTCCAATTTATATGAGTTTACTGATGATAATGTTTCGCCATGGAAACTTAAGGTCAATAACAAGAATTATCCCTTCGAATTTTCAAAAGGTTATGTCTTTATCCATAAAACATGGAATAGTGGAGATAAAATTGAATTAGAACTTCCTATGGAGGTACAAACTATTAAGGCACACCCTGCAGTAAAAGCCGATTCTGGCAAGATTGCTCTGCAAAGAGGACCCCTGGTTTATTGCCTCGAATGGGCTGACCAACCCAATATAGACCTTTGGAACATTGCCATAAATCGGCAAAAAGGATTCAAAATTTACTCGGATAATTCCTTGCTGCCAGGTTGCCTCAACATTCAGGGAGAAGCTTGTCGTCTCGATAATTCTAAAGCTAACGATTGTTTTGAATTCAAAGCCATTCCCTATTTTTTATGGGCTCACCGCGGAAAAGGCTCAATGCGGGTTTGGATGCCTTATCTTGCTTCCCATGAGTAACTCATTGGGGTTTGATAAGTAATCCAAATATAGAATTATGCTTATTGAGGTGGTTTATACCCCGACTGATTAAAAATTTGGACAAGATCTCTCTTTTGTATAATTTCAGCTAAGTGCTCCTCGGGATGTTTTTTGGCATAGGATTCAACGATTCTCCAACCCATATATTGTCCAATTCGTCCAGGGCTACCTTTTGGAAATCCCTGTGTTGTAGGACTTTCCTGAATAAATTTCATGATGGTAGATTTATCTTTGTTAAAGAGTAGGTTCTGCCCAACTAAAAACGACCATATTTCTTTTTCATTATCCTGGCACCATTTGTATTTTTCAGGCGTATAACCTATCAGGAAATAAGGCTCGGTCTCGGGTAAGACATTTTGAGCAAAATAAAATAACTTTCCAAAAGCTATCATTTGTTCAATCAGGTTGCCATCGGTTGGGAAAGGCGTTAAAAACTGTTGAGCTATTGTTTTCACAACATCAGCAATCAAATACTCAGGGGTCATTCTTTCGGTAATGTATTTTGGTATCCCTATGGCTCTATATCCCGAAAAATCACTCCCAAGGTAGTTATCAATGGGGATAATCAAAACCGTGTCGTTAATAAAAATTCCTTCAGCTAAATCATAGCCACTAATATAGGAATATACTTGCTTTGGAGGATGCCATGAAGGGAAATAATAAAGGATGTATCGAAAAGCTTCGGTCAGACCATCTTCTATTTGCGTCACCGAAGGAAAGGTCTTACAAGCCTGTACGTAAGCTTCTATAATTTGAGGATCATTCAAATACTGACGCATTTGCAGTAAACTTGCAGGATTCTCATATTCTTTACCGATGAACAATGGATATTTATTTGCTAAACGTCTCAGCGATTCTTGCAAACTATCGATAGGAATTCGAAATAAGTCCTGTTCATAACGTTGGATAGTAACTTTCTGAATTTGAATATTCTTAAGATTGGGTTTGTTCGTATTATTCCTGCAACCTATGGCTAAAAATCCAAAAAGCGCGATAATTGCCAATGATATAATGTTGTTTTTCTGCATACTTATAAAAAATAATAGAAGACGAAGATTTATAGAGAGTAAAGAAGCCCAGTAATGATCATTGCTGGGCTTTATAGATTTTAAAAGAAGGTATTAGATACTAAAGAATCTTCCAGCCTAAGGTAATATTAAATAAATTATTCTTAACAGATTGATGCTCAACATCGGAGATATTATTCAGACCAAACTCATACCTTAAGTCGAGTGTAAACATTAATACATCTACACCTGCACCCAAGGTGAGAGCCCAAGCGCAATCCTTCATTACTTCCTGTTCATCTTTTATATCATCAATTTTCATTTCCTTATCAAGAAAGAAGGAAGCTACAGGCCCAGCAAATACTCTAAGTTTTACAAAAGGCATGTTAAGGACCTTGCTACCCACCAAAATAGGAATATCAATAGCATCTATTGAATAGGTATATTCCGATTCATCTGTTGAACCCTTAGGAATACCCGTAAACTTCCCTCCTCTGGAAGAATATAAAAGTTCAGGCTGAATATAAGTTTTCCCTCCTATCCTTAAGAAGGCTCCAATCTGTAAACCCGTTTTGCTTTCATTTTTAATGTCGGTAATCGTTTGATTGAAGTCGGTGGATAAACGATTGAGGTTGACTCCAATTTTAGGTCCGAATGAGATTTGTGAGAACCCTTGAGCGGTAATGATGGCAAATCCTAATAACAATATGATCCTTTTCATCGTTTTAAGTGTTTTGGTTATTTAACAAACAAAGATAAAAATTTTTATATGAATGTTGATTTTTTATGAAATTCTTCAGTTGTTGAACGAACATTTTTCATAAGAATAATGAGAAAATGTCAAGAAACCCAATCATTCAGACTAACCCCAAGAAAACCATTAATAAAAATTAGAAAACTGTGATTCAACTAATTATAAATATAGTTAAAAAACAGATGATTGCTTTTCTTCTCTGATTAGTAATTAATTATAATTTGATTCAATAAATTTCATATAGTAGAAATTTGGCTAGCATCATCTAAAGCTCTAATTTTGCCAAGTGGAGAAGAAACAAACCCCAAATTAAATATTTTATGAGACGAAATGTAATCATTATTGGTGCTGCAGGCCGCGATTTTCATAATTTTAATACTTTTTTCCGTGGTAACAGTACTTACAATGTAGTAGCTTTTACAGCCGCTCAAATTCCTGACATTGATGGTCGAAAATATCCTCCTCAACTGGCTGGGGAAGACCTTTATCCGAATGGCATTCCTATCCTAGCCGAACAGAACCTCCCGAATTTGATACAGGAGCTCAATGTACAAGATTGTGTATTTTCTTATAGTGATGTTCCTTATCAGCGTGTTATGGGGCTTTCGGCCATTGTAAATGCTGCTGGAGCTAATTTCATGCTTTTAGGTCCTAACGAAACCATGCTTAAGAGCACAAAACCTATCATAGCTGTTGGAGCAACACGAACAGGATGTGGAAAAAGCCAGACTTCCCGCCGTATTATCGAAATTCTGATGAAACATGGTCTAAAGGTAGTAGCCGTACGTCATCCTATGCCTTATGGCGATCTGGTTGCACAAAAGGTACAACGTTTTGCTACCATCGAAGATCTCCAACGTTATAAATGCACCATAGAAGAAATGGAAGAATACGAACCACATGTGGTTAGGGGAAATGTTATATATGCTGGAGTTGATTATGAAGCAATTTTAAGAGCAGCCGAAAATGACCCCAATGGCTGCGACATCATACTTTGGGATGGTGGTAATAATGATTTTCCTTTTTATAAGCCCGACCTTATGATTGGCGTTGCCGACCCTCACCGCCCGGGTCACGAAGTTTCTTATTATCCTGGCGAAGTTGTTGCCCGTATAGCCGACATCATCGTTATCAATAAAATAGATACAGCCTGTAACGAAAATATTCTAACCGTACGTCAAAATATAGCCCGCATCAATCCCAAGGCCATAATTGTTGATGGTGCTTCTCCCCTCACCGTCGAGCATCCTGAACTCATTAGAGGCAAGAAGGCTTTGGTAGTGGAAGATGGCCCCACTCTTACACATGGAGAAATGAAAATTGGAGCCGGTGTAGTTGCCGCCTTAAAATATGGAGCCTCCGAACTAATCGATCCTCGTCCTTATGCAGTCGGCAAAATTGCCGATACTTTCCGTATGTATCCCAATATAGGCACTTTGCTTCCTGCTATGGGATACGGTGAACAACAAATTAAAGACCTCGAAACTACTATCAATAATACTCCTGCCGAAGTCGTTATTATTGGTACTCCTATCGACCTCAACAGAGTAATTAAAATCAAGAAGCCAACAATAAAAATCGGTTATGATCTTCAAGAAATTGGGCATCCCAATCTGGAAGAACTCTTAATATCATTTCTCGAACAACATCATCTTAAGGGCAAATCACCCAAAGCATGCTGTTGATATATGAAAATCCCCGCCAATGCGGGGATTTTTTTTGTGATTTAAATTTTGTAATTACTTGATTTTTGCAGTTAAATTTGAAGCGAAAAAATAAACATTAACCATGAACATGAAAAATAAAAGTCTGATTTCGATTAATGATTTTAACAAAGAAGAATTACTTCAGATATTAGACCTTGCCACTTATTTCGAACAAAATCCACATCAAAAGATTTTAGAGGGTTACGTAGTGGCCACCTTATTTTTTGAACCCAGTACCCGAACCCGCTTGAGTTTCGAGAGTGCAGTCAATCGCCTTGGAGGCCGTGTAATTGGTTTTACCGATGCAGCGGTTAGTAGTACATCTAAAGGCGAGAGTCTGGCCGATACTATTCGCACAGTAAGTAACTATGCCGATCTTATAGTCATGCGTCATCCTATAGAAGGCTCAGCCCGATGGGCAAGTGAGGTAGCCAGTGTTCCTATCATCAATGCTGGCGACGGCTCGAATCAACATCCTACTCAATGCCTTCTCGATCTTTTTACTATCCGACAAACTCAAGGCACCCTCGATCATCTCGATATCGCTTTCGTGGGTGATTTGAAATATGGCCGTACGGTTCACTCCAATGTTATAGCCTTATCAAACTTCCAAACAACTTTTCATCTGGTTTCCCCTGAAGAGCTCAAATTACCCAGTGCCGTCAAAATGCACATAAAATCCAACAATCTTAAGTATTACCAATATACCCAATTAGAAGAAGTCATTCCCAAAGTAGATATTATTTACATGACACGCATTCAACGCGAACGTTTTGCCGATCCTATCGAATACGAAAGAGTAAAAAATTCCTACACCTTGACTAAAAAAATGCTCGAAGGCTCGAAAGAAAACCTCAAGATTCTCCATCCTTTGCCCAGAGTTAACGAAATTAGCATAGACGTGGATGCCGACCCCCGCGCTTATTATTTTAAACAAGCTCTTAATGGGGTTTATGTGCGCCAAGCCTTGATTGCTTCTATTCTTGGCCTTGCCTGATTCACTAAAATTTTATTTCACACTTTAAAATATTTAAGCAAATATGAAATCCGAAACTCGAAAAGAACTAATAGTTTCAGCCATACAAAATGGTACCGTTATCGACCATATTCCTTCCTACGCCGTCATTCAGGTAATGCGCATCCTTAACCTTATCAACACCGACCTTCAAGTCCTCTTTGGAATGAATCTCGACAGCAAAAAGTATGGCAAAAAAGGCATTATCAAAGTGAGAGATAAATTTTTCGATGATATTGAAATCAATAAGATAGCTCTCGCTGCGCCTCATGCAACCTTAATAGAAATACGCGATTTCGAAATCATCTCGAAAAAACAAGCTGAAATCCCCGATTTTGTCGAAGGAATTGTTAAATGCTTCAATCCGAAATGTATTACCAATCATGAACAGGTACGTACACGCTTTAAGGTTGTTGATAAAGAAGACCTTCGCTTGTTATGTCATTATTGCGAAAAAATCACCAAAAACGAAAATATTGAGTTCATTTAACCGTCAATTTTAAATTAAATGAAACTAAACTCATAGATGATATTTTCATAAAATAATACTAGCTTTGAAGACGGTAGATGTTTGTCTTCTGCATTTGGCCTCTCACTTACTTCATGATTCCCTATTATGATAATAAGTAATTTTGTAAGCTCGACTCGTAGTTAAAATGAAAAAATTTTTTTGGTATTTGATGATAGTGGCTTTAACTACAGGATTGGTCATGGTCTCCTCATGTTCCAAAGAGAAAAATTCTTCTCAATATGCCTACGACCTCCAAGCTGAGATGGTTAATCTCGATTCCATTTTTATTTTTAACTTTAATACAGGCTACTATTCTATTGATACAGGCTATAAGATTTTGATAAATGCCGAGAAAATCGAAGTACATCTGGTGATTCAGGACAATAAATCGGGATGGCTGCAATGGACCTTCTTTAAAGAAAATCAAAAAGTCAATGAAACAGATTCTATTCATTACAATTGCGATACACTCTTTACAATACCCCTACCAATCGATTCTCTATCGATGAAATCAGAAATTTTTACGGGTTTAATCAATTTTTCGATTCAACCTTATATTAAGTAAATACTTTCTCTGTACAAAAATGGATAATTATCCGATTTCGGCTAAAAAATTTAAATTTTTATTAAATTATTGTTAATCAATATTTAATATTTGGCAAATCACATCAATATTCAGAATGAGTTTTCATTTTCGGAAGGATGAAGTTCCTTTATGAGTTGAGGTATTTCATCTTTTTTACTGGTTTTGAATGAATTTTATATTATGGTATGATAGTTGCGTATTCTTTTTAGCTGTTGCAGGTTAATACCTGGTAATACCAAACCAAACTAAACTCTCTTTACCTACTAATTGTTTTTGTTGTTTAAGTAATTTTGATTACTTTTTTCCGGTGCGTAGGGATACGCGCCGGTTTTTTTATGTCTGTATAGAAAATCTTAACTTTGCCCTTTCAGTTTTTAAAAGATGAATTCTTGCTATGCGAGCTTATCTTTATCATCAATTATAACCCCATGACTAATTATGAAGACACGTCGACTTCTGCTTTTATTCATTCTAATTATAGCCACTTCAAGTGCTTTCCCTCAGATTGCTCCTCAAAAATATGTTGCGTGGTTGTCGAATAAAGCCAACAATCCATATAGTTTATCGAATCCTTCGGAATTTCTTTCTCAAAGAGCTCTGGATCGAAGAGCACGTTACAATATTCCTTTAGATGAAAGAGATTTGCCTGTAACTCCACAATATATCGAACAAATTGCACAAGTTGGGGTGCAGGTTTTGAATGCCTCAAAGTGGCTCAATTTTGTAGTGTTTCAGACTGAGGATCCTTTACTGGTCGAACAAGTGGAACAACTTGAATTTGTGAGTAAAGTCGAAAAGATGAAACGCAAAACCCATATCATTCGACCAGTTAATAAGATTCTTTTCGAAAATTATTATCCCATGAGCAATGAAATCAATGGTAGATCGATGTCTTTACACACAAAATCATCGAATATGGCATATGATTTAAATTATGGGGAAGCTTACACACAAATACACATGGTTAAAGGAGATGAATTGCACAAAATGGGATACCAAGGCGATGAGATGATGATTGCTTTGCTGGATGCAGGTTTTAACTCGGTAAATGTAAATCCTGCCTTTGATAGCCTTTGGATACAAGAAAGAATTTTGGGTTACAGAGATATCGTTCAGTATGGGAATGATATTTTCTCACAGAACATTAGTCCTCATGGGGCTTATGTTTTATCTATCATGGGGGCAAATCTTCCTGACCAAATGGTTGGCACTGCTCCTCATGCTTTGTACTATCTTATTCGCACCGAAGATGATGCTTCGGAATACGTCATTGAGGAATACAATTGGGTAACAGGGGCCGAATTAGCCGATAGCATAGGAGCAGATATCATTAACTCCTCTTTGGGATATACCACTTTTGACGATCCTTCTCAAAATCATACCTATGTCGATATGGACGGAAATACTGCTATTTCTACTAGAGGAGCCGATATAGCCGCAATAAAAGGTATGATAGTAGTCAACAGTGCAGGTAATAGTGGCAGTTCTACATGGCATTACATTGGAGCCCCAGCTGATGGGGACAGCGTTTTTAGCATTGGTGCAGTTGACCGTTGGGGATATTATGCTTCCTTCAGTTCAACAGGCCCAACTTACGATGGCCGTATCAAACCTAATGTGGCTGCCATGGGACAAGGTACTGCCGTAGTTGATGTTTATGGCAACGTAACCTATGGAAGTGGTACTTCCTTTTCCTCTCCTTTAATAGCTGGATGCATGGCATGTTTATGGCAGGCTCATTTGAATAATAATAACATGTCTCTTATGAACGCTGTGATGGAAACTGCTTCTCAATCTCATCAACCAGATTCTTTATTGGGTTATGGCATACCCGATTTCTTGGCTGCTTCACAAACCCTCTCCGTGGGTGAAAATGAACTTCCCATTCATGATCGTTTCATTGTTTACCCAACGATTTTCTTTGACAAACTGATGATTAAGAACGAGATGAGAACCAACGAGTACATTACCGTTTCATTATTAAATACTCAGGGTAAACTATTACAGCAAAAAGTTTTCAACGGATATCATACCTATTTCTATCTTACTGAACAATTGAGAGAATTAAAATCAGGGCTTTACATTCTTCAAATATCTTATCCATCAGGATTTAATGCTTTTAAACTGATAAAGCAGTAAAATTTTCTGCAATATTAATTTTTTTCTGGAAATAAGACAAAATGTCAGAAATTTTTTGATTTTTGGCCATAAAATGCGATACTTTGTCATATAAAATGAATTTTAAACCTCCAGAAAAGGGTTGGAATAAATTTTGAGTAGAGCAAAGTGAAATTAAAAAAATAAAAAAGAAAGGAGGATTGAGAAATGTTACCCACATTACGTAATTCGCTGTTATTCCCTTCATTATCAGATGAATTCTTTGGCAAGAACTTATTATCGGATTTCTTTGGGAAATCAATAGGATTTGATATTCCTGCTGTAAACATTGCCGAAAGTGGTGAAGCATTCGAAATTGAGGTAGCTGCTCCAGGCTTATCTAAGGAAGATTTCAAAATAGATGTTCACAATAATGTTTTGACCATTTCATCCGAAAAAGAAGAGAAGAAAGAAGATGAAGGGAAAAACTATCGTAGGCGGGAATTCTCTTATACGGCATTTGAAAGAAGCTTTACGCTTCCCGACATTGTAGATTTTGATAAAATTTCGGCTTCTCATAAGGATGGTATTCTCAACATACACATCCCCAAGAGAGAAGAAGCCAAAGAGAAACCTTCCCGCCAGATTAAAATTTCATAATGCTTTTGGTGATTTATGAGAGCCCCTTCAGTTGGGGCTCTTTTTTTATTATAAATTCACTACTTTTGGCTCATCATCCTAATTAAAGGACAAGAGTGCCAAAGCTTAACTACCTTGCTATTATCTTGATATTTTTTCCCCCTACCATTTCATACTCTTATGTTTTAAATGATTCTTTATACTTTCAAGAAAATGTCATCAATGAGGAAGATACTGTTAAATCGAGTCATTGGTGGGAACCTGCAAGCGAATATAATCCTCAAAGAATGAAGTACATTGTTGGTGGAGGGACTTTGCTGTATGGAGCAACACTCGTTGGTTTGAATTATTTATGGTATGAGGGGTATCCTCGGTCATCATTTCATTTTTTTGATGATTCTAAAGAATGGTTACAAATAGATAAGGCGGGACACGCCGTTACACCCTATTTAGAGGCTTATTATCTTCAGCATGTTTTTCGCTGGGCGGGAATGAAACCGAAGTCTGCAGCAATATATGCTGGAATAACGGCCTTTATGTTACAAAATACCATTGAAGTTTTCGATGGTTTCTCAGCCAAATGGGGAGCTTCATGGAGTGATATAGCGGCCAATTTTTTGGGCTCTGCTTTGATGACTACACAGGAAGTGTTATGGAATGAGCAACGAATGCGATTAAAAATCAATTATCATTTCCCTGATTATCCCAAAGGCGAACTCACTCAAAGAGCTCACGATCTTTATGGAACAACCCTTCCAGAACGCTTGCTGAAAGATTATAATGCATTAAACGTTTGGCTGAGCATTAATCCTGCTTCATTCGGACTGTCGTTTGGACAACCTAAATGGCTGAATTTAGCCCTTGGTTACGGAGCAGCCAATATGTACGGAGGTTTTAACAATATATGGACCGATGAGAACGGAGTTTTACATGATAGAAACGATATAGAACGCTACCGCAGATTTTTCATCTCGCCTGATATCGATTTAAGGCGTATTAAAACAAAATCGAAATTTTTAAAGCTATTTCTCGAAACCTTGAATATTATTAAAGTCCCTGCACCAACTCTCGAATTTAATTCAAAAGGTAAAGTGGTTTTTCATGTTTTGTATTAAATTCATTAATAAGCTTGTTCAATTCTGAGAGTTGTAGAATATAGATAAGTACCTTATTTTTGTCTTGTAAAACAAGAGAAAATGTTAGGAGACGTATTATTAATTACGGATATGCATCGTGAGGCAGCTGCAAGTATTTTGCAGAAGGTGCTCGAAATTCGTCAGCCCAAGATGATTATAGCCATAAGTGGAGAATCGGGTGGTGGAAAGTCGGAACTTTCGCATGTGCTGGCAAAAGAACTCAGAGCAAATGGCATTCTTACCAAGATACTGCATAGCGATAACTACTATCGTATTCATCCTTTGGAGCGCAAAGAATGGAGAATGCAGCACGGAATAGAAACTGTGGTTGGGTACAATGAATACGACTGGAATAGCATCTATCGAAATATAGATGAATTTAGGCAAGGTAAGATAGCCACCATGCCATGCGTAGATTTAATTACCGAACAAGTCGATCAATTGATCACCGATTTTAACCCAATTGATGCTTTAATTATTGATGGACTTTACGCCATAAAAACCGAAGGCACTCACTTGAATGTTTTTATAGAACTCACTTATCACGAAACAAAAAAAGCCCAGGTTGTTAGAGGAAAAGAGCCCGAAAATGAATATCGTGCACGAGTACTCGAGCAAGAACATAAAATGGTTCAAGCCTTGAAACCTTTAGCTCATCTATTAGTGACACCTGAGTATAAAGTAATACCTGCTAAGGCTTAATATAAAGACTTGATTTGATGAGTTTTTCGAAAGCAGTTGTTTTTCGAGTTTAACAGGATTATCGGAAAAGATAAATTTATAGAATCGGTGAAGGTATAGCTATGCAAGTAGGCTGCTATCTCTTTATTAAAAGTCAAAAAAATATGGATTTTCTTCCTTGTACGAGCAATTATTGGTAGATTATACTGCCTTGATAATGAAACATTTTGAAGCTCATTAGTAAGTCATTTTAGCTTTTGCTATTGGAGAATTGCTATAATATATAAAGGACATGTTGTTTTACTATTTCAACAGTTATCCATTCGAGTGGTAGAGTAAGATAAATTCATTAAAGGACAAGACACCACAAGCTCTCAGAAAACTGAGAATCATCTTTGAGGTAAATTTTACAAAGTCAGGATCATCTCAATTTATTTTGTAGAAAGCTTGTTTGCCTGCTTCGAGAAAGCTAATAAAATTATCGATATTCAAATCATACGCCTTAGGCGGGATCAAAGGTTGGCCGTTGGTGTCCAAGATGACGTAATAAGGCTGAGCATTCACGTTGAATCTTGAAATTTGAAAATCGGCATATTTTTTACCTATTGTTTTTTTTACCTTTCCATCGTAAGATGATACTACCCATTCATCCTCAGGTAAAGGAGTTTTATCGTCAACATACAGAGCGATGATTACAAAATCATTTCTCAGTCTTTGTAGAACTTTTGGATCGGACCATACACGAGCTTCCATTTCGCGACAATTTACGCAGCCATGACCAGTAAAGTCGATGAAAATGGGTTTATTTAATTTTTTTGCGCAAGCTAAACCTTGTTCATAATCGAAATATCCTTCGAGTCCATGTGGCAAATGGAAGATGTCGGCATACTTAGGTTTATCGCATTGTTCTGACGGGGTTGTCGTGGCATTTATTCGTGGGAGTGCATTAAAATTAGCGCTTACATTTTCTCTGATGATTTGATTTAAATCGAAATCGTGTGAAGACTGAGGAGGTAAATAACCTGAGAGTGCTTTGAGGGGTGCACCCCACATTCCGGGTAGTAAATAAATTACGAAAGAGAAAGTTGCGATCACGAGAGTTAAGCGGCCTACTCCGATATGATGGACTTCATCGTCATGTTTAAAGCGAATTTTACCCAAAAGATAAAATCCCATTAAAGTGAATACGACTATCCAGATAGCGATATAAATTTCGCGGTCAAGAATGCCCCAATGATAAGTTTGATCGGCCACGCTGAGAAATTTTAATCCAAAGGCCACTTCGATAAAACCCAACACTACTTTAACTGAATTGAGCCAACCGCCCGATTTAGGCAAAGAACTCAACCATGAAGGGAATAGGGCAAAAAGAGTGAATGGAAGAGCAAAAGCCAAGCCGAATCCCACCATTCCGATAATAGGTTTAAGAATTTCTCCACTGGCCGAGGCCACTAAGATTGTACCTACAATTGGGGCAGTGCATGAAAAAGATACCAGAACAAGGGTGAATGCCATGAAAAATGGACCTAAGAATCCACCCTTTTCAGCATTCTGATCGGCTTTATTCACCATCCAGCTGGGAAGAGTAAGCTCGAAAGCTCCAAAGAAAGAAGCAGCAAAGACCATGAAAATGATAAAAAAGAACAAATTAGGCAGCCAATGAGTGCTAAGGAAGTTTGCAAAATTTGGACCTAAAGTCAGAGCCACTATAGTTCCTACAATTGTATAAATGAGAATGATACTCAAACCATAAATAAATGCCTGACGTCTCGCTTTTTTCTTGTTTTCTTCATCATGCATGAAAAAGCTCACAGTCATCGGAATCATGGGAAAAACGCAGGGAGTTAAGATAGCAACTAATCCTCCAAGAAAAGATATCCAAAAGAATACCCATAAGCCGGAGCTTTCTGCCTCTTCTTTTGAAGGAGACGCACTTAAAGTAGAAGTATCGGTAAGAGGAGTTGAGTTATAAATTTTGGCAATTGATGCTGTGCTTGAATCAACATTTTCTTTGGGTGTGGTTTCTGTATTTTGGATGCCAACAATAGCTTGATCCGATTCAGGCGAAGCTGATAAAGCAAAATCAAAATCGACCTCCACAGGCGGTATACAGCGAGAATCATCACATGCCATAAACTCAACCGTTCCTCTAACATTAAAGCTTTGCTGAGTAAGTGATTTGATCCTTTGCTTGAAAACAGCCTGTCCATCAAAATATTGCACCTCCATTTCAAAATTCCGATCAAACATTTTATGCGGCTTAGGCTCGATAGTCTTGCCTATCAGTTTGTAATTGGGAGAAGGTTCAAAGGTAAACGTCGTCGGAATGGGCCCTCCTTCAGGTATATATTGCGAATATAGATGCCAGTTCTTCTCGATCTTGGCAGTAAAATTCAATTCGAATTCATCGGAGCTTATTCTTTGTGATGAAAAACTCCATTTTACGGGATCAAGTATCTGGGCATAATTTTGTGAAAATGGACCTAAAAAAACTATAAACCCCAAAAGAATTACAATAAATCTTCTATTCATACTATTGTTCTAATGTTCGTAAACTGTTGGAAAATATAACAATTAAAGACAAAATGTGTTTTATTCTATGCTTTTTTCTGCGGCTTGTATAACTTCATGGCTATCAGATTTGCTTATGAAGGCAACTACTTGACATTGAGCAGCATTCCATTCTTGGCTAACTACCAGGTTATGCACCAATTGTATGTTCTCGCCTTTTACAAAACCATTTATTGGCAATAAGGTTTCTCCCCAAATCCCATTGATAGAAGTTCTTAACACATGATTGTGTATATAGTCGATTATATCAGGTACAGGCCCTACTGATGCATTATTGTTTTTTTGAGCAGAAGTAAGATGATTTTCGATCAAATAAAGTGTATAAGAATATTCTCCTTCAAGATCTTGAAGAATTTTAATATCTGTTTTAATTTGAAGATTACGATTTTGAGGGTTATATATATTTTCGATTTGGATGAATGCAACGGGGTCTTGTTGCAATTCCGCATTAATAGCCGATTCCCAACTTGTGGGTAAAAGCCTTATTTTTCCTTCGAAAGCTTTTCGATTGACGATCCCGGTAGGATATTGCATAATGTTGAAGTAATCGTTTAATGAAGTTCCTTCGGGACAACGATAATCAGCTGTATATAGACCCGATTGATCGGGTACTGCGAAAAATCCTGCGTGAATACCTATTAAAACGATTTGATTAGTGTGGGCTAATTGAAGATTCTTTGCCAGTTGAGCGGCTTCAGGGCAATTTACACATTTATGCCCGGTAAAATCTTCGAGCAATACAATTTTTTTGTAGGTTGTATCTGATGTCTGAGCTGTATCGAGATAGGTCTGTGTATGTTCAAGATAAGGGGCATCTACTTTATCACAGCCAACGTATATCAGTATTAGCAAGCTGGCTGATATTACGGCTGAAAATGAAGTTATGAGATGTTTTTTCACTGTGTTATTGATTTAA
>DIEY01000088.1 GCA_002418865.1 Bacteroidales bacterium UBA5762 | reverse complement strand
GTATAGGCAACACCAAAATAATAGTATGTCGATATTCCTTCATAACAGCCAATCAAGGCTGCCTGAGCCCCTTCCTCTGTGTCAAATAATGTCTGGTCATTGATAAATCCCCGAGGCTCTTCTTCAATCAAACTATCGCATGACGCTTGAAGAAGTATGATAATGCTTAAGGCTATATATTTTAAATTTTTCATGTTTATGTTCTTTTAATTAAAATGAAACATTTATTCCAAAAATAAAAGATCTTGTCTGAGGATAAGAACTCCAGTCTACACCTGTACGCAATGGGTCATTTGTAAAACTGTTTACTTCAGGGTCATATCCTGAGTAATTGGTTAATGTATAAAGGTTTTTCCCTGTAACGTAAAGCTCCAATCCACTTAAAAATCCAATGTTCTTGACATCGGGCCTGTAGCCTAAGGTTACCATTCCTAATCTTAGATAACTTCCATCTTCAAGAATGCGATCTGTAAACCAGCCATTTTTATATAATAACCTGGGGTAGCTATTCCCTGGTTGTTCAGGCGACCATGCATTATAATATGCTTCTTTAGATATGTTTAAACCGGCTTGGGTATCTTCAATTTTAAGTTTATTGCCGTTTGCAATCTGATTGCCATAAACACCATTTATGAAAACTGACAGGGAGAATCTTTTATAACTAAAATCTGTTGTAAGTCCATAAGTGAACTTTGGATTGGGATTGCCAATAATTACCTTATCGGCATCATTTATATTCCCATCATTATTCTGATCCACAAAATAAATATCCCCGGGTTGCAATGGAACTCCTGCCAGTGTCAATGGTTCTTTTGTTAAATCTGATTCCTGATATATACCCTTTGTCTGATAACCAAAAAACATTGCCATTGGGTGTCCCTCTGCGAAAATATTGGCTGGCATCTTAAACTCACTGCCACCAGCAACATCTTTACCCAAAAATGCCTTTAACGTCATATTCCCAAATTTACCTTCAGGAAGGCCAATATCCACAATCTTATTTCTGTTAAATGCAATATTTCCACCCACATTCCATTTAAAACCTCCATCTAAAATTACACCATCTATCGCCAGTTCAAGCCCCTTATTTTCAATTGAACCTCTGTTTACCCACATGCTGGAAAAGCCGGTAGAGGTAGGCAAGCTCATTTGTTGCAGCAAATCTTTGGTGTTCTTCTTATATACGTCAGCAACCACTGTTAACCTGTTATCAAAAAACCCCATATCCACTCCTGCATTGAATTGGGTGGTTGACTCCCAAGTTAATTCCTTGTTCGCAATGATTGAAGGTTTTGCACCAACAATAACAGCTTCGCTATCCGATGCATAATATGATGGACTGAATCGGGTTAACGTAGAATATGGGCTTATGGCCTGGTTACCGGTCATCCCAAAACCGAATCTAGGTTTAAGATTCGAGAAAATATTCAAATTTTTAATTGCTTCTTCATCAGAAGCACGCCAGGCCAAAGCAACTGATGGAAAGTATCCCCACTTGTTCCCTTCGGCAAATCTGCTACTGCCATCTGCCCGGGCAGTGGCAGTGATAATGTATTTATTGTTGTAACTATACACTAATCTTGTCAATCCTGAAAGTATTGATGAACCAGTAAATTCCTCTGTGAATGGAAGTACTCTTGCCCCAACACCCATTCCGTGAATACGAAGTTCTTCTGTCCAAAAATCTTCATTCACTGTATATGAATTCTCGATGTTGCTTCTGTCATAGGTTATGCCTATGGTTCCATTCAGCCTGTGTTCACCAAACGTTTCGGTATAATTTAATAGTGCTTGCGTATTGTATGTATAATTTTTCAATAAGGAATATCCCAATTGGCCATTGGCATTTTTCCCTTGTCCAAGA
Organism: Bacteroidales bacterium UBA5762; assembly: GCA_002418865.1. GTDB lineage: Bacteria > Bacteroidota > Bacteroidia > Bacteroidales > TTA-H9 > TTA-H9. Next base: position 4,647 of record DIEY01000088.1, on the reverse strand, counting down.
CTTTTTCCAAACCACCGGTGCCGATCCTTCACCCTTAAATCAACTCCCCCTAAAACAGTAAAAGTTAATGAATTGGTAATCTTATAGTCTGCCGACAAAGACTGAGTAATTCTTTGTTCTTTGCTTATGTCATCGTATTCCTTTAGCCATTTTCTGGGTCCTTCTATCTCCTGACTGAATTCTGCTTCAGTCTGATCTCCCAACAATGGTGCTGTTGCAAATATTGAACGTATTATGCTGTTGCTGGCACTTCCCATTTGTTCCGTAGACTGGGTCATGGAGTTTGTCCTGTAAATCAGGCCACCCTTGTAACTTACCTTAAAACTTTTCGAAACATCATATGAAAAATTAAAACGAAGGTCAGATTGGGTCAGGCCTGCTGTGGAAATGACGCCTTTATTGTCTAAATACCCTACAGCAAGGAAATAATTCATTTTGTCACTCGCGCCACTAATATTTACCCTGTTATTGGTCGTAATTCCTATACCGTAAATATCTTCTTGCCAATCAATCGGTTGAATTGTATCAAGAGAATACATAGCAGCTCTTCCCAGCATCTCTTCTGTTCTATTTCTGAAAGTTGCAAACTCTTCACCACTTAGCATAGGAAGCATCTTGCTTACTTTTGACACTTCCACTGTTGACATGTATTGAACTTGCGCCGTTCCAGACTTGCCTTGTTTTGTGGTTATAATTACCACCCCATTTGCAGCCCTGGAACCATAAATGGCTGTAGCCGATGCATCTTTCAGAATCTCAATGCTTTCAATATCCTGAGGGTTAACTGCCGTCAATCCATTTTGTGCTTCCTGATAGGAGTTACCAGGATTTGTTCCTGCCCTCAGAGAATTGTCAACGTCCTGGGATGCCGTATTTATAATAACTCCATCAACTACATATAGAGGTTCACTCCCTCCACTAAACGAACTGGCTCCTCTTATTCGCACATTTACCGCTCCACCCGGCGCCGCACTTCCGGAATTTACAAAAACACCGGCTGCCCGGCCTTGTAAAAGTTTATCAACCGATGTGGTCTGTGATGCTTGCTGTTCATCTACTTTAACTGTTGCAACTGATCCTGTCAAATCACTCCTTCTCATGGTACCATAACCAACCGCAACTACCTCCTCAATTCCAATGGCTTCCTCTTCCATTACCACATTAATTGTGGTTCTGTTACCGATAGGAACATCTTGTGTTTTCATTCCTACAAATGAAAACCGCAAGACCTGGGCATCTGCCGGGATATGGAGTGAAAATTCCCCATTGGCATTGGTAACTGTACCAATGGTTGTGCCTCTGACAATTACCGAAACACCAGGTAATGTTAACCCACCATTATCTTTGACCATACCGGTAATTTCTTTTTGTTGGGGTTGTGAAATGACTGATTCAATCCTTTTATTGAGAGGTTGAATCTCTTTTACAATTTCCTTCTCCTCATATCCAATCACAATTTGCCTGTCTTCAATCACATAAACATTGTCTGTACCTTCAAATAACTGATCAAGAATACTCCCAATGTTTTCATCATTCGCTTTTATTGAAACCTTTCTGTTAAGATCAACCTGCTGTAGTTGATAGAAAAACAAAAATTCACTCTGCGATTCAATGGTTTTTATCACTTCTTTAACCGTAGCATTCGTAAGGTTTAAAGTAAAATGTGTGTTTTGGGAATAAGTGTTGACACTGAATGCCAATGCTGAATTAATTAATGACAACAAAATAATTAATCGCATAACTCGCATAGTTTTTTGAAGGTTTTTCAATAAAACTCCTTCACTTGGTTTTTTTTTCATAATTTAGTTTTGAATTTAATTAATTAACTTGAATTCACTTAAAATCGGGATCTTGTTGGTAGCTCGTCCCGGTTTTTTTTTGGTCCTTTTTCTTTATTCCATATATATATTGTTTAATATTTTTGCTTTATCATGATTGTTTCATTTTCGATTTCATAAGAAAAGGATGCTGAAAAAGCAATAAAGTTCAGTACCTTCTCTAGGTTATCGGCCAAATCAAGTTTTCCGGTAAATCTTATTTGCTCACCGATATTATCAGTTAAAATCCTTCTGTTATAGTATCGTTCCAGTTTCTTAAATATATTTCCAACTGGCTCATCATCAAAAACCAGGTACCCATTTATCCACGAGGAATAGAGTTCAACATCAACGTTCTCCAAAGTAAAGTTTCCATCTGATTTCCTGTATTCAATTAATTCACCTGGATTAACATCAATTGAACGTCCAAATCTTTTATTTCTGGTTGCCCCGATTTTTCCTGAAAGTAGTATTGCCTGGGCTGTTTGGTCATTTGGATAAGATGTAACATTAAAACGTGTTCCGGTCACTCTGATTTTTAAATCATTTGTTATTACATAAAAAGGCATATTGGGATTTGATTCTACTTCAAAAAATGCTTCTCCCGCTAAATACACCTCTCTTGTACTTCCGGTAAAGCTTAGAGGATAAGACAATTGACTTCCTGCATTTAACCAAATTCTGGTTCCATCAGCCAATGTTATTTCTGAACGTTTTCCATAAGGAATGATAACATGCGCCAGCGAGTGCTCTTCATTTCCAGCCAGGTTATCTTTCAATATAACTGTATCATTGTTTATTGTTAATTCTCCATCTGCCTTCTGTTGGATATGGGTTTGTTCAGTTTCAAATTCACTTATGGTTCCATCAGGTAAGATAATTCTGCCTTTTTCAAATGTGCCTTCTGTTATATATTCAATAGGAAAGGGTTTTGTTGTTCTTTGGTTATAATACAACAAGGCACCAATTGACACCAGGAATAAAAAAATAGCGGCAATTTTAAGTATTCTGCCAAAATATATATTCTTTGGAGGATCAGCCTGTTTAGCTCGATCAAGAATCTGTTCAAGCCTGGATCGTGAAATATCTGGTTCAATGGCCCGGATTGACTTTATAAAATAAATGGCATCATCTACTATTTGCTTCTTTTCAGGATGTTCTTTTATAAACGCACTCCAAAAATCATTGGTTTCCTGGGATGGGTGTTGCACCCATTTTATAAAATCTTCATCAAGTACAAAATCAGTAATAGTATATTTTAAAAATTCAGCGTATTTCATGCTTCTCATGTTGAATATATATAAAAGACATGAGGACAAAAAACATCATCAAAAAAACAAGGCTTTTTTGTTTTATTTTTTCAATGTTGTTTTAACTACTTGTTTATCTGTAATATAAAGACAACTACTATTGGAATTTTTTATGAAGAAGTATAAATAACATAAGAGAATCTATATTATCTTTTGAGATCAATTTCTGTAATATTGAAACTGCTTTGGAAATTAAATTGCGACAGGCTTCTAGACTAATTTCCATAAGCTCGGCGATTTCAACGTAATTCATCTCTTTGGTATATCTGAGATAAATAGCTTCCTTCTGCCTTGGGGTTAAATCATTTAAAGCCTTTAATAATATTTTAGATTTATGTGCCGAAATCTCATTCATTATATATTGCTGTTCTATCGAGCAGGTAAAATCAAAAGGATATTTCTCAAAAAAATCTTTACTGATAAACTTTTTCTCTGTTTGTATTTTTCGTAACAGCATTCTTTTATAAGACTTCATGAGGTAAAAAAATATATTATCAGTTTTACCAAGCCTTTTGCGTTTTTTGATAAGTTCGGCAAAAAGATCCTGAAGTGAATCTTCAATATATGTAATTTCAGAAGTAAATTTTAAGCCGTATCTATATAGTTTTTCCGCATATTCAGAATAAATGAATACAAGAGCCCAGTCTTCTCCATCCTTAAAATGTTTCCAAATGTCAGCATCTTTATATCCAATGATATTCATTCCCACTAAAAGAATTATTAAAAAACAAGTTTACTAAAAGAATAGGTAAAATGTAAAGGTTAGTACTACATATTTCGATTCTAAAGATTTCTTGACCCACAGTAGCCAATAATATGGTCCTTTTATTCCGGGCTATAATCGCAAATTACAAGCTCCGTCAGTCGAAGTTCTACCTTTTCCAACTATGCCGATAAAAGTTGATGATTATCCACCAATCTCTTCATTATTTCAAACAAGGCTTGGCTGAAACCTTCGTCCTGGGTATTAAGATTGAAAATTCAAGTTCCTGTTTGCGTTGTTGAATTAAAACATGGCCCTTTTCAAGCCACCTCCATTTCATACAAGTATTTCTGGAATTCGATAAACAGGGAGCTGATTTCCTTGACTTCGCCCAGCTTTTCTTTGGCGTCTTCGAGGGAGTGGTATTTGTTTGTGAGCAGTGTGGGTAGCTTTTCCTGGTCGAGCTCGTCGACGCCCGATTCCACATATTTGTCGAGCACGAACTGAATAAATTCTTTTTGCTCACTGTTGAGCAGGTTATAAATGGCAGGCTCGGCCGCCTTGACCCTGGCTTCCCTGGTCATTGCGATATAATCGCCATTGAAGACGTATTCGAGTACGTCGTACAAATCGCTTTTCTGCATGTCGACCAGTTGCTGCAATTCCATCAGGTCCGATTTCGGGAAACCTGCCTCATCCAGCTTCTCCAGGAGTGTTTTGCGAGTCAATGGGTTACTCCATAACCTTTGCAGTTCGTTTTCGTCCTTGAAGAGCCTGGGCAGCTCCCCGAAGAGATTGCTCAGAAATTCCTCCGGTG
>DIEY01000094.1:1593-19351 GCA_002418865.1 Bacteroidales bacterium UBA5762 | reverse complement strand
ACTCCCGGTAAAGTAATCTCAACAAGAGCCTTATAAGCCGCTATGCTCATGGCAGTGGGGAAAGTGTCATTCGACGATTGCGACTTATTAACGTCATCGTTGGGATGAATAAAGGTTTTCCCTGTGCCCAAGCTCCCTCCTCTTAAAACTTCGGCTCGGTTAGCAATGACTTCGTTCAGATTCATATTACTCTGTGTTCCCGAACCAGTTTGCCATATCACCAGTGGAAACTGATCGTCGAGCTTGCCTTCGAGAATTTCGTCACATACTGCAATTATCAATTTGCATTTCTCTTCGGGCAAAACCCCTAATTCGTAATTGGCCAAAGCAGCTGCCTTTTTCAATATGGCAAATGCTTCTATGATGGGTTTGGGCATAGAGCCTTCAGGGCCAATACGAAAGTTCTGACGTGAACGTTCGGTCTGAGCTCCCCAATATTTGTCTGCAGGCACCTCAACAGGCCCCATGGTGTCGTGTTCTGTTCGTGTTTTCATAATTTTAGAGGTTTATAATTCAAAATCATATTGCTCAAAATTAGAAATTATTTCGTAATAAAACAAAAGGAATAATTATGGCTCTCATCATTTTATCAAGAGCTCCCAATATCATCTGAAAGATTGAAAAGATATTTTAGTTTTTTTTACCATATAGGTTTTAGCTTCGAGAGAAGTCTTGCTCATATCATTTCCTTTAGTTTTTTATTCTTTAATTCTTGCAATGGCAATGAAATGCTACAATTACAATTTATTCGCATCAACCAAAACCACTTTGATGCGCATTGCCTATCTTAGCTCAATTTTTGTAGGTACTTATTTCTATTAAATTTTATTGTATGAGAACCAAGATATATTTTTTAATACTTGCCTTGGCTTCGATAGCTTTAATGGGTGTGTCCACCACTGTAATTCATCCAAGCTCTCAACAAACCGAGAAAAACCGGTATTCTGAATACTGGACGCAAATAGATAGTTTGAAAAACATAGGTCAGCCTGCTTCGGCGGCTAAATTAGCTGAAGAACTGCTTTCTATAGCCCTAAACGAAAATAATCCGGCTCAAATTTTAAAAGCACATCTTTATTGTATTAGTTTATGGGCTCAATATGAAGAAGATTATGAGTTGAAAGCCATAGAAACCAGTAAAAAACTCATCAGTAAAACCACAACTCCAGCACGGGAAGTATTGAAAAGTATTACAGCCGAACTCTATTATGTATGGTATAACAACCATCAATGGGAATTGAAAGAGAGAGGGACAATTGGCGAGAGTTCAGAATCGGATTTCCGATTGTGGGATTCCAAAACTTTTGCTGATACGATTGCAGCTTATTATCTTGCTTCAATGTTAGTCCCTGAAAGACTCTACCAAATCAAGGCCAGAGAATTCATCCCCATTTTGGATACGGCTCGGGGTAGCGAGATTTTTATGCCAACCTTACTCGATTTATTATCTCATCGTGCCTTGGAATTTTTTAGCAATGAACCCATTGCTCTGACCCATTCCATAGATGAATTTCAACCCAATCATCCCGATTTCTTTTCTCCAGCCAGTACTTTTATCAGGGTGAATTTAGACGAGATTCAAGAAAGCGGATTTAAAAAGTCCGCCCTGCAGATTTATAGGCAAATTGCTACATTGCATTTGAAAAATCAAGACATTCCTCCTTTGATATACAATGACTTGGAAAGGATAGAATGGGTATATCAAAATACGGGATTAAGCGATAAAGATAGTCTTTATGTAAAGTCTTTGATAAATCTCAAAAACATTTATTCCGAAGATCCTCATTCTACTTTGATCGATTATCGCTTGGCTCAATGGTATTACGATAAAGATGAGTTGTTAAAAGCTGCTTCTATCTGTAGAGATGCCATAAAAAAATATCCAGAAACTTTGGGAGCAAAAAATTGTGCTTCTTTGTTGAATGAGCTTTATAAGCCGAATCTTCAGATTTATTGTCAAAACACTTTTCCACCTCAATCACCTATGCTCATTCAATTTCACTACAAAAACACGGATTCTGTTTTCTATCGAATTTACCGCTACGATGAGGGAAAGGCAAGATCTGGAAAGATGAGAAATGAAGATTTACTGAAGGATTTGATCACTAAAAAGTTTTTACGAAATATTGGCCTGAAGGTGATCGACCCGGGAGATTTACAGGAACATTCTACTGAAATAATTATAGACGGGCTTGAGAATGGGAGCTATATCATTTTGGCTAGCACAGGCAAAAACTTCGATACCTTAAGAGATATTCTCGTGGTTCAGTCTTTGCGGATTAGTCGCCTAAATGCTGCCACAAGCACTTTACCTGACAAGCGTTCAGTAGTTTATGTGGTTGATCGAATGCAGGGTAATCCGGTTGCTGATGCCACAGTAAGATTATTTGAACAGCATTACCAACCTACTACCAGACTATGGGAAAAACGCTTAGTGAACGAGACCAAGACTGATAAGCAAGGTATGGCTTATTTCTCGCTCGAGCGTCATATGGGGCTCAACCAACCCAGTTGTCAGATCATATCTAAAACTGATACACTGTATCTTGAAAATTTTTATCCTCAAACCATTTATAATCCTGTAAAAACACCTATCAAGCGTGTTTATCTTTTCACGGACCGAAAAATTTACCGTCCCGGGCAAACACTTTACTATAAAGGCATTTTAACAGAAACTATTGGAAAACAATATCAACTTCTTGTGAATGAAGACTGCAATTTGCAATTATTTGACGCTAATGGGAAACAGATAGAACAAAAAACACATAAGACTAATCGTTTCGGTTCGTTTAGCGGAAGAATAACCTTACCTTCGGCGGGATTGAATGGTTCATATTCTCTTGTCACACCCTATGGAAGCCTTGTTTTTTCGGTTGAAGAATACAAAAGGCCGAATTTTGAAGTGAGTTTTGAGCTCCCCGATAAAGTTTACAAACTGGGTGAGGAAGTGAGCCTTAAAGGGAAAGCCATCGCTTACAGTGGGTTCCCAATTACTCAAGCTAAAGTAAACTACAGAGTGACAAGGTCGGCCTTTTCTCCTTATCCACGATCGAAATGGTGGTCTCCTTGGATACCATCAGGAAAAACCGAAATATGCAATAGAACCACAACAACAGATGAAAAGGGCTACTTCGATATTGATTTTACGGCCTATCCTGATCCTTCATCGGCAAATGATCCTAAAATAGCTTATCGTTTCGTTATCGAAGCTATTGTGATCGATCTCAACAACGAAACTCATGAAGCCGCGACTTCGTTTTCGATTGGGAATCAGGCAATGATCATTGATGTGGATGTTCCATCTCAGGTCAATAAAAATCATTCAGCAAATTTTCGAATCATTTCGACAAATCTCTCCGGCAAACCTGTGAACTCCACCGGAACCATAAACATCCACCAGATGATTTCTCCTAAAAAAATCTATTACCCTCGACCCTTTGATGCCCCTGACTTGCCTGTCATCTCCATAAACATGTTCCAAACAGCCTTCCCTTATTATCCTTTTCAGAATGAAGATAGATTTGATGAATGGGGAGAAGGAGAAACTATGTTTTCACAAAATTATGATACAAAGAAAGATAGTGTTTTAAAAATTAATGAGCTCGAGAGATGGCCTTCTGGGGTTTATAGGGTTAATATCCATATGAGGGATACATTCGGCCAGCCAATTGAAAATCAGAGGTATTTTGTTTTGTATAATCCTCAAGATAACAAGCCTCCCTATCCTACGCCTTTTTGGTTTGTTGCCGAACAAACTACTTGCGAACCAGGACAAACGGCTCGTTTCATTTTAGGTTCATCCGAAAAAAATGCAAGAATCTTTGTTCAAGTGGCTCTCCCCGACAGTGTGATGGTTGAGGATTGGATAAAACTAAGCAATCAGCAAAAAATGATCGAAATACCTGTAATGGAAAGTTATAGGGGAAATTTTATCATTAACTTGTTATTTTTTCGGAATAATCATGTATTTTTTGAAACCCAAACTATAGAAGTTCCTTATTCGAATAAGAAGCTCGAATTTGCCCTCCATACTTTTCGTTCGACATTGGAACCAGGAGCTGAGGAGACCTGGCAAATTACCTTGAAAGGGCCCGAAAACAAACCTGCAATTGCGGAAGTATTGGCCAATATGTACGATGCATCTCTCGATGCATTTCAAAATTCAGCTTGGAATGTTCCCTCTTACTCAGCCAATTCTTTCTTCAGTCGATGGAATATTTATTCTCGAAATAACACGTGGGGGTATTATTTGAACAACATCATTACGCCTCACTTACCTGTATGGGAAATAAATTTCGATAAGATCGATTGGTTTGATTATCCTGTTTATTTACGAAACAAAATATTAAGAGGTGCTGTTTCGATGGAGAAAACTCAACAATCAACCAATCAGCTGATGATGCAGAACGTTGAGCCAATGGAGTCTGATGAAATAGAGACAATCTACGGCCAAGTGTATGATTCTACAGACCTTGCCAAAATAACGATTCGCAAAGATTTTAGCGAAACTGCCTTTTTTATGCCTCATTTGACTACCGACAGTAATGGACAGCTTCAATTAAGGTTTAAAATGCCTGAATCGCTCACAAGATGGAGATTTCGATTGTTGGCACACACACAGGACATGAAACTTGGATTTATCGAGAAAGAAGTAGTTACCACTAAACAGCTCATGGTAGTCGCCAATGCACCAAGGTTTATGCGTGAAGGCGACACCCTGATTTTCCCAGCAAAACTCACTAATATGTCCGATACCGATTTGAATGGCATTATTCGTCTTGAACTTTTCGATTTGCTTTCGGATAAACCGCTTCATCTTACGAAAGGCGATAGTTCCATCAAGATATTCTCAACCAAAGCAGGTCAAAGTGATCAATTCGAATGGAAAATAGCTGTTCCTTCGGGCGCTAGTGTTTTGCGCTATCGCTTGACGGCACAGTGCGAAAGCCATAGCGATGCTGTGGAAGACTTGATTCCTGTGTTGTCTAACCAAATCTGGCTTGGAGATACTTATCCTTTATTTGCCGCTGCTTCTCAAACTACTGATTTGGATATTTCCATCCATCCCGAAATATTACATTATCCTCGGTCAAGAATGACCATCGAGTTTACTACCAATCCCGCATGGATAGTACTTCAAGCCCTACCTTCCATGTCTTTGCCCGAACGTGAATCGGCGGATGCCTGGTTTACTGTATTTTATGCCAATGCCTTAGGGAAAAACATTATCGAGAAGAATCCTTCTATCCGATCAGTTATTCAAGCGTGGAAAAAATATCAACCATCTGCTCTGCAATCGAATCTTCAGAAAAATGAAGATTTAAAGAATATTGTTCTCACCGAAACTCCCTGGGTAAATGAAGCCGAAACAGAATCTGCCTTTAAAAATCAATTAGCTGATTTTCTCGATGAAAATAAAATGAGCAATGATTTACAAACTGCATTTCTGAAGATTAGTCAGATGCAGTTATCCAATGGTGGATTTAGTTGGTTCGAGGGTATGCCCGATTCAAGATTCATTACTTTGGAAATTGTGAAAGGTTTTGGTAGGCTTTTACATCAACAGATTATTCAGATTCAAGATTATGCTGGATTGGACAAACTTCTTTCATCTGCGGTGGATTATCTCGATCAACGTGTGCTGGAGGACTACCAGAAAGAGCTCAAGCACAGAGAAAGAGATAAAAATTATCAAAGCCAACTAAATTTTATTATGGCTAAATATTTATATACCAGAAGTTTAATTATTGAGACTTATCCCATTACTCAAAGATATAAAGCTGCATGGGATTATTATATGGGTATGGCCAGACGCGACTGGATAAAACAATCCTTGGGCACACAGGCCTTGCTGGCTATATCCTTTTTTGAAAACCATGAAGATCAACAGGCCCAGAAAATCTTGAAATCATTAAGAGACAGGGCTCTTTTCGATGAGGAGAAAGGATTATATTGGGCACGAAAAAATAACAGATGGATGGCTGAAGGTGAATTGGAAACCCAGGCGTCGATAATAGAAGCCTTTAGCTACGACAAAAATTACCATTCTGATGTAGGGCATATGAAAAAATGGTTGATTTACAAAAAACGAACTCAAAACTGGGGAAACTCCTTAGCTACAACTGAGGCAGTTTATGCTCTGCTCCTGAATGGGAAACCTCTTTTGAATGAGAATAAGCCCGTAAAAATTATGATTAATGGTGAAAATATTTTGGGCAACGAAACGGAAGATATATCCATTGAAGCAGGTAGTGGGTATTTCAGAAAAACATGGATGAATTCTCAGAATACTTCCAACATAATGAAGATTCACATCGAAAATCCTAATGATGTTCCAGTTTGGGGAGGATTATATGTTCAATATTTTAAACCAATAGATGAAGTGGAGGCCTCCAGTGTGGGTTTACGCATAGAGAAGCAATTATTTGTGGAAAGGTTAGCAAAGTCGCAAGGACTTGTTTTAATGCCGATTTCTCCTTCCCAACCACTCGAAGCAGGTGATAAGGTAGTAGTTCGTCTTATCGTCGAAAACGATAACGATTTGAGTTATGTCCATTTGAAGGATTACAGGGCTACGGGTTTTGAGCCTATGGATGTAGTTTCTGGATATCGATGGCAGAATGAAACGGCTTATTATTTTACCACAAATGATATCGCCACACAATTTTTTTTCGAATACCTCCCACGCGGGAAAAGAGTGTATGAATATTCTCTGAGAGTATTCCAAAAAGGATCGTATAGCAGCGGTTTTGCAAGCATGCAGTGTCTTTATGCTCCAGAATATTCCGCACATTCTGGAAGTATTCATGTGAAAACCGAGTGAGGAAATTAGAGATAGATTAGGCCTTCATTTTATGAATGTTGAAATTTGATAAAGGTCAAAGGCAGATTGTGGGCTTTTTTGAGGTAAGTTCAGGAATCCTTTTCTCTGATTTTATCCAATAATCGGTTGAGCTCGTTCACTTCATCTAAACTGAGATTTTTCAGCAACTGATCAACATTTTTTTCGCATTCGAACATGGCATCCAGCAGTTTCAAGCCATTATCGGTAATCTGAATCGACTTTTCTCGCCTATCTTTTGGATTCTCTGTTCTGCTTACCAAACCTTTGGCATATAAACGCTCCACAATACGGCTAATATTGGAATCTCGGTCGAGCATGCGTTCTTTCAAAAAACCAATGGTCAAGGGAGCTTGATGCCGAAATCCCCTCAAAACTCTTAAAACATTGTATTGTTGTTCCGTAAGGTTGTAATGTCGTAGAGTCCTCAAAAATTCATAACTTACATAATTTGCCGTGTAGATAAGATTGATTAAGCCCCTATGGTATTCATTCCTGAAATGCCCTTTTAATTCATCATCAATTTTCATTTTTCTTCATTTTGGAATTTTTCAATAATTCAGAATATTGTCCAGTATTCCTAAAGCACGAAAAGATATTTGCAAATCTGTATAATTTATTTCTTTTAAGCCATCTACTTGGTTCACTGCTAATAATTCAGATAATATCGTTTAGTTAAGATATCATCCAATTTTTAAAAGAGGCAAGATAACATTAAAATGTTATCATGATTTGAAGCATAATGGGGCTAAAAGTTAAGTTTAATTTACCAACGCAGAAAATTTATTAAATAATCCCCTGCCTGATTGAATCAAGCAGGGGAAATTCGCGCATCATCTTTCATTTGGCTGCATTGGTCTTAACAAGAAGGATGTCCCAGTCATGATTTTTATCATCAGAATTTGATCATAATGGTATTCAATCCTCCCAAACGAGAACCAGCCATTTGTATGGCCTCATTAATTTGTTCGAGTGGGAAAGATTTTGTTTCAGTAGGTTCGAGGTTTAAGCGGCCTGAAGCTATCAGACTCAGCATTTCATAAACTTCATAAGTATGGAACCAGATAGAGCCAGTCAGATTTATTTCGGTACCCAGCAAGAAACCATAAGGAACAGTGAGACTGCCTGTGGCTCCACCTAAACAAACCATTGTACCGCCTTTCTTGACAGCAAACAAGTTTTGTTGAGTGGATGAAGTATCGACGTAAGAAAGGCAATCCACATAAGCTTCTACGCCTTTCCCATCGGTAAGTTCTCTTATCTTGCCTGTAGTTTCTCCATCCAGAAGCGATAAAGTTTCTATGATGGTTGGGTTGAGTTGTTTTAGTCTTTGAAGCCTGTCTTTTTTATTGGCAACAGCGATTATTTTGGAAGCACCCATAGCCAATGCAAGCAAAACTGCGCTTGTTCCTACCGTACCAGTGGCTCCATTAATAAGCACTGTCGAACCATAATGAACTCCAGCTCTCTTGAGCGCATGATAAGCCGTACCCAAATACCCTAAACGTACAGCATGTTCTAATGGAAAATCTTTGGGAAGTTTGGCAATATTAACCGATGGCGCTTTAATATACTGAGCAAAACCCCCTTGATACTCATCCAGCAGTGGAATATTCGCCTCATCGAAGGTAAACATTCCCTGAAATGCCATGGAATCGCTTAAGCCTTCTTGCCCTTTTAAAGCAAATTCATCGGTAGGGTAATAAAGCATAGAATTTACCCATACATATTGTCCAATGCTTAATCCTTTTACGCTTTTTCCTAATTTGGAAATCACTCCTACGGCATCGGAACCTAAAATTGTTGGTAAGCTTGGCCGAATAAAATTTCCACCTAGTTGAGAGATATCCTTCATGGAGGGAGCTACAAAAGTAGCTTTTACTTCTACCAGCACATCATCGTCGTTGAGTTCGGGTATAGGAACTTCCTCTATAACAAGAGGTATGCCAAGTTCATATAATCTTGCGGCCTTCATTGTTTTATTCATATTCATAATAGATTGAAATTTATTGAATTAGATTTTTGATCACATGACAAATAGTTAAAAAGAATCATCTATCTGATAGAAATCCTCACTATATGTTATTTTTGAATAAGTTCGAGAGAAATATTGAGAAATACTTCACGTCCAACCATTGGTGCACCGGAAGGCATTGGGAAATTAAAGGAAGATATTCCGAATTCATCACGATTTAATACTCCTTTGACCATAAATCCAGCTTTTTGAACTTTCATTTGTTCTTCATAAGCCTGCCCGAGATAAGTAACGTCCAGAACAACAGGTTTAGTTACCCCATGCATGGATAGATTGCCAGAGAGCTGATAAATATTACCATAAGCACGTTCTATCTTGGTGCTTACGAAATGGATATCGGGATATTTTTCAACATCGAAGAAATCAGCAGAGCGTAAATGTTCGTCTCTTGGTTGAACATCCGTATTGATACTTGCTGCCTTGATGAGAATGTCGGCTTTTGCATCGGAGAAATCTTCCTTTGAAGCCGTAATGGTTCCGCTAAAATCGTTGAATTCTCCCTCTACGAGAGATATTCCCATGTGAGAAATCTTGAAACCAATATTAGAGTGCATATTGTCGATCACCCATGTATTGGTTTGTGCTTTTACTAAAAACGTTAACGAAATCAGTAAGCTGGATAACAAAACGAGTTTTTTCATAATTCAGTGAGGTTATAGTTAATAATCAACATTTGATTAATAATCAAGTTTCAGATTATAAATTCGGTTGATTAATCAGTCTGCTACTGAACCGCCATCAACGGACAGTATGCTTCCTGTGACAAATGAAGCTTTATCAGAAGCCAACCAAATAGCAGCTTCAGCAATTTCGGCTGGGTCGGCTACTCTTTTAATGGGAAGATACCCAGCAACTTCTTTTTCGCTGGGAGCTCCTTCTATCAAGTTTTTCGTCATGCCGGTGCGTGTCATTCCTGGGGCAATAGCATTGATTCTGATATTCTTATCGGCAAACTCAATGGCCGCGAGTTTGGTTATTCCCACAATGCCATGTTTTGCGGCAATATAAGCAGGATTTAGACCGGGAAGTGCAATTAATCCTGCATCCGAAGATGTGTTTATAATTGCCCCATGTCCTTGCGCGAGCATCTGTATGATTTCATGTTTCATACATAGCCAAGTTCCTTTAAGGTTGATATTTATCAAGCGGTCCCAATCGGCGGAGTCATAGTCAATAGTTGTTTTGCCCAGTTTTCCTGGAATAGCAGCATTGTTGAAAGCACAATCGAGATGGCCATAAAGTTGGACAACTTTATGAATCATGTCAATCACTTCCGACTCATTCGAAATATCTGTTTTCAGAAAAACAGCTTCGCCATTTTCAGTCTTGATCATAGCAACGGTTTCATTGCCGCCATTTTCATTGACATCGACTACTATTACCTTTGCTCCTTCACGCGCAAAACCGAGAGCAGCTGCTCTTCCTATTCCTGAACCGGCTCCGGTTACAAGAACTACCTTGTTTTCAAATAGTTTATTCATTTTTTTAATAATTTTTTGGTAAATGTTTTTTAATAATTAGAAGAGAAGCCCCACAGGGCATGGGGCTTCCCGGAAATTTTTAGTTTAAATGAACGCTCAAGCTCATGGCATCGGCCAAAGCTGCACCTGTATTACGAGGAGCTGCAGCATCGCCAATAACATACACATTTTGCAGTTTATTCCTCAACTGGTTATAAAGAGAATTATTAGCCACTTTCATCCCTGCCATTACAATAGCTTCTATGCCTTCTATGGTTGAGGTAGTATTAAAATAGGGATTCAGAAGGGTTGCACGACCGTTTTCGAAATTAATCATTACTGACATGGGATGGAGAATAACTTTTTTCTTACCTAATCGGTTATAGATTGGAAGTAGCACGGTTGAAACCTCATTATCTTGTCCATTGAAAAACACAGGAGTCGCCCAATGAACGGTTTTGCCTTGATTGGCCAAATATTCTACGGCTCCAGTTCCTTCAATATTAGCGTCAAAATCCATTACAAGAATGGTTTCGCCTTTCACTTTATTGTTGATCACATCCTCGACGGAATAGGTTCCTTCGCTATTGGTAATTTGAGCTCCAGTAGCGATTATGGTTATGTCGGGTTTTTCGGTCAGGATATCGGCTTCGGTGGCCAATTTGTTAAGTCTTACATCGACCTTGAGTTTTTTAAGGGCATACTTTAGGTATCTGGCTGTTCCGGCCATTTCTTCCTTGTGTGGAAGACTGCTTTCTAAGTTTACTCTGCCGCCCAGCTCGTTATTCTGTTCAAAAAGAACTACTTGGTGTCCTTTTCTGGCTGCTATCTCGGCTGCTTTCATTCCAGCCGGCCCACCACCAACTACTACAACCTTCTTAAGCGTACTGGATTTGCTGAAGAGCTTTTCTCGAGAAAATTCTTCCTCAAATCCTGCCGCAGGATTAACCACACAGCTAATGGCACGGTTTTGCAAGAGACGACCTATGCACTTCTGGTTGCAACCAATGCATTCTACAATCTCTTCTGCATCACCGGCTTCAATTTTCTTCACCCAATAGGGTTCAGCAATTAGTTCCCTTGCCATACCAACTAAATCGCCAACACCATCCAGCAATACCTTTTCAGCCATTTCGGGATGTATAATTCTCCCACTGGCAATTACTGGAACGTCGACAGCCTTTTTTATTTGTGCAATGGACTTAAGATGAAGCCCTTGTTCATAATTCAATGAAGCTATGGTTTTGTCCATGCTTTCCCAATTCCCATAGTCAGAATTGATATAGTCTACGTAGGGATTGACGAGTTTTGCATACTCGATTCCGTCATTAATGGAGTATCCTTTCGGAATAAATTCGTCAATGCACAGTCTGATGCCAAGAGGTTTATCTCCTATATTTTTTCTAATTTCCTGAAGTACTTCAATGACGATGCGTGCTCTTTTCTGCAAAGTACCACCATACTCATCATTTCTGACATTGGTGGCTGGTGAAAGAAATTGCCTCAAAATGCCATCATGTGCTACTTTGATTTCAAATCCATCGAAATTAGCTTCAAGTAGTAATTTAGCGGCTTCTCCAAAGGCTTTTACTAAAGTATGAATTTCATCTATAGTCATTTCCTTTGGAATTTCCCTTACAGTCATATCTGGTATGGCAGAGGGCGCCCATGTGGCTCGAAGTGTTTCTACACTCTTGGTTTGATTGCCATAGTGGCTCAATTGTGCAAAGATTTTCGTCCCATAACTATGAACCACATCAGTAATTTCCTTTAAGCCTGGAATGCTTTCTTTCTTTGCTGCTACTTGGCAGGAATAGAATCCTGTAGGATGGACACCAAGACTGGGTACAACGATAAGGCCAACGCCTCCTTTGGCTCTTTCTTCGTAGTAATACCTTTGTTTTTTTGTTGGAAGATGGTATTCTGAGCCAAAGTACATTTCGTGAGGTAGAAAAACCACACGATTTTTTAGTTCCACTCCTTTAATTTGAAAAGGGGTGAGCAAGCTCTGATAAGCAGTTTTTGTTTCCATGAAATTAGCTACTGAATTCTAGTTAATAATTAATAAATGGTATTAAAGCTTCAATAAAGCCATCGAAATTTTCAATATGAGGTAAATGGCCTACATTCTCGAGCTCAACCAGTTTTGCTCCTGGAATTTTACTAGCTGTAATCTTACCTAAGTCTTTGTAATTACCCATTTTACTTGCGATTTCGTTACTTACCAATTGTTTCCCAAGCGCAGTTTTATCTCTTGTCCCAATGATTAATAAGGTGGGGCATTTAATGTTTCCAAATTCATACAACACAGGCTGAGTAAAAATCATATCAAAGGTTAAAGCAGCATCCCAGGCTATTCTGGGGTAATCGGAATTAAGTATCCACCCCGCCTGTAATGCAACCCATTCTTCATATTCGGGTTTCCAATGTCCATCGTAATAATTATCGAGTTGATATGATTTTATTTTATCGTAAGTCTGGTTCAATTCTATCTGATACCACCAATCTATAGGCTTATACGGGACCACTAATTTCCAGTCTTCCAAGCCAATGGGATTTTCGAGTATTAATTTTTCAACAGTTTCAGGATACATTAGTGCAAAACGCGTTGCAAGCATTCCACCCATAGAGTGCCCCAGAACAATGGCCTTTCGTACTCCAATGCGATCTAATAATTCTTTTGTATTGATGGATAACTGCTGAAAAGTATAATTAAAATTTTGGGGTTTTGACGATTTACCAAATCCCACCTGATCAGGAACAATTACTCTAAATCCTTCCTTGCTAAGTCTTTCGATGGTAGTTCTCCAATAGGCTCCATTGAAATTTTTCCCATGTAAAAGAACTATATTTTTACCATTAGAATTTTCAGGTATTACATCCATATAAGCCATCTTTAAGTCCTGTTGCTGGACATTCAAGTTAAAATAATGAACTTCATAAGGATATTCATAATTATTTAACATGATGTCCATCCACTTCTGTCCATCCTGGGAGTAGATAGAAAGTGCCGAACCTAATAAAGCAAGTAGGAGATTAATTTTCATTTTCATGGTTCAACTTCATTTTTTGGTGTTATATATAAGCCTTCGGATTTAGCAAACAGTTTTTGATTTTCGTCGAATATCTGGCCCGTGATAAAAGTTTTCCTTTTTTCCGTTTTCAAGAGATGAGATTCTACATAAAATATAGCTTCGACAGTTAAGGGGGATATATAATCTATTTTAAGGCTAGCCGTATATGCAGGCTGATTGTTATTTAGAGTAATGGCTCCCATGCATTCATCAAATACGGCGGCAATTGCACCTCCGTGAACAATACCTGGCCTGCCCTGTGCGCCTTCCAGAAACCTGACCCTTGCATAAAAGCTTTGATCATCTTTAGAGTCTTTGAAGTATTGAATTTCTATATTGTTTTGTTGTGCTCCCGAAACAAAAGATTCGGTAAACAAATGCATATCAAATGGCGTCATCGACTCGATTTGGTTTATTGTTTTCATGCAGAATTATTTGGTAGATATAACAAACATGGTATAAATTCAAAGAATAATTTTAATCATAAAGAACAACCCTCAGGGCCACATACTCCTTGTTTATCCGATGGAAATTCTATGATTTCAGGTATTTTATGATCTGCAAAAGCTTTGTGTAGGGTCTGCAGGAAAACATCTTCGTTTTGAGCTCCCGATACTGCATACTTATTGTCGAAAAGAAAATAGGGTACTCCCGAAATTTCAAGCTGTTTGGCATGGGCAATATCATGTTTCACTTCGTCAGAATAGGCATCGGATTGTAAAACCTCTCTTACTTCTTTTCTGTCTAAGCCTGAGAGATTTGCAATCTCAAGCAGGGTTTCATCATCGTCAATATTCTGTCCTTGAGTAAAATAGGCCGCAAAAATATTTTCTTCGAGCTCGTTCTGTTTATTGTGTCTTTTTGCTAAATGTAAAAGCCGATGAGCCTTGAATGAATTTACAACCAAAGTTTTATCGAGATGGTAGTCGAGCCCTACCTCCTTAGCCATTTCATTAATATAACCGATATAGTCGTTGATGCGGTTGCTGGGGAAGTCTTTTTCTTCTACCATCATTTGCAGTGTAGTCTTGTTGGGATGGGTTACAGCAAATGGGTCGAGTTGATAACTTCTCCAAATTACCTTTACCTGATCACGATAAGGGAATTGCTGCATTGCTCTTTCTAAACGTCGTTTTCCTATATAACAAAATGGGCACACTACATCGCTCCATATTTCTACTATTATCGAGTTATTATCATTTTTTGTTTCCATAATCATATAAGCTTCAACAGTAATTTCAATTAATAATTCCTTTCACCTCGGATCGACGTATAAATCTTAATACATTTTCTAAGGCATGCTGAGTACCCAAATGCAAAGCTTCGTCAACCATAGCCGAATTGTGTGGTGATCCCAACAGATTTGGAAGCTCAAAGAAAGGGTAATGGAGTTCAAATCTGTTATCTTTAAATGGTTCAACCCACCAAGCATCGATACCAGCATAAAAATCAGGATGTGTTGATAGGTGATTATAAAGTGCTTGTTCGTCAATCAGACCACCTCTGGCAACATTTACTAAAACTGCATCATCCTTCATGAGTTCAAGTCTTTGTTTGTTGAGCAAACCCATGGTTTCTTTATTCAAAGCAATAGTTAGTATAAGATTATCTGCATTTTTCAGAACATAGTCTAAATCGGCCAGAGTACCAATAAATTCCACTTCTTGGTCGGTTTTACCCGATGTATTGATGGCCATCAAACGAACGCCGAAAGGTTTTAAAAGCCGAGCTGTGGCCTTGCCTATAGAACCAAATCCAATAATTCCGACTACCGAACCCTTTAAGAATCTCGTTAGGCTTTTTAATTGGTCAAAATGTCCTTCGGCCATTTGTTTGTGATAAATAGGTAAGCGTTTATTCAATGCCAGCAACATTGCCACTACGTGCTCGGCCATTGGCTCTGCATAAGCCCCTTGGTTGGCAGCTATTTTAAGAGCAGTCGGAAAATCTTCGAGTTGAACATGATCATACCCAGCCGATAAAAGCTGCATAAACTTAACATGATTTAAAGATAGCTTATTCTTATTTATTCCTTCTCGGCTTGGATTCCATGATAATAGAACATCTGCCTGCTGAATAAGATTAGTCGCTTCTTTATCAGAATATTCATCTATGAAGTATACTGTTGCTTCATTGTTAAGGGTGTTTTTGATGAATTCTTTTTCTTTGTCTGAAGTCTTATAAGTCACTACAACTTTCATCATAAATTAAAGTGTTTAAATTTTTATTGTAAATTAACGTATTTGTTGAAACCATTCCAGAAGAATGTTATAGGGTTGTGCACCTGTGAGTTTGTATTTTTGATTGCCAATAAGGGTAGGTACCGAATTAATTTTGTATTGATAAGCACGATATTGATCATCGTCGAGCATTTGTCTTACTTTGTGACTCTCGAAGTCTTTTCCCCATTGTGTAACATTTAAGCCTATATCGTTGGCACATTGTAGAAGAATTTCGAAATCATTAATATTGAGGCATTCAGTAAGATGAGCTTTTTGTAAGCGGTTAAACATTTTGGCATGCATAGCATTTCCACCTTGTAATTCTGCTGCTTTGCATGCTAAAAGAGCCGGTGTGGAATAAGGATAATCGAATTGTCGAGTAGCCATTAATTCAACATTTATCCGATGCTCATCGTCATTTTGATTGGCAGCCCGCCAATGCTTCAGAATCTCCTTCTTGCCTTGTTCTTTCTGCCCAAAAATTTGGGAGATGCTGTTGGGCTCAGGCGCCAGTGCAAAAGAACGATGAATTATTTCAACTTTATCGCCAAAAGCATCTTTTAATTTTTCTATACGGGGTGAGAGAGCATAACACCAGGCACAAAGTACATCATGAAAAAATTCTATTGTAATCTTATTTGTATCCATACTTCAATGCGAGATTTTTTAACCAAATTTAAATGCCGAAATACTAGCCCTTAGTAAAATTCCCGAATAATCTCTGTAACCCATATCGTTGCCAGCAGCCCCAGCAGCCACAAATAAAGGCACCAGATGTTCGCTTCTTGGATGAGATTCTCTTGCAGCTGGCGCTTTCAACCAGTTGATTAATTTTTCATTCCTTTCTTCGGCATTTCTCAATTCAATTGATGCTGTGAGCCATTCATCAAAATGTTTCGAATCTTCACCAACATATTTACTACCTGTCATGAGTGCATACAGATTATGATAGCTCATACCGGAACAAATGATGAGAACTTTTTGTGAGCGTAATGGTTCGAGAGCCTTGCCCAATGCAATATGAAGTGCTGGATCAAGGCCTTTAACCAATGAGAGTTGAGCCGTGGGGATCTTTGCCTCCGGAAATGCAATCATCATTGGAACAAAAGTTCCATGATCGTAACCTCTTTCGGTTTCGCGTTCGGTTTGAAATCCTGCTTGTTTCATTATCTGTTCGATGTAAGCTGCAAGTTCAGGATTACCGGGTGCAGGCCAGCGTAAACGATACGTAAAATCGGGAAAGCCATAATAATCGTAAAACATGGAAGGTTTGCCCCCAAAATGTATAGTGGGTGAGGGTTCTTCCCAATGAGCAGAGACAATCAAAAGTGAATCGATTTTCTCTCGATATTCTTTCCCAAGTTTTTCGAGATAATTTTTAAGCATTCCATATCCCTCAGGATCGCCCATGTAATCTTCCATGACGTGCCACGGCCCTCCTCCGTGAGGGATATAGAATACCGGTAATTTCTCAGTAGAGTTCATTGTTTATTTTCTGATCGTCTTCAGAGCTTCGCCCCAGGCCACCAATTGGTCGATCATCGTATTAAGATAAGTTTCATGCATTGGCGCCGGCTTAAAAGTGCTGAAATTTTCAAAATCAGTGAAAAGTGATAGAGAGACTTGAGCACGTACATCGGCAATTTGTAGTTCAGCCATAATCTGGCGTAATTGTTCTACTGCACGAACTCCCCCCATCGATCCATAACTTACAAATCCAGCTGACTTGTTATTCCATTCGGTGTAGATATAATCGAGCGCATTTTTCAAAGCGGCACTTGGCGCATGATTGTACTCAGGGGTAACAAAAATGAATGCATCCAACGAGTCAATTTTTTCGGCCCATCTACGAGTATATTCATGTTCGTACTGGCCCATAGAGGCCGGAATGGATTCATTAAGTAAAGGGAAATTATAATCCTTTAAATCTACAAGCTCGAAAATGGCATCTTTTCTTTTGCTTGCAATCTCATAAACCCACTTGGCAACTGCCTCAGAGTTGCGCCCAGGTCGTGTACTTCCAATGATAATTCCAACTTTTATCATAATTATGCTTGTTTTTAGTGTTAGTTAATTGGCTAAATATTAGTTATTTGAATCTTATGGTTGTTTTGTTTCAACTTTTG
>DIEY01000094.1:0-1565 GCA_002418865.1 Bacteroidales bacterium UBA5762 | reverse complement strand
AAAATTTTTTATTGAATTTATTAATTTGCAGGTTATTACAAAATCTAAGTTGCCTCACATCGAATCGCCAAGCAGCTTTAGGTGTATAAACAAATATTCATTGAAAATGTTCTATTGTTTCATTAGAAAACTGAATTTGCAATACCTTCTAAGGAGTTTCTTAGAAATAATTCAATGAGCATGAGTTAAGACTGAATCGATAGTCAATGAGATTCGTCTAAAGCTGAAGGAACAGGGCGATTGAAGTATGATTTATTGTATAAAGGATGAATCTTAATCGAGTTTTAGTTAGCTAAGGGTTCAGATTTACTAATTGACTGCATTACCAGAATCAGGAAATTTGTAGAAAAAGGTTTTCAACGTAGAGTTCAAGGTTGATTCAGATATTTGCTTTTCCAGACGGGGTCGCTTAGTTTTTCCAATTCTTTATCGAACGAATCTAATTTTTTATAATAGATGGGGTCGTCGAGAATTTCTTGAGCTTCCTGGTTTTCTCCTTTTACTTCGGAGGTGAGTATATTCTTACGGAAGTTATCGTAGTGGTCGCGTATAGAGCATGGCATAAGCCAGTTATTTGGTGCTTTTTGATTGCTTAAACCATATTCTTGTTGCCATTTTCGGCCGTTTTTCATGAAATCGGATTGAAGGGCGTAAGTTAGATCCTTACCAGAATTGTACAAATCGATGATATTATGTTGATAGTAAGGAACGAATACACAGGGCATAATGTTTCCATTCCAGTCGATATAAAGGTAACCACGATTTCCGCCATAGGCGATACAACCGCAAGTGAGCACTCCGCTGTTCCAGAAATCGGCTATACAATGTTTTTTCTCGGTTATTTGTTTTTCCCACATCTCGTAAAGTTTGAGACGATCGGCGGGGTTTAACATGAGGTCGAATTGTTCCTTGCCCCTGCCAATTGGGAAGAAATGAAATTGCCACATGTAGGTTGCACCTTGTTGGTCGAAATAATATTCGTAAAATTTATCTTGAAGGAGGGTTTGTATATTATTGTTGGAAGCAGTAACTGAAATTCCGAAGGGTACACCCTCTTTACGGAGATTGTCAAAGGCTTCGAGGATTCTTCTATGAACGTTATTGCCACGTCTTTCATTGGTTTCCTTTTCAAAACCTTCCACTGAGATGGCTGGTGTAGCATTACCCACCCTTGCCAGCTCATGTGCTAATTCCCGAGTAATCAATGTGCCATTGGTATAAATGAGGAAGAACATGTCTTTGTATTTATCGAATAAATCGATTAAAGTATGTCCTTCACTTTGATAAAGAAAAGGTTCACCTCCGCTAATGGTGATAAACCGGCTTCCAAAAGAAGTGTGAACTTCGCTGATTAAACGGTCGACGACAGAGTATGCAAGAGTGGCTTTTGCATGGGGATCGGAGCTTGCATAGCAGCCTGTGCATTTTAAATTGCAAGCCTGAGTGGGCGAAAGTGTAATAAAACTCGGTGCATCATAACCAAATTTATTCTTAAAAGCATCTTTAGCTTGTTTCATCTCTTCTGGAGCCTTAAAAAAGGCATTTTCAACTAATACCTCGTTGAG
>DIEY01000073.1 GCA_002418865.1 Bacteroidales bacterium UBA5762 | reverse complement strand
TGGAAGAATTAGGCAAAGAGACTTAGGTGGAATATGAACGCCGCTTCCGGGATGGATTTTCAGCTGATTGCTTAATGCGATTGAACTCATTAATTGAAAAATGAGCCCGGAAGGATTCGCCTATGCTGGGTTTCTTCCCCAGTAAACCTTCAACCAAGCGGTTATGAACTAATTTCCAATTGGGCTACATTATGGAGACGAGCTTAATCTTTACAATAACTATAAGAACTGCAAAACTAAAGTGATACACCATGTTTTCTTGAATGCGCTGTTTTCTATCATTCTCTAAAATATCGATTGAGTAATTTTTGAATGAGGTTGAACTGCTCGTTATTTCACATGATAAACATTTTTAATTTTCTATGGCATTTGTCACTTTACCCATGAAGCAAAATTATTATAGCCATCATTAGAAATCCAATCATAGACTGGATACCATTTACTCAAATTGTAACCTTGGTCTCGATAAATTTCATTAGCAGAATATGGGAAGTGCGAAGTTCCTTCAATTTTGTTGTACTCTATCCATTTATCCCCATTTCTCTCCCAAAGCGTGACAGTAGAACCATCTGCCGAAAAAGTAACACCAACGAATTTAAGTGGGTCTGGACCTGGCTGCTCTATAGTTCCCTGCTTTGATTTTATACCGTTGATGTGAACACCAAAAATATAATTGCCCCTTAGAAAACTTTTGAGTATTTCGTATCGAACCCAAGGACGTAAGTAAGTCTGAGAACCAATGAGAACGCAAGTATTTGAAGTGTTCTCAAGAGCTCCGTTTATGAGTTTTTTTAATGTATAATCGCCTTGGCGACGCGCATTTTCCCAGATAGAAGCGTCAAAGTATCCAGCCTCTTCTCGGTCAGGTTTTGTCATCCAGTGGTTACGAACAACATTAGCACGAAAATCTATAACATCCTTATAGTGAAAACTGAAGAAGACCCGTTTTGCCATAATTTTGCTCCTTATAAGAATATTACCAACTAAATAAAAAAACATTCTTCAAAAACGAATGACATACGGTAAATAATAATATACGTCTAAAATTTAATACTTGCGATTATTATACTACACATAGTTTACCATTCATTGTCAGAAGCTTAACTATTACCCTCAATTGATCCAGTCCGACTCGTGCAGTAAGCCCCCAATAACGCATGTACTAAAAACTTCAAAATACTCTTGTTGCCATTTCATCCTTATAAAATCGTTATTATTTGAAAATGAAAAACAAGACAATACCTGCTAAAACTAAGAGAAAGATAATTCCGTGGAACAACAATAATGTTCTTGAAAATGCCAATTGTAAACAACTTTTTACTTTTTTGTCATTCGATTCTACATTCATATTTAATAAATCAAATGAATTGGATTTTTCAATATAAGCTCTTCGCGATTGATCATACAGTTGACGAAATAATTTCTCCTGACGAAGATAATAGGTATCAAGTACCCAAAATGAAATTGTAGGTATTATTGGTAAAAAAGCTGTAAAAGGACTATTTGCATTAAGTGCTAATGCAAAAAGACCAGAGATTAATGTAATACTCCATCCTTTAATCATAAAGGAATTATTCGCCATGCGATTTATTACTAATTGTATGAATTCCAGATGCTTTATTTTTTCATCTTCCATCTCTCACCTCAAAACTTAGTAGGAATTAAACACCTTTAAATAATTCGGGTTGATTTCTATCACCTTTTTCAGCTTTAGTCTTTCGAAAACTCAATCCACCCCTCGCTAAATCGGGATATTGAGGAGTTTTACTGCCCGAGAGTAATTCTGGAATTGTAAGAATTTGAATTTTTGGATACGATTTCCCAATTGGTGACTCATAGTATCCGGCACTGACTGCTTCTTTTTCCATTGGTCCTGTTGGAGGTATAAGCGATACAAGAATACCAATTTGCGCTTTCTCTCTATCAACTGAATTTTTAAGGTCAGATATCATTGTTCTAGTAACATGCTCCCCACCTTTTACTGAAACAATAATTTTCTTTGCAGTGTTAATTTCATCTTGGAAAAAAATTAAACCATCAATACCAGTGTCTGCGCCCTTCTTTTTGCCTTGATAAGGTTGAGCGTCTATTAAGCTACATGCCCAATATTGAAATTCATACTTATCTCTTAACGCTAAATCTCTAGCACCATCAAAGTCCTTAGGTGTACCATGAACTTTAAAAGTAATATCAGGAAAACCTTCTTGGAGCCTTCTTTCGATTAAGCTAATTGCCAGGTGCGTAATATCAATTCCAATCCAATTTCGATTATTCTTTTGTGCTGCATAAATGGCAGTTCCACAACCACAAAATGGATCTAAAACAATATCACCAGGATTACTAGACGCTTGGACGATTCGGTCAAGTAACAACAGAGGTTTTTGTGTTTGATATCCCAAGGATTCGTTTCCCATAGAATTAATTAAATCAATATCATCCCAAAAATCAGAAATTGGTACGCCTTTGTTTTGATCCAAATAATATTTAAGTCTAGGAGTTGCCTTCGGATCTTTTGGGAAAGCTACTAAATTCTTACTTACGTACTCCTCTAATTTGTCGTGGGTTGTAAGCCAATGCATTCCTGATTTTCCTCTTGTGTTTGGGTCAAAACCTCTCCAGGGCTTACCTGTCTCACCATCTACTACTTTACCGCTTCCCATCAATGGGACTAATTGGTATCTCCCTCTATCATCCATTTTAGAATATTTTTTTAGCAGAGTATCATCAAATTCTTTGTAAATCATATTAAACGTATACTTGTTGGATTTTGTATAGAAAAATATGATGTCATGAGCGCGGCGATAAATTCTATAAATTGATGATCTTCTTCCACTTCTTTTCCATGAAATTTCATTTCTGAATTTATCAGCTCCAAAAACTGCATCCAGAACAATTTTCAGATAATGGCTCGAAGTAGGATCGCAATGAAGGTATAAGCTTCCTGTGGATTTCAATACCCTTTCGAGTTCTATTAATCGATTGGCCATCATGACCAAATATGCCATGACATCACTGTTTTTCAAGAAGCGACGTAAACTTTGAATTAATTCTGCTACATCTGTATTTGGTTGATGCAGTAATTCTGCATATTCTTTTTCGGCTTGATCTCCCCAAGTCCACGAATCTTCGAATGCAGTAATTTGAGCTTCAGATTGAAATCCTTTCGGTGACGAAAATAGTACGTTATAAGATTTTTTACTATTGAATGGTGGATCTAAGTAAATTAAATCTATCGAATCGGAAGCAATATACTGTCTCAGAATATCCAGATTATCCCCATAATATAGATTATTATCCATTTTACACTCCAGCAGCATTAATTATTCTAGTAATGACTCAATGTTGTGTTTTGCTTCTCGCAACTGACCAATCAACGATTCCATGGATTCATAATACGGCAAGAATATCTCATAAAACTCTTTGATAGCTTCCGATTGCTTCTCACTATCTGATGTGTTCTGCATCTCATAGTTTATTTCAGCCATCCTAAGAAACATTGTCATAAGTGGTAGTTGCTGTTTTCTTGTATCTGGAGGTAATCTACGCATTAGAGCGATTACATCTTCAATATCAGAATCACTGAAATCTTCACCATAAAAGTATTCAATAGGTTTTCCAAGGATTTCAGAAAATAAGATCAAATCGGATGCAGAAATTTGAGTTTTTCCTCTCTCAATATCTGACATGGCCGCAGATGTTTTATTAAAATTATCTGATAGCTCCTGCTGCGTGAAATTTCGTTGTAACCTAGCCGCTCTAATCCTTTGAGCAATTTCGAAATTGTTGTCAATCATAAGAGGCCTCAATTCAAGTATTCCTTACATAATATCACAACTGTTACTTGACAAACATACGATTTTGCTTATACTTATATTCAAGTTTTACTTGATTTTACTTTTTAATAACAAAGTAGGAAACCGCTAGGTTTCTTACTTGCCACCTGCTCCAGACGCATAACGAGACGGTCAAGGGCGAGGTGACGAGTCCCTTGACGGTCGAGGCGTCTGGGGCACAAAGAGGAAATAAATCGAGACCCGGGAAACCGGAAAACCCCCGTACTGTAATACGGGGGTGCAAAATACAAAGGAAGGTTTTATGGAAGGTTTTATAACAATTGACACTCTCTATCTTCATATGAAATACCCATCGAGAGATATTTTTGATAAGTATTATCGATATGTATCAGAAGTCGACACACGAATTCTAAGAGAAGGCTGTGTATTGGAAGATTTTGTCATAAAAAACGGATCATCTGGGTACAAAATCAGCGTTTGGCAACACGACGCAAGAGTTTACCTTACAGACCAGGTGGATGAAAAATGTGGAGAAGGTAAGGGGATGGGAATTTGGATTCAACTTGGTCCAAAATTTTTATTAGCAAATATTAATCACCTTCAACTTGGAGTCTATGGTTTTTTGTACGAAATTGGGCTTGATGAAATCTTCCCGATTTCTCTTAACAGAATAGATTTAGCCATTGATTGTCTTGGTTTATCAATGCATGATCAGGATGTTAATTTCTGGAAAGAGGGTTGGGTTGGTAGATCTAAACTATCCAAGGTTATTTACAATAAGCGAACCGGTCGGTTAGAAACTATTTATTTTGGATCGAGAAGTTCTCCTGTTTATTTTCGCATCTACGACAAAGTAACTCAATCAATTATTGACGGTGATGACAAATATTGGCTTGATGTGTGGAAGAACTTCGATGGATCTGTTACTAGAATTGAGTGGCAGGTAAAACCTAAGGCTGGCAAATTTCCAGATAATTTGAAGGATTTTAACAAATTCAATGATGTCTCAGTTCGAGAGTTGATGAATTACTTACTAGATTGGGGGCGTTTATGTACTCCTGGTCAATCTGATACCAATCGTAATCGGTGGGAGGACTCTCCCCTTTGGAGTGAAATAAGGGAGTTAGTAGCCAAATGGTCAAATGACGTTGATTGGCCAACTTCCAGATTTGGCAAAGAATTTCATGGAATTTCTGAGGCTTATATGAAATTTCTAAGTGGTGCGATATCTGGGGGAATTGCAAAAACGAACCCTAACAATCCAAACATAAAAGGGCTATTTGAAGGTTTGGATGAATTTGGTGAAACCTTAGAAAAAATTCATCGTGTAGCCGAAATGAAAGCAAGCAGGATCAAAAGATTGTGATTTCATGGGCTGGGAAGGACCCTGACCCATGAGGGGGAGGGTGCCCAACCCAAAGAAATCAAAAAGGTGAAAATGGCAGAGAAATAGTAAATGAGGTCGAAAAACGGTAAAAAATAATGGCAATAGACAATGAAATAATCCTAAAAGGTCGGTTGGATGGAAATCAACGTAATCGCTTGGTACGGTTACTGGATATGCTTTATACGCCGGGGGAATTGGCGCATGAGATTGGTTTCGAAGTAAGACAGGTCTATCGTGTTTATATCCCTTTAGGCTGCCCACACGAAAAAGATTCAACAGGTAGGCTATGGATCAATGGGGCAGAATTTAGAGATTGGGTAAAAGACCTTTACCAAAAGCGAAGTCTTGGTCCAGATGAAGCTTTCTGTCTATCCTGTAAGAAAACAATCAAGATGATTTCGCCTGAAAAATATCAAAAGGGAAGATTATCTTATTACATCAGCAATTGCCCTTTTTGTGGCAGAAAATTGGCAAGGATCATCACAAAAAGTAAGAGAATAGATGATCAACCGTAATAACTGGCGCTTGGTAAATGAGTACCTAAAGTATCGGACTGAAATTGATCAAGTCTGCGAAAGAACGGTAAAGCTAGAAGAATCTTGGTTGCGACACACACTTTATTGGTTAGGTGAAAAATCAATTGATCAAGCTCCGAGAGTACGCCCCTCATTTTCAGAATATATATTATCGGGTGAAGGATCGGAGTTTTCGTCAAATTACCTTAGGAAACTTGTTAGCTCAAACAAAAGGTTTATGGAATGGGTTTCTATTCATAAAGCGGGATATAGACAAAAACTTCCTCTTGCCTGGCTTAAAACGATCAAGTTGCCAAGAATGTATGACGAAGGCCAAGATCATGAATTTGTCTCTTACGAGGAAATATTACAGATTGCTAGAAATCCAGTAACTAGCCTGCGGGATAAAAGAATTAGGGCAGCTGCTGTCCTCTGGTTTCTTTCTGGCATAAGAGTTGGGGCATTTGTTACTCTTCCAATTAAAGCGGTCAATCTTGAAAAATTAGAAATATATCAATACCCCTCTTGGGGAGTACATACCAAATTTGGAAAGAGTGCAGTTACCGATTTACTAATAATTCCAGAATTAATAGCTGTCGTCAAAGAATGGGATCAATTGGTGAGAGAGCAGTTGCCAGATACTGCGTATTGGTTCGCTGCCCTATCTCCGGACACAGGTAATCTTGACAGTTCAATCTCAGCCATTGGAAAGAACCGTGGCAATAGAGCTTATAAGGACCTAAAAGATTGGATGGGTCGTGTTGGATTACCATTTCATTCTCCACATAAATTTCGGCATGGCTATGCTGTATTTGGGATCAAGCATTTTACAACGTTGGCTCAGTTAAAAGCGTTAAGTCAAAACCTAATGCATTCAAACATTAGTATTACTGATGGGATTTATGGAATGTTATCAAATACCGATAAAAAGAAACTATTATCCGATTTCAATCCAGGGCAAACTGAAATTCCTTCTGGTTTGGATCAAAAAATAGATGAAATACTTTCCCTTTTAAGACAAAATACCCCGAAAATATCGGAGTAAATATGCCAGAGTGGAGCCACCTGAGGGTTAAAAAGTGGGCCCGGAAGGATTCG
>DIEY01000043.1:16634-22325 GCA_002418865.1 Bacteroidales bacterium UBA5762 | reverse complement strand
GAATACAGATCTATTGCGCCATATGTGCTTACTGCCTTGTTGCTATCGCCGAACATGACTGCCATCTCAATCGCAGCTTGTTCGATGTACTCCGCGTTTTGCGGGGTTCTCTCATCGATAAAACACCGATCAGAGAACTGTTCGAAAAACCGGTCTACGATGGACCTGAAATATGTGAAAACGTCGGCTTTCAACTTAGCTTAAATTTTTAGTAGACACTAATGAAAAATTAATATTAAAAAATGAATAATCGTTTTTAAATGTAATGTTTATTAGAGTTGATTAGAAACCATAAAAAACATATAATTAATAGAATAAATATGCCATTTTGAGAAAATGAATCAGTATTTCTTTCTCTTAAAGCCTGCTTCTTATAAAGCTCAGTATGGGGCTTGGAATTTTTTTTGACCGTTATGAAGAAGAAATTTAAAAATTATTATTAATTGAGATAATTAAATTTTATATATTGAAATTTAATGTTTCGGATTAATAATAAGAAGATAACTTGCTAACAGTAATGTTAGTTAAAATGATTTAAAGATTGCAATAAAAGCATTTTATATAATTTTGTTACGCAATAGGTTTTTAAAACAATTTACGAATAAAAGGGAGAAAATATGGATGCAAGAGAGCTTTTAATTGATGCAGCCGACAAGTACGGAAGGAAGACAGCTTATATTTATCAGGACAAGGAATACGATTTTCAGTCGTTGAGAGATAATTCATTTCGATTGGCCAATAGTTTGCTCGATTTGGGTTTCAGAAAAAATGACAGAATTGCTATTTATCTTCCCAATTGTATCGAATATATTTATTCTTATTTTGCCGTGTATTCATTGGGATGTATTGTGGTGCCTATTGATTTTGCCCTAAGTCTCAATGAAATTATTTCCATATCAAACCATTGTGGTTTGAAGGGCATTATCACTACTGCAGATGTGAAATTTAGTCTTTTTGAGTTGAAAAGTCGCATCAGCTCCTTGAAAGAGATTATTACAATAGAAGATGACTCACGATATATTTCATTTTGGGGTTTAGTAGAAAATGGGAAGAATGATTTGGCAGATCAGGAAATAGACCCTCAAATGATTTCGAGTATCTTTTACACTTCTGGTACTATGGGCAAACCTAAGGGTGCATTGTGGAATTATGAGCATATTCATTTAGGTGCCGAGCAGTTAAAATATTTTACCACTTATGATTATTTGAAAACTATATTAAGGATAGATGAAAGCGAGCGTACCATAGCCGCAGTCCCTCTATCTCATTCAGCAGGAATCTTATTTGTAATGACAACGGTAAAATATGGGATGAGTCATGTAATTATGCCTCGTTTTTCACCTTTGGATTTCATTAGAATGGTTGACAAATGGAAAGTAACTGGAGTATTTATGGTTCCACCCATGTATTATGCCATATTATATTTAAAGGAAGTGGAATCGTATTCTTTGGAAAGTCTTCGTTGGGCAGATGTATTTGGCGCACCATCGTCATATGATTTGATGATGCGTTTTCAGAAACTTTGTCCGAATGCTGTAATATTAAATGGTTGGGGAATGACGGAGGTTATTCCACCTATATCTGCTTCTTCGCCCGATAACATTAGATCGGTAGGTAAGCCTGTTCCTAATGTAGAATTGAAAATTTTCGATTCCAAAGGCAACCAAATGCCTCAAGGTGAGATTGGTGAGTTAGTGGCCAGAGGTAAATCGGTATTTTGTGGATACTACAACGAACCCGAATTGAATATGGAAGCCTTTAAGAATGGATGGTTTTATACGGGCGATCTCGGTCGCTTCGATGAACATGGAAACTTATATATTATTGGGAAATCAAAAGATACGATTAAAGTGGGAGGCGAGTTGGTTTGGGCTGCCGAAATTGAAGAGGTTTTATTGAAGCATCCTTGCATTAAAGAGGCTGCAGCGGTTGGTGTCCCTGATGAATTGAGAGGTGAAGTAGTGAAGTGTTTTATAGTATTGAAAGAAGGGATTGTATTACCTAAAAAATATGTGATGGAATATCTTAGGGAACAACTCTCTAGATTCAAACTGCCTCGGCACATCGAATATCTGGAGGAGCTACCCAAAACAGGTTCGGGAAAGATTAACAAGGCAGCACTCATCAATCATCATGAATAATGGCTGCAAATAACAATTCTTCTCAGAAATTGGCGGGACGATTTTTTTTAAAGCTGTTGTTGGCTCTCACCAAAATTTTACCCAAAACTCTTTTTAGAGCCCTCGTTCATGCATTAACTAAATTTTCCATTTCCAATAAGTTCAAAGATAGAGCCAAAACGAGCCTGAGAATTCTTTATGGGGATGCTATGGATGATAAAACTTTGGATGGTAAGGCCAAAGAAATGATTGGGTTTTTCCTGAATCAGGCCGTTGATCTGGCATATTATTGCAAAAAAGGTAGTATGCCAGTTTATGAAGATTTTATTGAAGGCATTAGTGGAAAAGAATATTTAGAAGAGGCATTAATGCAACAAAAAGGCGTTATTGCTCTTACGGCTCATATTGGAAATTTTACTATGCTTACTCATACGCTTACCCTCGCTGGATTTCCTAATTGTGCCACCATCATGAGAGAGCAAAATGATGAAAAAACCGAACAACTCTTTACAGAGCTCAGAAATATGATTGGTATAAAATGGATAAAAGAGAATGAATCGAAGAGTAATGTACTCGCTCTTATCAAATTCTTGAAAAACAACGGTATTTTAATAATGTTGAGTGACCAGAGACTGATAGGAGGAGTAAGAGTGAAATTTTTAGGACGAGAAAAACTTACAGCCAAAGGCCCTGCAGCTTTGGCTCTGAGAGTAGGATGCCCAGTATTACCTATTTATAGTTTAGCAACAGCCAACGGCAAAAACCATCTTATGATTAAACCTCCTATACCATTGAAAAAAACAGGCGATTTAGAAAAAGACATCTTTGAAAACACACAGATTTTTATGGACGAGATTGGTAATATCATAAAGCAGCATCCCGAACAATGGTTTGCATTCAGCCGCTGGTGGAGAGTTTGAGAAACCCACCTAAAGGCAGCATATTCTAAACAAGGAAGTGGATAAGGAGAGCAAGTATGAAAAGCTTTAAAATTTTATCATTGGTGAGTTTTTTCGCAGCATTATATGGGTTTCATTATGACGTGGCATTAATAAAGTTGGAGACATGGAAAGTAGAATTATATATTAAAGTTAAGCGACAACATTAGGGCTAAATTATCTGAAAGTCTTGGTAAACTGTAAGTTCCATAACGCCATGCTGTTCCTATACCTAAATTATAGAATCCAAAATCGATCAATCGATGAATAAGCAAGCCTGATTCGAAGTATCCTTCTTCGGCTGTTTTCATTGAAATGCCTTCATGATATTCTGGATGCCGAAGGTTGCTAAACAAAACCGAAGAAAAAAGCTCCAGTTCGGGTTGAAATTTTCCAGACCTAAATAATAGATGGCCAAAGTTATGCTGAGCGAAAAAGGCTATAAAACGATCGGAATAGAATTCATTCATTCGCATGGTTGTAAAGCTTCCAGGAGAAAACAGCGTAAAATCGGCATGGTTGGCACGCGCATTGAATAATTTACTACTCGGAAGATTCGAAGATGCCATACCAGCATTCAAACGTAAGGAGGTTTTACCAATGAAAGGGGTATAGAAGGAATAAGTTACATCCAAGAAGGTGCGGAAATAGTCGAAGTCTCCTCCTGGCAAAAAGTCGAGTCCTTTATTAAACTGAAACCAAACTACGGGAAATTTCGTTCCCAGCGAGACCTTGCCTTTTGTAGTACGAATGAACTTTTCTCCATAAGCCCAGCGAAATGAGGCCGATAACTCTGAAAAATTAAATATTTCGTTATTTCCGAATTCATGATATATAAATCTGTAATCGTAAGCGGGGTTGAATTCTGCTATGGACAAGGCTAACCAAACATTTGTATATTCGAATATACGGGTTGAAAAGCTGAGTTGATGTTCATTGAGGGCATCCATCCTGTTGATTTGAAAATTTCGATAGGTATAAGGATCAAATCCTGAAAAATTTCGACCTGTAAATTCTATTACTCCGCTTTCTTGTTTATCGAATTGATAATCGTAGCGAAAATAGGAATCATGCGTGTTAGGAAGATTGAGTTGAAGAAATGCTCCCCATTTAGCGGTTTTGTCCTTCAATCCATAACCCCAATAGGCCCCAGTTTGCCAGCGGCGTGAAAAAAGATCGTTGGTTTCTAATCCCAAACCAGCATAAAACCCTTCGTGACCGTTATAACGCATGAGTTTTTCTAGGTCAAGATTTACTTTTTTGATTGCAATTTTCCCTTTCATAAAAGCATCGAGCGTATAGGTAAATCGGTCGAGATTATGAGCGGCTCCTAAGCTATCTATCACCCTGTAGGTTTCCTTTTCTCTTTCGTCTATAGGAACTGCTCTTATTCTCTGCCAATAATCTTCGTCTCTATGGATAGCCTCGGGTATTACATCTATTTCAATATGTGAGAAAATGTCTTTCGTGGGAATATCTATAAGTTTAAAATTTTCTATATAAGTTTTTCCACTTGCGATGATTCGAAATGGCGTAGGTTGGTTACCCGCATTTATCTGAACAATATTCATGATTAAATCTATGTTTAATTGGCTTGGAAACCATATCCCATTAGAGTCCTGTTCATATAGTTGCTGAACCTTTATCTCGAAGTTTTCGTCTTTTTGGTAGGGTTCGGCCGTAACCGACGAAACCGCCCAACCATTGCTATTAATATGCAAAACACCTTTTAGTCCATCGAAATTCTTTCCCTTCCATGGTCGGTAAAAAATGATGTAAGTGGTGTCATGTCCACTGATAATAGTGTCTTCGAGTTGATAAAAATATTTTTCTATACTGTTTTCGGCCAAAGGATTAATAAAGTTTTGGCCACCAATGCTAAAAACGTCTTCATAAAATGTACTCGATTGAAGTTGGCTAAGCAGAAATACGAAAATAGGGTCTTTTAAACCAGAAACTTTTGTGGCAACTACTTTTTCGATATTCTTGTTTGGTGATTGGAATTGACGGTCAATATAATTTTCAATGACCAACAGATGCTGTCGGTTGATGAATTCTCTTAAACGCCTTAGGTTGGTATCCAGCGAGTTGGTATCTGCTAACAAAAGTGAATCGGCCTTGATGCTAAATACAGTCTTTTCGTATGCATTGTACGAAAAACCAGGTAAATTTTCTATATTGTTGCGTTTACGATTATTTATGGCATTCCGAATGATACGTAATGCAGGGTTTTGTCCTGGATATATGGTAACCTCTTTTAATTCTATTTCTGTTTTTCTGAGCTTAACGGTAATTTTTTGTTTTAAGGAAGATCGTTCTAATACAAGAGCTTCATAACCTATATACGAAAACCGCAATTTATCGATGGGCTGTGATGAGGAAAAGTGAAAATTTCCATCTATATCGCTTACTGTGCCTATCATTTTATCGTTTACCTGAATATTTACAAAGGCAAGGGGAGATCCATTTCGGGCATCCACTACTTTACCAGAAATAGTATAAAGAACCTGAGCATGAACCTTTGATAGGTTTAGGATGAAACCTGCCATTAAAAAAAGGGGAATCAGCTTAATGAAGCTTTTAAAATTATGAATATGAAAACCTAAAAAATTCATACGCAAACGAAGGCTTTT
>DIEY01000043.1:1480-16569 GCA_002418865.1 Bacteroidales bacterium UBA5762 | reverse complement strand
TTTAGGGTTATTCTTGTGGCGCAGTGCATCACGTGTAGTTTTCTTTACGAGATTTGCGAGGAAGGCCTCGGTAAGGTTTGTTCCTGTTTGGTTGGCCAGGCATATCAGGACGAACAAAACATCGGCAAACTCATCGGCCAGATTATCGGCTATTTCCTCTGGCTTAGCCATCTGTTGACCATATTTTCTCGCCATGATGCGAGCTACTTCTCCTACTTCTTCCATCAACAGCGCCAAATTGGTCAATTCGTCGAAATAATTCACCCCAATGGTTTTTATCCATTGATCTACATCTTGTTGCGCTTTATTTAAAGTAATTTCCATGGGCCTTTTGTTTAGTTTGATTAGAATCGTCAAAATAAGCTATTTTATAACAAATCACTGTATGGTTTGTTATTTGCCAAAAATTTGAAAGCATGCCTAAATACCTAAATCTAGGGGAATGTCGTATTGAAAATGAAATTTTTATTGATTTTTCATCAATAGATTATTTCTGTTCGATTCGGTATAAAATTAGTGGTGTGATTAACTCTTTTAATAATTAATATAACTTACTTTTGCATTTATTTAACATAACTAGGTATATGGAATTTACTGCCCATGAATTAGCTGCCCTGCTCAATGCCGAGGTAGAAGGAGATCCTGATATCAAGATCAATAATTTAGCAAAAATTGAAGAGGCGAGTCCGGGGACGTTAACATTTCTGGCCAATCCCAAATATATTCCTTTCATTTATACTACTAAAGCTTCTATGGTTCTTGTAAGTAAAGATTTCATACCCGAACATCCTGTTAAACCCATATTGCTGCGTGTAGAGAATCCTTATGTCGCATTTGCTTTTTTACTCGAAAAATTCAATCAGATTTTTCTAAATCGGAAGGGAATATCGCCTCAGGCTTTCATACATCCCAATGCTCATATTGGCCAAAACGTGTATATTGGTGAGTTTGCTTATATTGGTGAAGATACCGAAATAGGCGATGAGGCCAAGATCTATCCTTTAACTTACGTGGGTGATCATTGCAAGATAGGTGAAAAATCCACATTGTTTGCAGGTGTCAAAGTCTACAGTATGAATATTATAGGCAAGGAGTGCACTTTGCATTCGGGTGTAGTGATTGGGGCGGATGGTTTTGGATTTGCTCCTCAAGGCAACGATTACCAGAAAGTACCACAAATTGGGAATGTTATTATAGAAGATCATGTTGAAATTGGAGCTAATACAACTATTGACAGAGCGACCTTAGGAAGTACTGTTGTACATAAAGGAGTTAAACTGGATAATTTAATTCAAGTGGCTCATAATGTTGAGATTGGAGAAAATACGGTGATAGCTTCTCAAACTGGGATCTCTGGTTCCACAAAAATTGGAGCTAATTGTATGATAGGAGGCCAGGTAGGAATAATTGGGCATATCACTATTGCCGATGAAGTAAAAATAGCTGCCCAATCGGGAATAGGTAGCTCTATTACACAGAAAGGTGCTATAGTGCAAGGTAGTCCAGCCTTCGAATATAAAAAGTACCAAAAATCTTATGTACATTTCAGAAATCTTCATCAATTATATGAAAAAATAAATCAATTAGAGGAACGCCTAAAAGAGCTGGAAGAGCGTAGAAGCGATGCTTAGCCTATAATTCTTCAGTTTTCGCATAATATCTACTTTTGTAAAACATATTCTAATTTAATGAGAAATGCCATTGATAAATGATCCTCAAAAAACGATAGCTTCTCCTATAACTATTTCTGGTACGGGTCTGCACACAGGTGAGTTTGTTACCCTCACCCTGAAGCCGGCACCTGTAAACCACGGTTATAAATTCATTCGTATAGATTTAGATGGCCATCCTCAAATTGAGGCCATAGTCGATAATGTACAAAATACCGATAGAAGTACTAATTTGCAAAGAGATAATATCTTTATCAGCACAGTTGAGCATTTGCTGGCAGCTATATATGGTAGTGGGGTCGACAATATAATAATTGAAATGGATGGGAATGAAGTGCCTATTCTTGACGGTAGCTCGGCTCCCTGGATAGATTCGATGCAAAAAGTCGGTTTAGTTGACCAGGAGGCTCAACGTATATATTTTGAGCTCAAACATAATTTAATTTATACTCAATCTAATCGTAACTCTGAAATTATTGCCATTCCTTCTGATGTTCAACGTTTTTGGGTGATGATTCAGTTTAACTCGAAGGTTCTTGATACCCAATTTGCTACTCTTGACGACATGGCTGAGTTTAAGGATGAAATAGCTCCCTGTCGTACCTTTGTTTTTATTCATGAACTCGAACAATTGATACAACATAATCTTATTAAAGGAGGCGATATTAACAACGCCATTGTATTGGTGGATAAAATTTTATCTGAAGAAGAATTAAAAAGACTGGCCAATTATTTCAATCGACCCGAAGTAAAGGTACTCCAAGAAGGTATTTTGAATAACTTAGAGTTGCATTATATGAATGAGCCTGCTCGCCATAAACTTTTGGATCTTGTCGGCGATTTAGCGCTAACTGGGTTTAGATTTAAGGCTCATGTGTTGGCAACGCGTCCTGGTCACGAAGTCAATATTGCCTTTGCCCGAAAAATGAGAGAGGCTTATTTAAAAGAACATCGAAAAACAGAGTGTGCACCCCAGTATGATCCTAATCAACCGGCTGTGCTCGATATCAACGGTATAAAAAAATTGCTTCCCCACAGGCCTCCTTTTTTATTAATAGATAAGATATTGGAGATGAGCAATTCGCATGTAGTAGGCCTAAAAAATGTGACTATGAACGAAGCATTTTTTACTGGACATTTCCCCGATGAGCCTGTAATGCCTGGAGTAATGCAAATTGAGGCCATGGCGCAAACAGGTGGTGTTCTGGTCATGAGCACTGTTCCCGACCCTGAGAACTATCTCACTTATTTTATGAAGATTAATGAAGTAAAATTCCGTCATAAAGTAGTTCCAGGGGATACCCTCATTTTTTCACTCGAGCTTGTTTCACCCATTCGTCGGGGTTTATGCCACATGAGAGGAAAAGCCTTTGTAGGCGATAAAGTGGTGATGGAAGCCGAGATGTTAGCTCAAATCTCCAGAAAAACATCTCCTTCAAATGCATAACGAAAACTAACTTTTGGAAAATATATTTTACTCGTTGCTTCACTACAAACTAAACTCTCAAAAATGAATCAAGCTTTTACGAGTATTCATCCCGAAGCCAAACTTCACCCATCAGTGGTAGTTGAACCTTTTACTTGCATTCATAATAACGTTGAGATAGATGAAGGAACTTGGATTGGTCCCAATGTCACTATTTTAGAAGGGGCACGTATCGGTAAAAACTGTCGTATTTTTCCTGGTGCAGTTATTTCAGCAATTCCCCAAGATTTAAAGTTTAATGGAGAGGATTCAATTGTAAAAATTGGCGATAACACAACAATCAGAGAATTTGTCACTGTAAATCGTGGCACTAAGGCCAGTGGGGAAACTGTGGTCGGAAACGACTGCCTGATCATGGCTTATGTGCATATTGCTCATGATTGCCATATACACGACCATGTAGTTTTGGCCAATGCAGTCAATTTGGCTGGGCATATCGAGATTTTCGACTGGGCTATAGTGGGAGGAATGTCGGCCGTACACCAGTTTGTTCGTATTGGTGCTCATTCTATGATAGGTGGAGGTTCGTTGGTTAGAAAAGATGTTCCTCCCTATATCAAGGCCGCACGTGAACCTCTGATATTCACCGGAGTCAACTCCATAGGGCTTTCACGCCGTGGATTTTCCCTCGAAACCATACGACACATAGAAAAAATTTATCATATCATTTATTTAAAAGGATTGAATGTCTCTCACGCCCTTCAAACTCTTCAAGAACAAATTCCTCCTTCACCTGAACTACAAAATATAGTAGAATTCATTAAAAGCTCATCACGTGGCTTGATTAAAGGCCCTGGAAACAATCTCCTGCCTCAGTCGGATGAGGATTTTTGAATTCATTCTAATAAAAATAAATAGATTTAAAAATTTTTTGTAATTTTGCAAGCTTGTTTTTCGTAAACAAGAGACCCTATAACATTTTAAAACATTAAAAATTTATGGCTGTTAGAATGAGATTGCAACGATTTGGTAAAAAAGGTCAACCTTTTTACCATATTGTCGTAGCCGATGGTCGTGCACCACGCGATGGACGTTTTATCGAAAAATTGGGAACTTATAATCCCTTGACCAATCCTGCAGATATTAAAATTGATATGGATAGGGCGATTTACTGGTTGAATGTGGGCGCTCAACCCACCGATACGGTAAAAGCTCTGTTATCTTATAAGGGTGTACTTTTGAGAAGACACTTATTGAGAGGTGTCGAAAAAGGTGCCCTTACCTCCGAACAGGCAGAAGCTAAATTTCAAGAATGGATGGAAGCTAAAGAAACTCGAATTAAAGCCAAAATTTCGCAAAAGGTAAATCTTAGGAGAGAGCATTTGAAAAACCAACAGGAAGCCGAACGTAAAATTGCTGAGGAAAGAGCTCAACAAATTGCCAAAAAACGTAGCGCAAACGCTCCTTCTATTGAGGCTGAGGCGCCTCATTCTGAAGAAACTGAAAATTTACCCGCCTCTGTTGAATAACCTCCTTTTTGTTTTCTTTTTAGACCCGGCGCTCTATGCCGGGTTTTTTATTATTTTAGAGCGCTAAATCTCCATATTGATGATCAAAAGAGAAGATTATATCGAAACCGGTCAAATACTGCGATCTTATGGCATTTCAGGCGCACTTGCCATATCTATCAACCTAAACTATAATCCTTTCGAAAATTATCAAATAGACTATATCTTTATTGATATAGATGGCAGTTTTGTTCCATTCCATATTCAGGAATTGCAAGCTGGCTCTGGCGAGCGATGGATTATTCAGCTGGAAGATATTTCTGACCCCAAAAAAGCTGCTCTCCTTTGCAAACGAACTTATTATGTTCATAAAGACTTTTTCCCATCATCATGGCAAGTTCAGTCTTCTATAAAACAGAT
Organism: Bacteroidales bacterium UBA5762; assembly: GCA_002418865.1. GTDB lineage: Bacteria > Bacteroidota > Bacteroidia > Bacteroidales > TTA-H9 > TTA-H9. Next base: position 11,545 of record DIEY01000043.1, on the reverse strand, counting down.
AGAGGGATTTAAAATTGTTGATATTTACAAGGGTGAATTGGGTATAGTTCAAAGTCTTGGCGGTACGGCCGATAATCCTTTGGTCGTGTTCAAATTTGATGAAATGGAAGTTTTGTTGCCAGTTAACGAGCAGTTTATAAAGAATATCGATTTCAAGCATAAAATTATAAAAACAATTATCCCCGACGATCTGCTTTACTTGAATCCATGAATTTGTAACATTTATATGTGAGTTTTTCTGAAATACAAGAAGGATGTTCATTTTCAAATTTCAAAAACCTACCATCGCAATTTATAATCGTTCGTATTTGATGTGTAATGTTTTCGAATCATGTTTAGCTTTAAGCAGTTTGTGATTGAGGATGATCGAAGCACGATGAAAGTGAGTACTGATTCGGTTATTTTGGGTGCCTGGGCTAATGTGGGCGCTGCAAAGCGAATTCTGGATGTAGGAACTGGTTGTGGAGTGCTTGCATTGATGTGTGCGCAAAGAAGTTGTGCTTGTATTACAGGCATAGATATTCATTTGCCTTCAATTGTGCAGGCTAATGAAAATTTTCGCAAGAGTCCTTGGGATGATAGATTGGAGGCAAAACATGCTGCTTTAGAGGATTATAAAGATGAATCCTTTGATTATATTATTACCAACCCTCCATTTTTTATTAATAGTCTTAAAGTAAAAAATCCAACCAGAAATCTTGCCAGGCATACAGATGAATTTCAGCATCAACTTTTATTATTTCACTGCAAAAAATTATTGAGTCAGATAGGCACTTTAGGCATTTTATTGCCTGCATTCGAAGCCCAACGTTTTGATAAAAAGGCTATACATTATGGTTTCTTCCCCAAACGAAAGCTTTTTGTATCGAGTAGAGAGGAAAGTGACTTTTATATTGTTGCTATAGAATATTCCTTTTATGATGAACCTTGCCTTAGTGAATCTCTAATTATCTATGCCAATGAAACAAATGCCTACACTTCAGAATATTGCTGGCTTACAAAAGATTTTTATCTAAATTTTTAAAAATTAAGTATGGGAAATCTTATCTCTATTGATACGGGGGTAAAACTTGGCATTGCTATTTATAATTTTCGAGTTGAGTTAATTTATTATGGTTCTCATAATTATGGAGATAAAAATCGTTTAAAAAGAAACATACCTGAAATTTTGAGAAGATATGAACCGGTAGAAATGATTGTTTTGGAAGGTGGAGGGAAGATGGCAGGAATCTGGGAACAAGAAGCCGCAAAGCACAACATCGAAGTTTTTGTAATTCAAGCTCAGCAATGGCGGGAACTATTTTTTAATTCTGCGGCTTCGCTTCATAGTTATGAGGCTAAAAGAAAAGCAATAGAACTGGCCAGAATCGTTGTAACGTCATGTGCGAGAAAGGTTTCGTGGCGTCTTAGTGACAACACTGCCGAGGCTATCTTGGCTGGCATTTACGCTATGAAATTAAGACAGAAAAATCTGGTTTTCCCACCAGAAATTGAAAAGTTGATGCGTTTTTAGCGGTCGAAATAGATATTTTTTGAGCGAATGCTCAGAGGAATTCCCAAGAGCACTTTTACATCCGGCTCAGCTAAACCCATATACAAAGCCGTTTTTCCAATAGAATACATTACTCTATTATCGACGTGATGCTGAGCTGCCACAGTTACTGCAGAACCTATAGCTATGCCTAAATCGATATTGTTATAAGCACAAGGGATATTGGGATTCAGGTTTTTCTCATCACAATTTTTGAATCCACAAAACCCACATTCTTTCAACTTGAGTGCTTCGATTCGGGAACCAATAAGTACAAGCGCATCCGATTGCAATAGGTTTTGAGCATCACGAGCAAAAAATGGTGTTTCCCATTTTTTGGCTAACTGTATCATGGTTGTTGCAATTTTTTGGATATCTTCATCATGAGCTAAAGCGATAAATAAGGTATCGCGGCCTCGGCCTTTTGGCGCTGTACGCGCAGCTGCCATCATCAAACGGGCTGTGTCTTCGGCTGTCTTTTTGCGTAATTGGTCTTCTTTTAACATGCTTCCAATGTGTTGATTAATAAATAGATCAAACAAAATGGCAGAATTTCTTATTTTTGACGCAAGTTATAATAAAAAATGGTGGATGTTGGCCATGTAAATAAGAAAAGGAAGAGAAACCCACAAGATATGGGGTTTTGGGAACATCTGGAAGAATTACGCTGGCATCTGGTGCACTCGTTTATTGCCATAGCCTTAGGTGCTGTCTTTGCTTTTATGAAACGTGACTTTATTTTCGATACCATACTACTTGGGCCTAAAACCAACGATTTTCTCACAATCAGGCTTTTATGCAATTTGGGGGAGAAATTTGGAATCAATGCTTTATGCCTAGATAATAGCCAGCTGACACTTATCAATATTACCATGTCAGGACAATTTACCCAGCATATTTATATCTCTTTGGTAGCTGGCCTTATCATTGCATCACCTTATGTCTTCTATGAGCTTTGGCGATTCATTAAACCTGCTTTACGCGAAGAAGAACTCCGTTATTCGAGCATTGCCATCACTATCGTAAGTATATTGTTTATCATTGGCATATTGTTCAGTTATTTTCTTATTGTTCCCCTAACGATTAATTTCTTAGGTAATTATCAGGTAAGTGAAATGGTAAAAAATCAAATTTCATTATCATCATACATCAGCACTGTGGTGGGAGTTATCTTATCGGTGGGAATTGTATTCGAACTGCCTGCTTTGGCTTGGGTGCTTTCACGCTTGGGAATCATTACTGATAAATGGATGCGTAAATATAGAAAAGTAATGATAGTAATGATTTTTATCGTAGCAGCCATTATTACTCCGCCAGATATGTTTAGTCAGATTCTGGTGGCAGTTCCATTATTGATTTTATATGAGATAAGCATCTACGTTGCTGCAATAGCGACTAAGAAGAGAGAACAAAATTGAAAATCTAAATTTAAGGAAGCTCGACGAAGGTGGGGAAGGGCTTTTTTTAAATCATTAAAATTTATTTCCTTTGTAGGTGTAATGAAAATACCATGATGGAATTTTCTACGTTGATTTTTTCGTTAGCCTTAAGAAAAGAGTTGATGCCAAGCAGGTTTAATTATAAAACTATCATACGAGCAATATTTTTTTTATTGCTTATTTTTATATTACAAGGTTATTTAAATGAAACTCTTGCTCAATCAAACAGATATGGGAAAAATAAGATATATGAAGATTTGAAGCGTAATTGGTCGGTTCAATGGAATATGGGAGCAGGCTTATATTTTGGAGATTTGAGCCAATACGACAACGACCCACTCAATAAAATATTCAAGGAAAGTAAATTGAGTAGCAGTTTGGTCATCAGTAATAAATTCATATCCTTTCTAGCCTTGCAGGGACGTTTTATTTTTAATCAATATCAAACCAGCAACGAAATTTTCAACAGAAAACTCCAAGGTTATTCTTATGTAATAGGAACCAATTTACAATTCGATTTAGTGAATTTTATGGCATTTCCTAACGAACCCCACCCTGATATTTATGTTTACCTACTTTTTGGAATAGGCACTACTAAAATGTGTCCCAAAATCTATAATCTCGAAAGTGGAGACCAAATAGAACTCAATACGATTCAAAAAAAGATGGAATTTATGATATATTATGGCTTGGGAGCCAATGTTTATTTATACAAAAACTGGGATTTAACCTTGGAAACTATCATCCAAAATATTGGCACAGACAAGCTAGATGGGATAATTGTGGGCCAACCCGACGATTTCCTTATATATACAAGTATAGGCATTAAATATAATTTTCCCTATTTAGGTTCGGGGAATAAATATTTATATCGTTCCAAAAGAACTTTATTGCGCCGATGAGTAGGTTTACGAATTAAGAAACTGCCATGTTTGCTCGAAGAATTCCTGAGGATTATCGGCATGTAGCCAATGACCTGCATTGTGAATGATGACTTCTTTTAGAAGTGGAAAATGTTCATAAAGAATGCTTATATCGTTGTCGGTTACGTAATTCGAAAATTCTCCCTTCAACAATAAAGTAGGGCCTGTATAATAAGAGGGTAATTCTAAATTTCCCGCCAAAGCATTCAAATTTTGTTGAAAGGCTTTCAGATTGGGTTTCCAATAGTATCTTCCTTCGGAATTTTTCCCAATATTTTTCAATATTAAATCGATAACCCCGGGCTGTGAGAAGGACTTTTGTAGTCTTTTAGCTATTTCATTTCGTTTTTTCAAGTTTGTTAAATCGAGGCTCATCATCATTTCAACTATGGTTTGATGAAGGTTGTATCCGGGAGTTGGGCCTGGGCCAATATCGGCAATTATTAATTTAGTGATCAACTCAGGATGCTGCGTAGCAACAAGCATAGCTACCTTTCCTCCCATCGAATGGCCAATAATGCTACATTCATCGATTTGGTGAAGTTCGAAAAATTCAATTATATCGTTGGCCATTGCTATATAGCTCATTTCAGGATGATGGGGCGATTGGCCATGATTTCTCAAATCAGGTATCCATACAGTAAAAGTTTCGGCATATCTACGCCCTAAACTGACCCAATTATCAGAAAGCCCAAATAAACCATGCAGAATGATTAAATTCGGCCCCTGTCCAAAACCCCGATAAAACAAATGCATAATTCTTTAACCCTTAATCAATAAAACAATGTTAAACACCGATAACCATCGAAATGTTTTAATTTTGCCCATGATAAACTTCTTTGATTGAGTTTTATTTTCATTTCATTGTTCAGCTTAAAATATAACTTTAGAGTAATTTGAATACCTACTTATGAAAAATAAAAGAATTTTGATTCTGGTTATTATTATTTTGCTGGCTGTAGTAGCTATATGGCTGGCTTATGATCGCTCAAACTCAACTTTCAGTAAAAATGAAGGAGATTTTGCAGTGGAAGATACGGCTCGCATTACAAGAATCTTGCTTGCCGACAAGCGAAATAACATAGTGGTGTTAGAACGAAAGGAAGATGGGAAATGGGTGGTGAATGAAGAATACCCGGCCTCTAAGCCTATTCTAGATATGTTCTTGCAAACTTTGAAGAATATTCGGGTAAAGGAGCCCGTTCCGTTAAGCCAGCAAAAACATATCATCAGTCTTTTGGCGGCAAATGCCGTTAAAGTGGAAATTTATCAATACTTGCCCCGTATTCGCTTGTTTGGTAAAGAAGCATGGTTCAGAGAAAAAAGAACTCGGGTATATTATGTTGGAGACGCCACACCCGACCTCAGAGGCTCTTATATGCTTAAAGAAGGTGCCGATATCCCTTTTATTGTCGATTTACCCGGTTTGAGAGGTTTCGTCTCACCCAGATATTCCACCAGACTGGAAGACTGGCGTGATCATACTATTTTTCATCACCGCCTGGCCAACATACATGAGGTTACCGTCGAAATCCCTGAAATGCCCGACCAATCTTATAAAGTGATTCGACATGACGATAATCGCCTCGAAGTTATTTCGCTGGTGACTCAGCAAACTGTTTCAGGTTATGATACACTAAAAGTGCTTGCCTTTATGAATTCTTTCAACAATATAAAATTCGAATCCTTCCTTAATAAAGTCGAAGATTTGAATATCGACTCTATTCGGTCATCACAACCTTTTTTTGTGATTACACTAAAAGATAATAGTGGTGAAACCATTAAGGTAAGAACATTTCACAAAAAAGCGGAACGGGAAGTGAGAGATGAAAACGGTGAACTCTTTCCTTGGGATGTAGATAGGCTTTACGTCGAAATAAATGATGGCAAGGACATCGTTCTGGCACAATTCTTTACTTTTGATAAGATTCTCAGACCATTGGGTTACTTTTATATAAAACCTTCTGAAGCTTATAAACTTCAATAAAAGCACCAGCTTAGCTCATAGAGAGGCGATTTCGGCTACCATCCTTGCATGGAGAAGTTATTGTGCAATCTCGCTACAATCGAGATATTTTGGGAATCATAATTTATTGGAGATTCTACAATATTATGTTGTGTACGTAAACTCAAAAGCTAAAAGGGTGTTTATTCATTGTTATCGCATAGGCGCAAATATTTCGTGATTTTTATGGCTGAATACCTAAAATCAATTACGATTTCATTAGAAAATTTGCTTACAAAACAGTCTCTCAATATGAAGATTTATTCAGAAATAGGCTAGAGCAATTCTGAGGCAAGATTTGCCAGTTCCGAACGTTCTCCCTTTTCGAGTTTTACATGAGCATAAATGGGATGGCTATGAATTTTATCAACCAGATAAGATAAACCATTAGATTGAGAATCGAGGTAAGGAGTATCAATTTGATAGATATCGCCTGTGAAAATGATTTTTGTGCCTTCACCTGCCCGTGTAATAATGGTTTTCACCTCGTGAGGTGTAAGATTTTGAGATTCATCCACTATGAAACAAATATTCGAAAGACTTCTTCCACGGATAAAAGCTAAAGGGGCAATGACCATTTTACCGTTTTCGAGCATTTCATCGAAAAGCTTATATTCTCTTTCCTTTTCGGAATATTGATTCTTGATGAACTTCAGGTTATCGTATAAAGGCTCCATGTAAGGACTAATCTTTTCTTCGGCGCTGCCAGGCAAAAAGCCAATATCTTTATTGCTGAGGGGTACAATAGGCCTGGCAAGATAAATCTGCTTATAGAGTCTCCGCTGTTCCAATGCACCTGCTAAGGCCAGGAGGGTTTTCCCTGTTCCCGCAATTCCCATCAAGGTAACTAACATTATGTTGGGATTAATGATGGCATGAAGTGCAAAAGCCTGTTCTGGATTACGTGGCATAATGCGCTGTACAGGCTGAGGATCGATGCGTTCTATATTGCCTGATAGAGGATTATAAAAGCCTAAAGTTGGATTTTCATGCTCATTCTGAATTAAGTAATAGTAATTGGGAATAGGTTCATTTTCACCTATTTCTGCGGGAGAACATTGCCCCGTCGTCCAGAGTTTCGATAATATTTGGGGTTCGATATGAGTAATGACTTTTTTCCCAGGATCGAGGCTTTCAACATCCTTAATCTTCCCCGTTTCAAAATCTTCAGCTTGAAGATTGAGAGCCTTGGCCTTTATTCTCAAATTAATGTCTTTCGAAACCAAGATTACCTTCCGATTAGGGTACATCTCTTTTAAGGTGAGAGCAGCATTAAGAATGCGATGATCGTTTTTATAACCTCCAAAGATTTGTTGAACCTTTTGTTCGTGAGGTACATCTAAAACTACTCTGAAACTTCCCCCTTTGTTATTGTCGATAGGAACCCAATCAGTAAGATTTTTTTTATGTGATAATCTATCAATAATACGGATAAATTCTCTGGCTTCGAAGTTTTTGATTTCATTCCCCTTCTTGAAATTATCCAGTTCTTCCAATACCGTAATAGGTATGGCAATGTCATTATCATCGAAAGAATAGAATGAAGAATGATTATATAGGATCACCGATGTGTCCAAAACGAATATCTTTTTTGAAGCTGATTTTTTAGNNATCATTTTTTGTATTCATGACCAGTAGAATTTGAAACGACTTGTTCGTGTTTGCGAAGATAAGGCTTTTTTACAAGAAATGGCTAATTTCATCAGAGACTTTTGAGAGCGGACTTGGAAATTAAGCTATGCCTTGAGATGCATTTTGTGATTAATAGCCTGATATCAGTCGGCTGAGATTTTCAAACTTTCTATTGTAATCCTTCATAGAGCGAACGATGAGATCTCGAGCCTCCTCGGCATCATAAACATGCGTTATTTCGGCATTTCTCTTGTCTAGTCCTGGCATGTCTTTGTATGTCAAGAAGTAATGTTTGATTCTTTCGATGACTAAAGTAGGCAAATCTTCTATGTTTTTAAAATCTCCGTATATGAGATCGTTTTCGAGAACGGCAATAATTTTATCGTCGGCATTGCTATTGTCGATCATTCTTAGGCCTCCGATTGGGATGGCAGAAACTAAGATATCTCCATGGCTAATCACCTTTTCGGTAAGTATACAAATATCGAGCGGATCACCATCGCCTTGTATATTTTCTCTGCCAGTTTTCATTAAGCTTAAGGCTGCTACCTCGTCTCCACAAAAAGTTTGAGGAATAAATCCATAGAGTGCAGGCACCATGCTCGAATATCGCTGTGGCCTGTCTATTCTGAGATAGCCTGTCGCCTTGTCCACTTCGTATTTTACAGTATCGGTTGGCACCATTTCGATATAGGCAGTTACTATCTCCGGTGCTTTTTCTCCTATTTCAACCCCATGCCATGGATGCGATTTATACCTTAATCCCATGAGCTCCATTAACGATGTTGCTATTTGCATAATTGCGTATTGAATTTATGTGAAGGAACGCGAAGTCTCATAATTTTTCTTTTTAAAGAATAAATTTATAGATGAATTTGGTTGTTTCATAAAAAAATATATTACTTTTGTGCAGAATAACATTAGACATCCTATATCAGAGAAAGGTCGAGTTTATTTGTACAAAATACTTTATATAGAACAATAAAAACCCTCATACCGGGTTAAAACGACAGCTAAATTAATGTAATACTTAAACACTCAAGAATGAAAAAAGGTTTCGTCAAATCTAAGAGCATTATCCTTCCAGTTCTTATTTTGTCGGTAATGATGATTTCATGTGTGCCTCAGAAAAAGATCAGATATTTTCAATCGCTCGCCAAAGAAGATACACTCAATATTTTTGAATTTGCTCCCAAGCCCGATTATAAACTGAAGGTGGGCGATAACCTTTATATTAAAGTGCAAAGCTTGGATGAAAAAACCTATAAGTTCTTCAATTATGAAGACATCAGTAGAACAGGTAATATAGGTTATAGTGATGCAAACATATATCTTACAAGTTATACAGTTAATGATTCTGGTTTTATTCAGTTCCCTTTCGTGGGCAAAATCTTTGTTTTAGGACTAACTGTTGATGAAATATCAAATAAATTACAAAAAATTATCGAGCAATACTTGGTGGAGACATCCGTTATCGTCAAATTGGTCAACTTTAAGATTACCATTTTGGGAGAAGTACAACAGCCTGGGACATATCTGATCTATCAAGATAGAATTAATATTTATGAAGCATTGGCCAAGGCAGGTGATCTTACTGTATTTAGCGACCGAAATAGAGTTGTACTGGTAAGGCAAGGCCAGAATGGAGCAGAATTGCATCGCCTCGATCTGACCCAAAAGAATTTTCTCGAATCGCCTTATCTTTATTTACTGCCTAATGATATTGTTTATGTTGAGCCTTTAAGAGCCAAACAATATGCTTTTGCTACCTTTCCTTACGACCTCCTTTTCTCTACAATCTCAACAACCTTGCTTATTCTCAGTTATTTCAAATAGAATCTAAAAAGTGTCTAAAAAGTGGATAACAACGTCAATTTACCCGATTATCAGCAACATGAAGAAAATATCGATCTCAAACAGATATTATTCAAGTTTTTGAGATATTGGTATTTATTTGCTCTCGCCATATTCATTGCCTTGGTGATAGCCTTTTTATTTAACAAATATACTACTCCTATATATGAAGTTTCCGCTACTGTGCTGGTACAGGATAAAGGAAATAAGGAAGTGAATGCGCAAGCATTGATGGGCCTCGGTTTTATAAATTCCCAACAAAACGTACAAAATGAACTGGGAATCCTTAATAGCTACACACTTACCGCAGAGGCTGTAAAAGCTATGAATGTAGATGTTACCTACTATTCCGAAAACAACTTCATTATAAAAGAACTCTATAAAAAATCTCCCTTTACCGTATTCTATGATTCCACTCATCCTCAACCCGTTAATTTGAGGTTTTATATCACTATTCTTAATAATAGACAATTTAAACTCGAAACCCAAGGTGAGAATGTTAAACTCTATAATTTCGAGAATAATAAATTTATCGATGAACAACAAGGTGGTGAATCTTCCTTCAAGACTATTAACCTGAACCAGGTGTATGATTTTGGAACGACCATTTCAAGCCCTTATTATAAATTCAGGGTTTTACTCAATTACAACTTCAATTCGAAAGAACACGCAAATAAAACT
>DIEY01000043.1:0-1352 GCA_002418865.1 Bacteroidales bacterium UBA5762 | reverse complement strand
GATCTGAATCAAAAAAATCTCATTACTACAAAAACTATTGAATTTATCGATCGTGAACTCATTGGCATTCGTGATAGCCTCTCTGAGGCCGAATCTCAGCTCGAAGGATTTAAAAAAGAAGCCAAGATCATGGAGCTCGATTTCGAATCACAGCAGGTATTTGAATATATGAAAGAACTCGACAAGCAAAAAGCAGAGCTATTGGTGAAAAACAAATATTATAATTATTTGAAAGATTACCTGCAGACGAAAAATGAGATGACAGATATCATCGTGCCATCGGCCATGGGAATTGAAGATCCAGTGCTGGCCGAGCTCATCAAGAACCTTACGAACCTTTATGAAGAACGCTCGGGCTTGTTATTAAGTTCTACTCCACGAAATCCTGCAATTATTCAAATTGAAAGCAAAATTGCCAATACAAAGGCCAACCTGGTTGAAAATATCAACAATATAGTTAATACTTCGAAAATTGCTTTGGATGATATTGAGGGGCGTGTTCAAGATTTGAATCAGCAAATCAGCCAATTACCTACCAGCCAGAGACGTTTGCTCAATTTCGAAAGGGAATTTAACCTCCAGAACACCTTATTTACTTTTCTCTTGCAAAAACGTGCTGAAGCCCAAATTACCAAAGCCTCCAATCTACCCGACAATCAGATAATAGATGTGGCTCGGGCTGAAGGCAAATCTCCCATCTACCCTAAAAAAGGTATGAATTATCTCATTGCACTCGCATTGGGCCTCGTCATTCCTGGTGGTTATGTTTACCTCAAAGATTACTTCAACGATAAGATTATCGATAAAAAAGACATAGAAAAACTTACCAGCTTGCCTATTATTGGATATGTGACTCACAGTTCTAAAGAAACCAAAATGGTTGTGGCTGAATGGCCCAAATCGAGCATTGCCGAGTCCTTTAGATCTGTTAGAACTAATCTTATATTCCAAGCACAAGGAAAAGAAAAACAAACCATATTGATTACTGCCGATATTGTTGGCGCTGGGAAAACCTTTATTTCAATTAATTTAGCTACTGTTTTTGCTATTAACGACAAAAAAACGCTCTTAGTAGGAGTCGACCTTAGAAAGCCCAAACTACATCAGGATTTCGGACTGGCTAATACGGATGGAATTACCTCATTTATCATTGGCAAACACAAAATAGAAGAAATCATCCATCCTACGAAAATCGAAAATCTCGACGTAGTATTGGCAGGCCCTATTCCTCCTAATCCTGCCGAATTACTTGCTTCGCCCAAAGCCGACGAATTATTCAACTATCTGAAAGAACATTACGATTATATTATTTTGGATACTCCTCCCGTAAGTTTGGTTACCGATGCCTTCCT
>DIEY01000054.1 GCA_002418865.1 Bacteroidales bacterium UBA5762 | reverse complement strand
GGACATTTATAATACCATTCGTAATATAGAAGAAGTCTTTCGAGTATTAAAATTGGACTTGAAAATTCGGCCAGATTTTCATCAAACAGATGAAAACACCGTACCTCATTTGTTTTTGGGAGTACTGGCTTATAGTATAGTCAATACAGTTCGCAGAAAATTGAAAAAACAGGGCATTCATTACAGCTGGAGTAACATTATCAGGATCATGAATACACAAAAAACAGGGACCATTAGTATGAAACAAAGCGATGGCAAAAAAGTGTATTTGCGTTTATGCAGTAAACCAACGATGGAAGTTCAAAAAATTTATGAGGCTATGGGATATAAAATGATGCCATTTTACAGGAAAAAATTTGTGTTCCCCGAAAGTTGAGACCCCAAAAGTCATCTTGCTGAATATAAGAGAGTTACATCCTTATGATTCTCAAGTTGGGCTGAGATGTAAGACTGCTTTTGTTCTAATTAAGTTAAGTTCTTACTTTTGTGAACGAATAGGATGGATATTTCTATTTGCCGTACTCTTTCTGTGAAAAATCGTATTGATAAAAGTTCCTCAATTAAAGATAAGGACGATACAATTTTATTGATTTTATTGAAACCATGATAAAACGCATACCTTTATATGGAAAAATACTGATAGGCATAGCTATTGGCATTTTATTAGGCATTATTTCCATATTCACCCATACAAGGGGATTTATTATTGATTATGTAAAACCATTTGGGACGATTTTCTTGAATTTGCTTAAATTAATCGCCATTCCGCTTATCTTTACGTCTCTTGTTTCAGGAATAGCTGGTTTATCAAATATCAAGAAATTCTCGAAATTGGGGGTACAGACTTTTGTTCTTTATATCATAACTACTGTTGTGGCCATAAGCATTGGTTTGGTATTAGTAAATTTAATCAGGCCTGGCGATTATTTTTCGCAAGATAAACGTTCTGAGTTGATGGCAACGTACGGGCAATCTATTTCGGCTGATGAAGAAAATACTCAAAAACTTGATCACAGATCTCCATTGCAGTTTTTGGTGGATATGGTTCCCGAAAATATTGTAAAGGCAGCTTCCAACAATACTTCCATGTTGCAAGTTATAGTATTTGCGGTACTTTTTGGATTGGCTTTAATCAGCATTCAAGAAAAATATTCAGAACCCGTTAAAAAATTCATACTTGGGCTTAACGAAGTAATTTTAAAAATTGTTGATTTTATCATGTTGGTAGCTCCTATAGGAGTTTTAGCTCTCATGGCAGGGCTAATTGTAGATTTTGTTGGGGAAGATGTAGCAGAAGGAATGCAGCTTTTTATTTCACTTGGTTTGTATTTCTTAACTGTACTTGCAGGCCTTTTCATCATAATACTTATATTTTATCCTTCCCTTGCAAAGATTTTTTCAAAAGTGCCGTTCAGGCAGTTTTATAAAGCCATTTTCCCAGCCCAGTTGGTCGCCTTTTCTACAAGTTCGAGTGCTGCCACCCTGCCTGTAACCATGGAACAAGTCGAAAAAGAATTAGGTATAGACAGAGAAATAACAAGTTTTGTTCTTCCTCTCGGAGTTACCATTAATATGGATGGTACGAGCTTATATCAGGCAGTTGCTTCAGTATTTATTGCACAGGTCATGGGGATAGACCTATCTTTAAGCCAAATGCTTACTATCCTGATTATGGCTGTGATGGCTTCAATAGGATCTGCTGGAGTTCCAGGAGCTGGAATGGTAATGTTGATTATTGTACTCAATAGTGTTGGAATCCCACTCGAAGGGCTTGCCCTAATCCTTGCTGTGGATCGCCCTCTCGATATGTTCAGAACAGTTGTTAATGTAACAGGAGATGCTATGATTGCAACGCTTTTAGGGAAAAACAGAAAAATTGCCTAAAAATTAATCCTCATAGCATATCTTCTTTCAATTGTCTCATCATCTCAATAACTTCTCATTTCACTCTCCTTTATATTGGCTCATCTCAAAGGCTCAAAGTAAGACGTATTACCATCTAATTACTTTATTTTGCGCAAAATCAATCCTGTAAGTGGTAATATTTTAATCGAATCGCCTTCCACTATTTCTCCAGCAAGTAAATCCAAGTATTTCCCTTTTTGAATAAACCTGATACTCTGAGAAAGGGTATTGGCATTCAGATAAATAAATACTTCATCGGAAGAGTTCCAACGTCTGTAAGCCAGTACTTTATCATTAGATGGAATGAATTCAATATTACCTGTAGCAAAAATTGAATTATTTTTTCGTAGGTGAATGATTTGCTTGTAGAATTGATAATGTTTATTATCGAATTCCACTTGGTCAAATAACTTAGGTCCAGGCTGAATGTTAGTCCGGGTTTCTGGTTCAAATTTCATGTCAGGCCACCACAATGGTTTGCGATTATCTGGGTCATCACTACCCCACATTCCCATTTCATCTCCATTCCATATAGATGGTGAACCCGGAATAGTAAACTGATGTATGAGATACAATCTGACTCTTTTGTAAGTTTCTTCATCGGGTTTGCCTGTTATGCATTGAGGATTTTCGTACGGATTGACATGATATTTGTATTTTCCTTTGTTTGCAAAACAAGTAAGTAGGCGTGGACTATCGTGTGTAGCATTCACATTCATCTGTGAATAACGAAAATTCTTCGGCAAGTTAGCCCATTCTTTTTGCAAGCTATCGGCCAATTGTGATGAAGATAACGCTTCTTTCCCCTGAACGAAGAAACTACGGGCAGGTGCATAGATCTTATAGAACATCACTGCGTCGAAAATCTCTTCATTAACATAAGGCTTAGAATCCATCAACTTATCGGGCCATTTTTCCCACCATATCTCTCCAACAAGGTAAGCATTGGGCTTAATAGATTTTACCCATTTACGGTAATCTCTCCAAAAGCCCAAAGGGATCTGTTCGGCCACATCGAGACGAAAACCATCTATTCCCTTTGCTGTATCTCCATTTGGGGCAAGCCAACGCTGACTAACTGCAAAAATATGTTCTTTCACTGCAGGGTATAAATTTCCTTCATAGGGGCCATTTGATGTTCTTGGTCCAGAAAGGTCAACCTTTTTCCATTCCGGGAGACTAGCCACATTAGCCCATCCACGATACTGAAACTCATTCTGAGGGGTTAGAGAATTATCGAAAGATATTACTTCGTACCAATCTTTGTAAGGCGATTTTTCTTGATTTTGCAAGACATCTTTCCATGCCCAAAAATCTACACCTGTATGATTCCACGAATAATCCATAATGATTCTTATGCCCATTTTATGGCATTTTTCGATTAATTCGAGGAACTGCCTATCTGCTGCTGTCCATTTCCAAGTGGAAGGATCTGATGGATTCTCAGAAGCAATAATTTTCTTGTCACCCTCAGGATCTGGGCCAAAATTCACATCTATATGATGATAATTACGTGCATCATATTTATGCAATGAAGGAGCATCGTTGAGTGGATTAAAATAAATAGCGGTAATTCCCAATTCATGCAGGTAGGGGAGTTTATCGATAACTCCTTGCAGATCACCTCCATAGCGCCTGTGTTGAACAGTTTCTCTATGGGATTTCCGCGTTTTTTCTGCCCAGGGTTCTTGCTTCCACCAGTCCATTGTCCATGGTGTAATGGTCCAATCATACGGAACGGGGAAAGTTGACGAACTCACTGAGATGTCTTGGGGTGTAGGATCATTATCAGGATTGCCGTTGTAAAAACGTTCTACAAAAATCTGATACCATATCACATTGGAAGCCCAAGGTGGAGCTTCTTGTGCAATAAGCTCTTTCGCAGGATTAACAGCTATGAAACTCATTAATAAAACAACAATGCATGACTTCTTAATTTTCATTGCAAGAATTTTAATATCGTTCTGGTACAAAATTCTGTTCCGAGATAGGAGGTCTAACATAACCACTGGATTCTTTACGGGGAGGAAGCTCTATAATGGGTGATGGTAGTTCTTGGTAAGGAATCATAGTGAACAAGTGAGAGATGCAATTTAGGCGGGCTCGGCGTTTATTATCAGCATTTACGACCCACCAAGGTGAAGTTTTCGTATCGGTAAAAGCAAACATTTCATCTTTAGCTTTACTATATTCTTCCCATTTTTCACGAGAGGCAAGATCCATTGGGGTGAGCTTCCAGCGTTTAGTCGGGTCGGCAAGCCTCTGCTGAAACCTTCTCTCCTGCTCCTGGTCACTTACCGAAAACCAATACTTAATAAGTATAATCCCACTGTGAATGAGCATTTCCTCGAAAAGAGGACATGAACGGAAAAATTCCCTGTATTCTTCTTCACTACAAAAACCCATTACACGTTCTACTCCTGCCCTATTGTACCACGAACGATCGAAAAGAACCATTTCGCCTGCACTGGGTAAATAAGAAACATATCTCTGAAAATACCATTGAGTACGTTCCTTCTCAGTAGGTACAGGCAAGGCTGCAACTCGACAAATACGTGGATTCAAACATTCAGTAATACGCTTGATAACACCGCCTTTCCCAGCTGCATCTCGTCCTTCGAAAATAATAACTACCTTCAATCCTTTAGCCTTGACCCATTCCTGTAACTTAACCAGCTCAATTTGTAACTTTCGTAATTCTTTCTCATAAAATTTTTTCCCCAGTTTCGGAACTTCAAGCTCACTTTCACCGGTTTCTCCGGTCTTTATCTTTTGAGATTCATCTCGAGGCTGTATATATTTTCGAAATTCTTCTCCAAACAATTCATTTAATTCATCTGAGTTATCATTGCTTCCCATAAATCATTAATTTTAAATTATTTATCTGGTATAGATGATCATTATTTCCCATTGAGATAGTTTTCGATGAGCTCATCATAAGATTTCATGACGAAACGCAGAAGCGGATGATTTACATTATATCGCTGCTCATTGATCAATAAAATGGGTAGAACTTTTGGGGAAGTCCCGGTTAAAAAAGCAGCCTCATAGGTATTCAGCGACTTTACGTAAATATCTTCTTCGTGTAAATAAATATTTTGCTGATGAACTATGTATATGATTTTTTGACGAGTTACACCTGGCAATACTTTCGAAATAGGCGGCGTATAAAGTTGACCCTCTTTTATAAAAAAAATATTTGACTTACTCCCCTCTGTAATCGCTCCACCATCATCTACAAGCAAAGCTTCATATATTTTATTTTCTTCTATAAAAATCTTTACCTTTTCCTTTAAATCTATATTTTTATACTTAGTATTAGGATCCTTTCGTTCATAATAAAAAAGCCTTGTTCTTACTCCTTGTCTATATTCCTCTTCTGTAGGGTAATAATAAGGAATATACCATGCTATAAAAGTTCGTTTTGAGAAATGATCATATCTGTAATTTACATCGAGTTCAATGTTACCATCGGGTGAGCCATTGGCTTTTAACATTTCATACAGTCGACGTGTAACTTCCATTTGGCTTAATGAAAGTTGAAAGCCGGCATTGAAAGCAGAATTTTCTAATCTTTTCAAATGATCTTCCAGAAACAGAAGTTTGCCTTTAATCACCCTTATGACTTCATAAACCGTAAGTCCTTGCGAAAAAATGTTTTCATCAATTTGTGTGGCTTCGATGATTTTATCATCCATCCAAATATATTTTCTGTAAGGGATGATCATTTCTTAAAAAATTAAAAAGTCATGCATAAATTTTCATATCTGTATTTTAATGAAAGTCGAAGATGAAAGTAATAAAAACAATTGGGTTAATTTTAAAAAGGCAAATCATTGTCATCCTGCATATCAGTCGCTTCTGTTGGAGGTTGCGGTGAAGAAGCGGGCTCTGATTGTGATTGATCCGATTCTATGGATGAGGGAGTTGAAGAAGGGATATTTCTCGAAATATTTAAGGCTCTAACGTCAGTGTACCAGCGATCGTTAAATTCTCGCGATTCGATAGAGCATTCCACGGTAACTTCATCGTTGATTGAAAGACTTGAAACTATGTCAGTACGTTCATTCCATGCCATCAGGCAAATTTTTTTGGGATAATAATCGAGGGTTTCGATAATAAAACTCTGTTTCTTCCAAATCCCATTTCTGCCTTCACCTTGTTGAAGAGGTAGAATTTTAACAACTTTCCCCTTAATAGTAAGTGCCATAATACAATTATTTTAAATTTCAATATTTGACTTTTTCTAAAGTTAAATTCCACAACTCGAATGGTTTACGATATTTAGGATGATTCAAACGAATGAAAGGAATGTTTCTTTGTAGATGCGGTAGATGTAACTGTTGATAGATAAAGGAATCGTCGAAACCAGCTTGAGCAGCATCTTCCTGCCGAGCAGCGAAATAAACTTTTTTCAGTCTCGCCCAATAAATGGCTCCAAAGCACATCGGACAAGGCTCGCAACTGGTATAAAGTTCACAATCGCTGAGCTGAAACGTATTTAATATTCTGCAAGCTTCGCGTATCGCATTCACCTCTGCATGTGCTGTAGGATCATTACTCGAAGTTACTGTATTTGTGGCTCTGACTATTACTTTCCCATCTTTGACTATCATCGCCGCAAAAGGCCCTCCTTTCCCTTCTTTTACATTTAAGAGCGCTAATTCAATAACTTCCTGTATCAATTGTTCTTCCATTACATTACCTATTCATTGATTTCTTCTTTCAAAAATACATGATAATTATTAAACCCCGTCCAAAAAAGCAGAATTATTTCTCAAGAAAATGCACAATATCAAGATAAAGATGCATAAAATAATTATCTCCAACTAAGGTCCATACAGATAATATCTTCTAAATGAATATCCTTGATTTCGATTTGGCGTTTGTGGCTTGTAATTTCTTTAATTGGTGGAGATGCGACTAACGTGAAACTCCCATGTTATCATACAGGCGTAATGTTTTTCATTACCTCATAATGAAATAATTAATTCTGAAGGGTTAATATCATTGCATTAAAATGAAATCATTCTTAAAATACCAAAATTGCTGAAGATAAAATTGCTTAATTTTGCATTAACCAACTTGGATTCAGGCATAGAATGGCATCTAAAGTAAATCATAAAACACAGAAAGAAGATATTGATAAAAATGAGAAACCTTCGAGTAACTCAAATAAAGCAAGGCAAAAGCCTACGGCATGGTGGCAACGTAAAGAAAAATCAAGGGCTGTCGTTGGTTTTATAATAACTGCTTTAGGTATTTATTTGCTTTTGGCTTTTGTTTCGTTTTTCGTCAATTGGCATATCGATTTCGATAAAACGACCCATCTTTCGTTTTACGATATTGCTTCGGGTAACATTCACTTTAAAAATATAACTGGTTCAATAGGTGCAGCTATTTCTTATTATGTTATTTATAAAGGATTTGGGTTGGCTAGTTTTGTTTTTCCATTTCTTCTTATGCTGGCTGGATTGCGTATAGGCCTTGGAATAAGGATTTTTTCTATTCGCAAATCATTGAGTATATCATTTTTTATCTTACTCTGGTTGTCGGTTACATTGGGTTTTGCCTTTCATAATGCCAATAATCTGACCAATATATTAGGAGGAGCATTTGGGATTCAAATTAGTCGATATTTGATGGTGGTATTGGGCAAAGCTGGATTAGCCATACTTTTACTGGCACTTTTATTAGTATTTACTACCATTTACTTGAATTTTCCTTTTTCACAAATTCAAACTTACAGACGTCGTAGGCTGGAAAAAAGGAAAAATAAAATACAGAATTCTCCAGTTAGCTCTCCAGTTCCTTCCGTAAATTATAACCTTCATGAATATGCAGTAGATGAGCCTAATGTTACAGAACCCGTTGCCACAGATAAACCTAATGAAAAAAAGATAGAAAAAGATTTTCCATCTAACCAACAGCCAAATTCCAAATCCGTTAAGGAAAAAGTTGACGAAAAAAATCTTAGCAGTGAATATAAAAACATAAATGAACAAGGCAAAACCCAGGATGAGATAGAATTGATTATAGTAGATCCTAAGAGCAATGAACAAAACAGCAAAGAACCAGAAAAACCAGAAGACATTGAAAACCCTGCTTTGCATTACACTATAGATACCCTCTACGATCCAACCTTAGAACTTTCTGATTTCAAGCTTCCCAGTCCCGACCTCTTGCAAACCTATCCTAACGAGAATAGCAATGTTTACAAGGAAGAAATTGAGGCCAATAAAAAACGCATAGTTGAAACGCTGAATAACTATCAAATTGATATTCAACAGATTAAAGCTACTATCGGGCCTACCGTCACTTTATATGAGATTATTCCTGCTCCCGGAATACGTATTTCAAAGATTAAAAATCTTGAAGATGATATTGCTTTAAGCTTATCGGCTCTGGGGATAAGGATTATAGCCCCAATCCCGGGGAAAGGCACCATAGGCATAGAGGTTCCTAATCAGAATCCTGAAATTGTTTCTATGCGTAGTTTAATTACGAGTGATAAATTTATCAACACCCGTTTCGATTTACCTATAGCCTTAGGCAAAACCATTTCCAACGAATGTTACATAGCCGATTTGAGTCGTATGCCACATTTATTGATGGCTGGCGCTACAGGCCAAGGGAAGTCGGTAGGATTGAACGCTATCATTACAAGCCTCTTGTATAAGAAACACCCTGCCGAGGTAAAATTTATTCTTGTAGATCCCAAGAAAGTAGAACTTTCCTTGTTTTCAAAAATCGAGCGTCATTATCTGGCCAAGTTACCCGATTGCGAAGAAGCCATCATTACCGATATGCGTCAAATAGTGCGTACGCTCAACAGTTTATGTATAGAAATGGACGAACGTTACGCTTTGCTTAAAGCAGCCCAGGTAAGAACCATCAAAGAATACAACCATAAATTTATCCACAGACGATTGAATCCAAACGAAGGTCATCATTACATGCCTTACATCGTTTTGATTGTGGATGAATTTGCCGACTTGATTATGACGTCAGGGAAGGAAATCGAAATCCCAATTACTCGCTTAGCACAATTGGCAAGGGCTATTGGCATTCATCTGATTATTGCCACTCAGCGCCCTTCTGTAAATATCATCACTGGCACTATAAAAGCAAATTTCCCGGCTCGTATCGGCTTCAGAGTGAGTTCCAAAATCGATTCACGAACCATACTCGATACTGGAGGTGCCGATCAGTTGGTTGGTCGTGGCGACATGTTGCTTTCGCTTGGTAGCGATTTGCTACGTTTGCAATGTGCTTTCGTCGATTTGCCAGAAATTGAAAGAATAACCGAATTTATTGGAAGCCAGCGAGGTTATCCCGAGGCTTATGCGCTTCCCGAATATTATGAAAATGAAGATGAAATTCCCCTTAACACAGATCCTGCCGAACGTGATGAACTTTTCGAAGAAGCCGCCAGAATCATAGTTATTCATCAACAAGGCAGTACTTCCCTACTCCAAAGAAAATTAAAACTTGGATATAACCGAGCAGGCCGCTTGATCGACCAACTCGAAGCAGCTGGTATAGTTGGCCCTTTCGAAGGAAGTAAGGCCCGAGAAGTACGAATCCCCAACGAACAAGCATTGGAACAATATTTGAGAGAGCTCAACATTAAGTAATAAACCACTCAACCCAACAGAAAATATGAAAAAATACATCATCATTTTACTAAGCTTTGCACCCTTATTTATTCAGGCTCAATATGGTAGTGAGAAAGCCCAAAATCAACTTAAATCCTTGGCTCAAACGCTTCAATCGGCTAAAAACATTCGAATACAATTCACACTTGCACAAAATACTGAAAAAGCAAGCAGTTCAAAATCAGATGCTGAAAAAACTGTTCTCTCTCAACCCAAGCAGGGAACACTTTGGATTTCAGAAAATAAATTTCGCTTGATGCTGGATGGACAAATTATCATCAACGATGGAAAGACCCTCTATACCTATTTGCCCCAAGCTAACGAAATTCAAATCAATGATGCCAGTGCTAGCGAGAACGAGCTGAATCCTTTGACGTTGTTGAAAACCTATCAACAAAACTATCGCTCTAAATATATTCGTGAAGAAAATGGCTACCTGATCGTCGATTTATTGCCCTTAAACGAAAACAGGTTTTACAAAATCCGGCTCGAAATCTCTACTGCAAACAATTCACCGCGCTCAATCTCGCTATATGACCGAAATGGAAATACTACAACCTATCAAATCGATAAATTTGAATTAAACAAGGATGTTGATCCTTCCATCTTTACTTTCAACCCTGATGATTATAAAAATGCAGAAGTAGTCGATTTGCGATAAATCATGATTAACCCTCCTCTTGCCGAAATCTTGCGTCCACAATCGCTTTCCGAATTTATTGGCCAAGAACACATTATTCAGCCTAACTCCATTCTTTATAATTCGATACAATCGGGTAAAATACCTTCCATGATCCTTTGGGGGCCTCCGGGAACAGGCAAAACTACACTTGCCTATATTATCTCCAAAACATTGAATTGTAAGTTTTTCTCGTTAAGTGCCATCAATTCAGGAGTCAAAGAGGTTCGCACAGTCATTGAGGAAGCTGAAAAAAACCCAGGCAAAACGATTCTATTTATTGACGAAATACATCGTTTCAGCAAATCACAGCAAGATTCTCTATTAGCAGCAGTGGAAAAAGGTATTATCACTTTAATTGGAGCAACTACCGAAAATCCTTCTTTCGAGGTTATTACGCCTTTACTTTCACGTTGTCAGGTCTATATTTTAAAAACTTTAGAGAAACAACACTTAGAAATGCTCATCGAGAAGGCAGTTCGATATTATGCAACTCAGGGTATTCATCTCAGAATTGTTGAAAATGAAGCCTTATTGAGGTTATCTGGAGGTGATGCTCGTAAATTATTGAATGCCATTGAGTTGATCGTAAATAATCGTCAGGAAGATACGACTGAACTGATCATAAATAATGAAATCACGCAGAAGATCATTCAGCAAAACATTGCTATTTACGATAAGGCAGGTGAGCAGCATTATGATATTATATCAGCCTTCATTAAATCATTACGAGGGAGTGATCCCAACGCAGCTGTTTATTGGCTTGCACGTATGATAGAGGGAGGAGAAGACCCTCTTTTTATCGCTCGCCGAATGCTTATTTTAGCTGCTGAAGACATTGGTATTGCAAATCCCAATGCTCTTTTGCTTGCCAACACTTGTTTCGATGCAGTTCACAAAATTGGCTGGCCCGAAAGTCGAATTATTCTGTCAGAAACTGCCATCTATCTCGCCACATGTGCAAAAAGCAATTCAGCCTATATGGCTATCGAAAAAGCACAAGAAACCGTAAAATCAACTGGCGATCTCTCCGTTCCACTTCATTTACGCAATGCCCCTACACAACTAATGAAGCAAATTGGATACAGCCAAGGTTATCAATATGCCCATGATTTCCCCGGAAACTTTGTTACTATTGATTTTTTGCCATCTTCACTCCAGGGAAACATTTTTTATGAACCCGGGGAAAATCCACGCGAAATTGAAATCAAAAACCGTCTCAAAATTCTCTGGAAAAATAAATATAAGTATTAAAAGCCTTTCTAATTTATGCTGCCTGAAACTCTAAAAACATTACATCACAAGAAGTCTAATAATTTTTTTCTCATTGCAGGACCTTGTGTGGTCGAAAATTCACAAATGCCTCTCGAAATTGCTTCTGTAATTTACAATATTTGTGAACGTTTAGAAATACCATTCATTTTCAAAGCTTCTTACAAAAAAGCCAATCGCACCAGCCTGCATTCCTTTACAGGCATAGGAGATGTATTAGCCTTAAAAGCCATTGCAAATGTGCGTGATGAATTAAATATTCCAGTCTTGACCGATTTTCATACAGCCGAAGAGGCCAATTTGGCTGCAGCTTATGTAGATGTTTTGCAGGTCCCAGCCTTTCTTTGCCGACAAACAGAATTGCTGATTTCGGCTGCTAACACTCAAAAAGTAATCAATGTAAAAAAAGGGCAATTTGTTTCGCCCGAAGCCATGAAATTTGCCGTCGAAAAGATTAAAAGTCAAGGAAACCATCAGATTATTCTCACCGAAAGAGGAACTACTTTTGGCTATAATGATCTTATTGTTGATTTTCGCTCCATTCCTATCATGCAAAGTTTTGGTGTGCCTGTAGTTGTGGATATTACACATTCATTACAGCAACCCAATACCACTGCTGGTGTTAGTGGTGGTTCACCCCAATTTATTTCTACTCTCGCAAAAGCAGCTATTGCAGCTGGTGCCGATGGAATCTTCCTCGAAACCCATCCTGAGCCTGCACACGCACTGTCTGACGGAGCTAATATGCTGCAACTCTCACTTTTAGAAAATCTCTTGAAACAGCTCGTCCAAATCAGAAAAGCTTTGAACGAAAATTATTCATAATAGATCTTTACCACGCAGCCAGTTTGAGGATCAAACTCGATTTTGCTTTTCACAAATGGAACTCTCGAGACTATTCCAAATTGAGGAAGGGCTATAAGCTGTTCATCATAAATCTTCCCTAAATAATTTACCGATAATCTTACCATTTCAGGAATACGATATGGTATCAAGGTAGATCTTGCATCAACCACTGATGAAGCCCAATTAGGCATTTGAGTCAATGTACCGCTTCTTCTGATGTTGAGTATAACTTCTCTGCCTTTATTGTCGGTGGCATCAGAAATTCCGGACTCTTTAGAAAACTTGCATACTACTTGGTTTAATTTATTCGGGTCAGGGATAAGATAAAAGGTGTAAGTATTCAGCATTTCAGTCTTCAGTCCCTTGAAAAGAGAAATATATTCTTGAACCATTAGTTGTAATTTCTCATCCATATATTTCATCGTTTCAGGCGAATAATTGGTCTCCTGATAACCTGTCAGCAAATTAAACCGGCCTTCACGAATTCTTGAAACCATATCGGCAGCTTCCCGAGCCTTAATTTCTGTTGATTTTTCTTCGAAATAAGTATTGAAAAAACGCTTTTTTACCGTATTGGTATCTACTGTAACGATTCGGATGATAGTATCCACCTTGTGATAAAGAGATGGATTTACACTCATAGAAAATAAATCTTCCTGCGTAATGACTTTGTACTCTTCTTTGATGAGCTGAGCTTCTTTAGCCGAAGAAATGCCATTAATGCTCCGTATGATTCCATTCGAAGTTAAATTTACCGAAAAATTCTTTTCCTCTTTACTCGATTTATCATCAATTTCTATGAAGAAAATCTGCTCGGGATCGGGCTCTACGAGAGTTTCCATTTTGATATCTACCAGCTCATATTCCTTGGTATTTTGCATGATGGGATTGCTGATACCCATAAGTTGTTCTGCATATTCGGCATAAGGCCCTTTCATGTTTTCAATTTCTTTAACCGTTACAGAAACTTTGATCATTTTTCGCGGTAAAGAAAAAAATACACCATTTTTCTCAGGCTTGACACTTCTACTGCTTACCGATGTAACATTAATCTGGGCTTCAGTCTGATAAGCTATTAAGAGACTGCAAATGATAAACATCAAAAAATAATGCTTCATAACTAAAAAAATTATGTTTTACATGAAAAAGGGCTAACTAAACAAAATTTTCACAAAATTAATTCTTTCATTGATTTATTGTACTTCTTCGAGAGTTTTTCGATTCATACATCATGGTCTTTGTGCTATTTGAACATACCTTATATATTTTTGTTTAGGATTTGGAACCGAAAATGAAACAAGAGACCATTAACCCATGCACCATCTAATTATATATTCTAATCATCAAAGGAATTCTTTCTTAAAATTAATTCTTGAAGAGGTTGTTCGACAATATCAAAATCGAGGAGATAGTGTAACCATAAGAGATTTATATCAAATGAAATTCAATCCTGTTCTAACCAATGATGATCTTTCAGCAATTCACAGTGGCATTATTCCTAAAGATATTTTAACTGAGCAACAACTGGTAATGGCAGCCGATTTTATTACTATGATCTATCCTGTATGGTGGACAGGTATGCCTGCTATTTTAAAAGGATACATAGATAGAATTTTTTCGTATGGTTTTGCTTATGGCGACCGAGGTAATGGAGTGGAAGGATTTTTAAAAGGGAAGAAAGCAATTATATTTAGCACCACAGGCCAACCTCATGAAGAATATCAGGCCAATGGCATGTACAATGCTATGAATATGACTACCGATAAAGGAATCTTCGAATTTTGCGGCATAGATGTATTGGATCATATATACTTTCCGGAAGTTCCCCATGTTAGTAAACAAATACTTATAAAATATCTCAACAGTATTGAAAAAATACTGTCTACCTCCTTTATCGAAACATTACGATAAATATTGTTTTCCCCTGATTTAACCATTGGAACATTTATTTGGAATCACCAACAATTGGGAGATAACAGTGGAAAAAGTTGCATTGATATACAAATATCACCAGACAATAGAGCACACATATAAGAAGTTGAAGCAGAATTTTCCATTGCCTTTTTTCTACACGAGATGAAAAAACTGCATCTAGGTACAGGTATGGCATACGCTGATAGCCTATCTGCTGATGAATGTTTTACGGGTTTTATCCAAAAGCAAAAAAAGCGTTCTCCATCATTGCAACATTAATATGGATACACTTGGTCAGCCATTTGGACTTGATGTAGGTAGTAACCAAGGGCAGAAGAGCCTTTGCTAAACGTATTTCGATCTGGAATAAGAGTCTGATAAGCGTTTAATTATCCCTATTTTGATTATGGGTAGGTTTTCTAAAGAACGAAAAGCTAAAGTATAACCAGCTGAATAAGTGATACATAAAAAATATTTTGAAATTTTTTAAAATTTTGTTGGTTAATAATGATGATTATGTACATTTACTTGTTGAAAATGTATCACTTTGTGAGTAGGCAAAAACCAAATCCTCTTATTGGGATGTACAATTCCAACATGAAGCGGAGCCATGTACCCTGCATATACCCCGATGATTCAGTGCCTGAGCCTTGGCTTATTCTGCGTTCTCAGGCAAAGAAGGAGAGAATTTTGGTAATACAGCTTCTGCGAAAAGGTTTCGATGCCTGGCTGCCCGAAGTTAAACATTGGCGTTTTCGGGTGGGAAAGCGAGAAAATATTACCAAAGTACTCATTCCAGGTTATGTATTTGCAAGAACCAAGGAAGCTATTTCTGTGGACAAGTTCAATCTGCCCGGTAGCAAAGGCCTGTTGATACAGGATGGCAAACCTGCACTGTTGTCTCACGATGATGCAATGAACCTGAATCGTTTATGCAGCCTCGATTTGGCCCCTGAAATAACCACTAATCTCAGCTGTGGGCAACAAATTACGATTGATTCTGGGCCTTTGAAGGGAATTTCGGGTAAAGTCGTTCGTACCGAGGGCAAGCAATATCTAATAATAGAAAGCGGCATCAAGGGCATATTGCTGAAAGTAAATCTGGAACAGAATGCGGTGATAGGGGGAAAAACCCCGCTTAAAAATTTTGTAAACTAAAAAACTTCATAAATTTGGTTCATCAAATGAAAAGTCTTTGTACATTTGAATCGAAAGATAAAACGCAACATTATAGCGTCTATCCATCCAAATATGGAAACAAGGCGATATGAAGTAGTGTATATAAACGAGTTAGCTTGCATAAAAAAAAGATACTGCTAAATGAATGAAATGAATGAGACAATAGTCAAACTCAAAAAATCTCCACTTTTCCATTTATCATTAGGTTCGAAAGAATTATTTCATAGCAACTTTTTATATTGGATTGGTCAAAATTACCCTTCTGAATTTGGTGCTCTCTTTTCTAAGTTTTTAAATGAGCAGCCAAACGAAACATGTATTAATAAAATATTTAGAGAACGGGAGAATATAGATTTATCCTTTAATTACAGTAATGATCAAGAGATTTTAATTGAGAATAAAGTTAAAAGCGTTCCATATAAAGAACAATTAGCAAAATATTCAGAAAAGCATACAAATAAGAGAAACTACATTTTACTTTCTTTATCAGAACCTATGTTTTTCCAATCGCAAAGTAAACTAGATCTAGATATTAAAAAAGGAGTAACATGGCATTATTTAAGCTATTCTGATTTGAAGAAGATGTTGCAAACATTGTCTATGAAAATAAGCAATGAATATCACCGAGAAATAATTAATGATTATTGCGAGTTTATAAGTGGTTTGATAGAAATTAATGAACATTGTAAGATTAATGATGAAGATTTGTTTGATTTTCACTCAATTGAGTCTAATCAATTATATAGAGAGCTTATTGATATACGATTACACGATTTCTATTTGAAAAAGAAATATGAGTTACTAGCATTTGAGATTTATAAGAAACTGCAAACGCTTGGAAAGAATTTGATTGACTTTGGTTTACCTATGTGCTGGAACAATAAAATTCCGATTATATTTATTGGATATGGTATGACTCGAAGTCTAGGATTAATAGATGTGAAGTATTTAATTTCACAAAACATAGCATTAGGCATTCAAATACAAGGAGAACATTATCGAATGGTTGTTGAGGATAAAACAGGAAGAATTGCAAAAAATATTAAGGAAAGACTTCATGATGATTTATGGTTTGATTTCTCTAAGACATTCCCTAATGCGAAAGTATATCCCAAACCAGAAAAAGAATTTAATAAATATGGAGAAACGTTCTTCTATAAGTCGGTTAAATTAGGGACTAAATTAAAAATTAAAGAGATTATAGATGTTATTTTGTTTGATGTTCAGCGAATTGAATCTAAATTAAAAGACATTGAAACAATAATTACGCAAGCTAATAACGGCTCAT
This sequence comes from Bacteroidales bacterium UBA5762, assembly GCA_002418865.1. Classification (GTDB taxonomy): domain Bacteria; phylum Bacteroidota; class Bacteroidia; order Bacteroidales; family TTA-H9; genus TTA-H9. The sequence continues at coordinate 6,173 of DIEY01000054.1, read as the reverse complement.
AAGCAATGGCGGGGCTTGTAGCGTATTTAGCACCTCGTCTCGCAGGTAGTTTCTGCTTCGTGGGATACGAACGCAGCTCCGAAGCCCCCCACTGCTCATAGCCCCAACCGTTATGAGCAAGTAAAAAAACAGTGGTTAAGTAAAGGGCTAACCACCCAGTGTAATAAAGAACAGTTTTATTGTAACTGAAAAATGGAGTCCAGAACCCACTCTAAAAAACGGGGCGGTTCCGAAAAGCCAAACGAGTAGGAAAATAAAAGCAAATTAATATGGACAACAAATTTTTTACATTCATTAAACCTTATTTGTCATTTATTGACAACGGAGACCTTTATCGCAAGCCATTTGGCTGGCTATACGCGTTATTAGCAATAATCAATTTAATAGTGCCGATTTATATTTTTTATCAAGCTGTAGATAATCGCATCTTTGATGCTCCCGCCAAAAATTTGTAATTGTATTCTTACTTGTATGGATAATAATAGCTTTTGCAGGTTGGTTAAGTTTTCAACTTTGGTGGGACAGAAAATCAAAAGTAATTTCCACATCCAACTTTGGAGACGAATTTGTGGCTACTCCTGTTTTCTCGCATCTTATACAGACAATAGGTGAATGGCTTGGGACTTGGATAGGTATTGTTGGATTTTCAGTTGCTTTATTGACAACACTTATTTTAGGAGACGAAGGCTATTATTTATCAAGACAACTTGGACTTGGTTTTATGAAAACTGGGGTTCTGTTTATAATTCTGATGCCAGTTTACGGCTTTTTAATTATTGTTGCCACAAGATTTTTGGCTGAGCAATTTAGAGCACTATCTTCAATTGCTAATAATACAAGAAAGAATTAAAACCATGCCCATAACATTGTATAGCAGTAATAAGGGTTTCAGAGCTAATTCAAGTATTCTGCCCCGCTCAAACATTGGTATAGTTGGACAGGAAAATAGCCCGCAATCGGCAACAACCAGGGCAAAACGCTTGGGCTGCATTTTTATGGCAGTTTGATGCCGAAAGTTAGCCATTTTTGATTAAATCCTACCTGCCTGGGATTTTTGGTTCACAAGACGACGGGTGCGGAGCCAGCTGGGCTGAAGAGTTGAGCCCATTTCCGGCCAGCCGGCCGGAATGCTGAAGGGAGCATAGCGCGAGCTTTAGAAAGACCACGATGGAAACCCGAAAATCAACCCTGCCACCTTTCGCTGGTTGCTTCAGGCATTTGGTTGAAGCAGGAACAGAGGTGGGTTACATCCAATATTCGCCCGGGCTCAGGAGTTTAAGAATCACAGATATTGTTACAATGCTTACAGAAGGTTCGCAGCCCATTTGATGAATTGTAAAAAACTTCATAAATTTGGTTCATCAAATGAAAAGTCTTTGTACTTTTGAATCGAAAGATAAAACGCAACATTTAAGCGTCTATCCATACAAATATGGGAAATAGGCGCTATAGAGTAGCGTGTATAAATAAGTTAGGTGAAACGGCGGATTTAAGTAAGTCAAATCCATTAGAGGAAATGTGATGGAAACCACACACAAGATAATCATTGGTGATTCAAGATGGATGAAAGAGATTCAGGATGAATCAGTCCATCTTATCATTACATCCCCACCTTATTGGCAACTGAAGGATTATGGAAACGGGAAGCAGATAGGGTTCAATGATACCTATCAAGAATATATAAACAACCTTAATTTGGTGTGGAATGAATGCCATAGAATTTTACATAAAGGTTGCCGATTATGTATTAATATCGGCGACCAGTTTGCTCGTTCTGTTTATTATGGAAGATATAAAGTGATTCCGATAAGGACAGAAATCATCAAGTTCTGCGAAAGTGCAGGTTTCGATTATATGGGGGCTATTATCTGGCAAAAAGTCACTACTTGCCATACCACGGGTGGAGCAACAGTAATGGGATCCTTCCCCTATCCCAGAAGTGGGATTCTTAAATTAGATTATGAATTTATTTTGATTTTCAAAAAATATGGGAATCCGCCAAAGGTAAGCAATGAAATTAAAGAGCAATCAAAATTAACGCATGAAGAGTGGAATCAGTATTTTACTGGACATTGGAACTTCCCTGGTGAAAAACAAGATAAACATCTGGCAATGTTCCCTGAAGAATTACCGAGACGCCTTATCAAAATGTTCAGTTTTGCTAGTGATACCGTTCTTGACCCATTTCTTGGGAGCGGAACTACCTCTTTGGCAGCTAAAAAATTGAATAGGAACTCTATTGGATACGAAGTAAATGAGGATTTCCTGCCAATCATAAGGGAAAAACTGGGAATAAATCAAACCACTATTTTTCAACAGGCGACTTTTGAGATAATTAAACAGGACGAACCAAAAATAGATTTTAAAGAAGAAATTAAAAAATTACCCTATATTTTTAAAGACCCAATAAGATTTGACAAGAAAGTTGACCCAAGAAAATTAAGATTTGGATCAAAAATAGATAATTCATATTCCGAGAGCGAGACACATTATACAGTAAAGGAGATAATCTCTCCAGAGATGTTGATTTTGAATAATGGATTAAAAATCAGATTATTGGGTGTGAAGGAGAGGCCAGAAAAGAATGGGGAGGCAGTTAAATTTTTAAGAGAAAAAACCAGCGGGCAAAAGGTATTCATAAAGTTTGACGATATAAAATACGATGATAAAAATAATTTGCTTTGCTACCTCTATTTATGGAACAAAACCTTTTTGAATGTCCATTTGATTAAAAAGGGTTTGGTAGATGTGGATACTGCGCTTGATTACAAATATAAAACCAAATTTTTATCGGAAAGGAAGGTAACATAATGGCGAAAGAATGGATATTAAATCAGGCAATGAATCGATGGGGACTAAACAAGAAAAACTCTGTTGGGCCAGTCTCAGAATTGATTAGAAAATGTGCTCCGAAGAAACTGGAAGACTGGGAGAGATATTACTACGAAAAAATCTATCCTAAAGAATATCTGGAAGAACTTGGCAAAAGACTCTATGTGAAGATTACTGAAGTTATCCAATATGAAGTTGCAGAAGTAACGGAACAGGATTGTATAAACTATATGAAAGAGGTGGTGATTAACAGAACTTTCGATGGATATCAAACTGAGATTCAAACGATTTATGGTCAACTGCAAAATATTCTTGGGTTATCCATAAAACCAGCACCAGATGAATGGGATAGGCTTTACAATGTAGATTTTTTTATAGAGGTAAACGATAAATTTATTGGATTGCAAATAAAACCCATTACCTTTGAGCACACCTTTGAGGACTACAAATGGAAAGAGATGCAGGAAACCACTCATCTGAAGTTCCAGAAACAATTTGGTGGTAAGGTTTTTATCGTTTTCTCTATTAAAGTCGGGGAAAAGAAGATGATAAAGAATACTGAGGTGATCGATGAGATTAAAAATGAGATTGAGAAACTACGAAAATAAAAAATACACCGCCGCATCGCTTAACAGAGCGTATCTGGCTTCGTGTCTTCGGCACTCCGCCCAAATCCCTAGCTGCGCTCGGAAATTCAGATACGCTGGGAACGATATGTGAAATTGCGGACAAGGGAAAAAGCAAATATCAAGGTATGTCATATAAAAATAATCGAAGATAATCAGATATGAGCCAGCTAACATTTTTTGAAAAAGAAGAAAAGAACCTAATCAATTTAAAAGAAGCAAGCGAGTGGGCTTCGCAATATTTAAATCGTAAAGTTACAATTTCTAACATTTCATATTTGCTCCAATACGGAAGAATAAGAAAGTATGGGAGTAATGGGAATCCCTTGATAAATATTGAAGAATTAAAAGAATATTACGACTCTTTAAAGACACAAGAGAAACAGTGGAAAAAGAAATTAGGTGAAGACCTTAATTGGCATTTGTCATTTGTAGAATATACAGAATGGGAAAGAACAAAACATGTTCATAGGTTACATCCGTACAAAGGTAAATTTATTCCTCAGTTAGTAGAATATTTTCTTGATTCTCATACCGATGAATTCAAGCAACAAATATATTTTCATAAAGGTGATATTGTGTTGGATCCATTCTGTGGAAGTGGAACAACATTAGTTCAAGCAAGTGAATTAGGGATGCATGCCGTTGGTGTAGATATTTCTCCGTTTAATGCGATGATTAGTAACGCTAAGGTTGAAAAGCATAATATCCCAGAGATTAGGGAAGCTATCCGCAATATCACATTAAACTTGGAAAATTTTCAGAAAACAAAAAATAATATTGCTTTTGAAGATCATCTACTTTCAGAACTTGCAAAATTTAACTATAAGTATTTTCCATCACCAGAATATAAAAGAAAAGTAACGAAAGGTGAGATTAACGAGCAAGAATACGCAAAAGATAAAGAACAAAAATTTTTAAGCATTTATTATGATTTAGTGGAAAAATATAAAATCAAAATTAAACAAGACAAAAATAGGTCTTTCTTAGATAAGTGGTTCTTATTTCCAGTGAGAGAAGAAATCGATTTTGTATTTGAGGAGTTGAAAAAATTAGAGAATAATGATATTAAAAAAATATTAGCAATAATTTTGAGCAGAACCGTTCGTTCTTGCAGGGCAACTACCCATGCTGATTTAGCAACCTTAAAAGAGCCTGTTACAACTACATATTACTGTAAGAAACATGGTAAAATATGCAAACCGATTTTTTCCATTAAGGGGTGGTGGCAAAGATACACTATAGACACATTAAATCGTTTTAAAGAATTTGATAGATTAAGAACCGAAACATTGCAAATCTGTTTGACAGGGGATAGCAGAACGATAGATATTTATGAAGAAATCAAAAAAAGAGATTCAGAGTTTGCTAAAATTTTGCTGAAACAAAAGATTAAGGGTATTTTTTCAAGTCCACCTTATGTCGGACTTATTGATTATCATGAACAGCATGCTTATGCATATGAAATATTTGGATTTTCGAGAAAAGATGAATTAGAAATAGGACCTCTTTCTAAAGGTCAGGGCAAAGAAGCAAGGGATGCCTATGTTAAAGGCATAGCGGAATCTTTAAGAAATTGTAAAAAATATCTTCAAAAAGATTATGACATCTTTTTAGTAGCCAATGATAAATTTAACCTTTATCCCGATATTGCTCAGTTGGCTGAGATGAAAATTGTTAATCGATTTAAGCGTCCTGTGTTAAATAGAGTAGAAAAAGATAGATCTAATGCCTATGCAGAGATAATATTTCATTTAAAGGAAAGATAAATGTCGCTTACAAAAGAACAAATAAAATTAATCGAGAATACCATCAAAGATAGCCTACGGAAAAAATTTAGAGACTATAAACCAGAAACGAGTTATATGCCTTTTCATTATCGTTTACTCGGTCGTGATAGAATGGCATTATTTTCCTTTATCCACTCATTAAACACTACTTTTGGCACATCTATTTTTGAACCCGCTGCAGAAACTTTGGCAAGTTTGAACTTTAAATTTGCACAAAAACAGTATGTAGTTGGTGATATTATTAGTGAACAAGCCCAGTCTGAAATTCAACATATTATGAATGAACTTACGATGGGGAAAAACCCAAATAAGGTGGAAGAAATCGAAAGGATAAGAAAAGTTTGCAACAAGGGCACAATGAATAAATTAAAAACTGTAAAAGCGGACCTATTTGTTCAAGATGCGGATGGAACAGTCCATTTATTTGACTTGAAAACAGCAAAACCAAATATCAGCAATTTTAAAGATTTCAAAAGGACATTATTAGAATGGATAGCAATTTTCTTAGCGAAAAAACCAAATGCAAAGGTAAAGTCATATATTGCGATTCCTTACAATCCATACGAACCAAGACCCTATGAAAGATGGACATTGAAAGGTATGTTAGATTTGGATAATGAGTTAAAAGTCGCAGAAGAATTGTGGGACTTTCTTGGGAATGATGGCGCCTATGAAGAATTATTAAATTGTTTTGAAAGAGTAGGTGTAGAATTAAGACCAGAAATTGATGCGTATTTTTCAAAATTCAAGTAATAAACTAATAGGATTAAGAGTGAAATGCCCGCAACAGCAGATAACACAGCATATACGCTGCGGGCTTACGCCCTTGCCCTTCGGGACATCGCTCCCTTCGGTCGCAACGTCGTATATGCTGGGAACATTAGGTACAACACTGAGAGAATGAAAAGAATTCCGATTATATTAC
>DIEY01000079.1 GCA_002418865.1 Bacteroidales bacterium UBA5762 | reverse complement strand
CAAATAATCATTAACAATTAAAAATAAATAGTATGAAATCAAGAATTCAAACAGCGGTAATAACCGCCATTATAGTAGCAGGAGGTATTTTTTCTGCCAATGCGCAAGACGCAAGTACAATCCTTAAAAAAATGGACGATGTGATGTACTCACCCAAAGACATGACAGGGAAAAATAAAATTATTCTGATTGACAAAAACGGGAAAGAGGAAATCCGTGAAGCCACTGTACAACAGAAAGGCAACGATAAGCGTATATTTCGTTTTATTTCCCCGGCTTCACAAGCCGGTATATCCGTTTTATCGTTGCCAAACGATGTGATGTATTTGTATTTACCTGCATTTGGAAAAGAAAGGAGAATTGCAACCAGTGCTAAAAATCAAAATTTTGCAGGTACCGATTTTTCTTATGATGACATGGAGTCTGTATTATACTCAGCGAAGTACACACCAAAATTACTGAAAACCGAAGCGGATGCCTTTGTACTTGAACTTACCCCGCTGAACCGTTCCGATTATTCTAAAGTAATTGTACGCATCAACAAGACAAATTTCTATCCTGAACTTATGGAGTATTACGATAAGGCAAACAGTAAGGTTAAAGAAGCCAAATACACATTCAAAAAAATTGGTAATTACTGGAATGCCTCTGAAATTGAAATGACCGACTTAAAGAAAAACCACAAAACCAAAATGCAGATGTTTGATGTAAAATATGACCATGGTTTAACTGATGATGATTTTACTATAAGAAAGTTAAAACAATAAATATTGGAGGAAATGCTATGAAAACCATTGATTTAAACAGCAGTATTTCTGGTTTAATCAGTAATCTTTTTTTAAAGAGTCAAATTTCCAGAAATTTACTTGAGGGGCAATTAAAGAAGTACATGAAGCAAAAGATACTCAATAACACAGAATCTCAGGCTTCAAAAATTTCCAGGCAATACCAGTTTTTTGCCTTATGGGCGATGTACAAATCCTTTGTTAGAAATATTGACAAAGGAAAAATATCTTTAAAAGTTACAAAAAGGATAATAGAGTCATTCCTGAATTCTGTGTTGTTAAGAAAAAATGTTTCCAATGAATCAAGGCAGATTTTTCAAAACAAGCATGGAATACTTCCTCCCACCTTCATAACCATATCACCAACAAAAAAATGTAATCTTAAGTGTATTGGATGTTATGCAGCATCATCCCCAGCAACAGAAACAACCTTGAACTGGACTTTGCTGAACAGGATAATAGAGGACGCATATTCCAGTATGGGAATGAGGTTTTTTGTGATATCGGGCGGTGAACCTTTGTTGTACAAAAGCGAAGACAGAACAATTCTTGATTTGGCTGAAAGATGGAGCGACTGCTTCTTCTTAATGTACACGAATGGGACTTTGATAAATGAAAACATTGCTTCGAGAATGGCTGATTTGGGCAATATTACTCCCGCAATCTCTATAGAAGGTTACGAAACCGAAACTGACGAAAGAAGAGGGAAAGGGGTTTACCAAAGAATAATTAAAGCAAAGGATAATCTTATTTCCAATGGAGTACCTTTTGGTTTATCGGTTACGGCGACTAAAGAAAATATTGACACATTGCTTAGTGAATCGTTTTATGATTTTTATTTCAATGAGTTTGGGGCTATATATATATGGGTTTTTCAATACATGCCTATAGGCCGGGATTTTTCGGAAGATTTGATGATTTCGCCTCAGCAGAGGCTTCAATTACATAAAATACAAGATAAAATACTAACAGAAAAAGAATACTTTGTTGCAGATTTCTGGAACAGTGCGTCCATGTCTAATGGGTGTATTTCTTGCGGCAGGGCTGGTGGAGGATATATTTATATTAATTGGGACGGTAATATCATGCCCTGTGTTTTTGTGCCATACTATCACGATAATATAAACACGCTTTATAACACAGGCAAATCACTATCCGATGCGTTGTTTACACCACTTTTTATTAAAGGCAGAGCATGGCAAAAAGAATACATCGGAAATAAAGATAATCCGGGAAATCTATTAAGACCCTGTTTTTACAGAGACCATTATAAAACTTTCTGTGAGATTGCAATTCAAACACATGTACTGCCTGAAAACGAAGATGCTCAGAAAGCCTTTAATTCTAAAGAGTATTATGAGTTTATGTTAAAATTTGATAAGGAACTGGAAGAATTGTCTTCTCCTGTTTGGGACAACTTAAAGAAAAACCATAAAACCAAAATGCAAATGTTTGATGTAAAATATGACACAGGGCTGACCGATGATGATTTTACTGTAAGGAAGTTGAAAAAATAATTTTGTCTGTTATGATAATCAATTTTGTTTCTTCATATACGCCTGATGCCATAGTCTCTAATCTGTTTTTTACAGAAAACTATGGTATTTCGGAACAAGATATTTTTTCAAAAAGCGGTATCAGGGAGAGAAGACGTACAAGCCTTAGAGAAAATACTAATTCAATGGGCATTGAAGCTGTTAAAAAAGTATTTTTTGATTCGCCAATACCCTTAGATGAAATAGACTTAATAATTGGTGCAACCTACACACCTTACGACACAGTAGGTACTTTGGCTCATGCAGTGCAAAATCAATTCAATATTGATAATGCTAAATGTTTTACTGTTGATTCTGCATGTTCTTCATTTATAAATGCACTTGAAATGGTTGATTGTTATTTTGCAAATAATAAAGCAAGCAAAGCATTAATTATTGTTTCAGAAAATAACAGTGTATATAATGACTATTCCGATGAAAAATCGGGTTTTTTATGGGGCGATGGTGCAGCAGCAGTGGTATTATCTAACCAAAGATATTCTGATGAAGACATGGAAGTGATTGATATAAATACCACCGGCTTAGGCAACATTGGCAAAAGTATAGAAGGCGTTTATCTAAGACCCGGTAATGGAGGTATAAAAATGCCTTTTGGAAAAGATGTTTTTCAATTTGCCTGTACTTACATGATACAGGAAACAGA
>DIEY01000008.1 GCA_002418865.1 Bacteroidales bacterium UBA5762 | reverse complement strand
ATGGTACGCCAGGGATTATATGGTCAACTTACTTTTCAGAAATTGCTCGGTCATCGGGCAAAAGTGGGTTTTAATCCCGATTCGTTCGGCCACGCTGACACACTTCCCCAGATTTTGAAAAAGCAGGGGATGGACCATTATGTTTTCATGCGCCCCGGGCCTCACGAAAAAACAAATCCCGCCAGTTTATTCTGGTGGGAAGGCCAGGATGGAACACGTGTGCTGACCTACCGGATTCCGATAAGTTACAATGAAACTCAGGCGGTGAGAAACCGGTTGGAAAGGATTCTGAATGAGTTTCCTTGGGAACCTATGAACGATTTCATGGCTTTTTATGGAGCCGGTGACCATGGTGGCGGAGCAACAAAAATCAATATTCAGTCCATTGAAGAGCTGAAAACAGAAAAAGGGGCGCCCAAAGTTTTTTTCAGTACCATCGATGGGTATTTCGAAAAAATACGGCAAGATAAAAGTTTAAAACTTCCGGTGGTGAAAGACGATCTACAACATCACGCCGTAGGTTGTTACACCGCTGAAATGGAGATAAAGAAAGGTAACCGGCAGTCGGAAGCCGCCTTGATGCTTGCCGAAAAAATGGCAGCCATCGGTTCGGTGGCCTGGAAAGCAAACTATCCAAAAGAAGAACTGACTGCGGCGTGGCAGCGGGTTTTGTTCCTTCAGTTTCACGACAGCTTGGCCGGAACTTCTGTTCCCGATCATTCCAATACCGCCCGCGAAGGGTATGGCTTCGCTCTCGATACCGCCAAACAGGCGATTGCCATGGCGGTTCAGAAACTGGAATGGCAAATTGCAGCAGAAGATCCTGATTCTCAGTATATGGTTGTATTTAATCCACATGCCTGGGAATGGCGGGGAGTAATTGAATATGATTTCAACTGGGGAACCATGCACCGGTCGTCGCGGGTGGACGACGAAAAGGGAAACCCGCTTTCACATCAGTGGACCGCCGGAACGACCGAAACCGGATCGAGGAAAACGTTGCTGGTGGATGCTGTTGTCCCGGCAATGGGTTACCGCCAAATCCGGCTTTGGGACGGAGAATCGCCCATTGTTAAAAGTGCCGTTAAAGCGGAAGGAAATTTGCTCGAAAATGAATTCCTGCAGGTTCGTTTTTCCGAATCCGGCGCCATCAGCATGATTGATAAGGAAACAGGGAAAGCTGTTTTTACGGGTGAGAATGGCTGCCGGGCGCTCATCATCGACGACCCGAGCGACACCTGGAGCCACGGCATTAAAACATTCGACCAGGTGATTGGCGCATTCGGCAACGCAACGGTAACCGTTATTGAAACGGGGCCGCTGCGGGCAATCGTCCGCGTGGTGAGCCGGTACGGAAATTCCACGCTGACCATCGACTGGATATTGATTTCAGGTTCGCGGAACCTCGAAGCCAAAGTTACACTCGACTGGCACGAGCGACTGAAAATGCTGAAGTTTTCATTTCCGGTGGAAGTGGAATCGCCGGTGGCAACCTTTGAAACGCCTTACGGTTTTATTGTCCGCGAAACCAACGGGAACGAAGAAGCTGGCCAGCGCTGGATCGATGTGACCGGAAAACGCGGCTCTGCCAGCTACGGTCTGACGGTTATCAACGATGCCAAATACGGTTACAGTGTTGCCGGAAACGACATGCAGATTTCGGTGGCCCGATCGGCTGTTTATGCCCACCACGACCCGCGAAAACTGGAAATGCAGCCCGGGCACATCTGGATGGATCAGGGAATTCATACGTTCAGCATGTTGCTGGCGCCGCATAAGGGAAGCTGGAAAGAGAACGGAACAGTGCGGTTGGCCGAAGAACTGGTGGAACGGCCGGTTGTGATTTACCAGGGAATCCACGGGGGAACGTTGCCAAAATCGGGTTCCTTCCTTTCGGTTGATGCTTCCAATGTTGTTGTGCCGGCCATAAAACTCGCCGAAATGAATGACAATTTAATTATCCGGTGTGTGGAAACTTCGGGTTTGGAAACCACGGCCACGCTCGATTTGCGTTTCATCGGACGGAAATGGAAAGGAAATTTTCTGCCAAATGAAATCAAAACATTGAGGATAAACCGGAATTCTGAAGAAATTACAGAGGTAAACCTTTTGGAAGAATAGCCGAAAATAATCGTTTTTAAGCCTGCTGTGACCTAATTTTTGCAGCAGGCTTTTTTATGATCATTGAATACGGTTCATAAAAGGGATAGCTCTGGTTCCGAATTCCCGGCGATGGCTTTGATGAAACGGATGGACCGTTCGTTAAACACTTCGGGTTGATCGAGGTTGCAAACGTGGCCGCTGTTTCTGATGATTTCGAGTTTCGAATTGAAATGGCGTTTCACCAGTTCGGCAACACCGGGCAAAAACATGTGGTCGCGGTCGCCCATAATGTATAAAACCGGCGCCGATGCTTCCTTGATGAAAAATTCCTGAAGATTGTCCCTGATTTCGTTCGACATTTTCAGCCATTTTCTGAATTCGTTTTTGCCCAGTTTCATCGCTTCGGCAATAAACAACTTTCGCGATTGGGCATGTTTCTTCGAAGGAATTAAAATCCAGGCGTTTAACCGGTACAGCCACATGTAGGGCAAAATCGACTGAAGCAGTTTGGCTGTGGCTACCAGTCCGTTAATCCTTTTGTTGAACTGAATGACAGCTCCTCCCAGTATGATGGATTCAGCCCGGCCGGGAGCCAGCTTGTCGATGGCACGAATGACAATACAACCCAGCGAAATTCCCACAAAGTGAGCTTTCTCAATTTTCAGGTGATCCATGGTATGAACCACATCCAGTGCAATTTCGTTGAACTGGTAAATTTCTTCCTCGGAATAGTGCTGTTTCGATCTTCCGTGGCCGCGCAAATCGATGAGCAGTACGTTGAAGTGCTTTTTAAAATCGCGCAACTGCTTAAACCACACCGCATTGCTTCCGCCTGCACCGTGAACAAAAACAACCCAGGTTTTAGAGTTTTTATGCTGAAATGTTTTGTGGTATATCATGGTTAAAAATCGGAATAATCAGTAGGATGTAAAAGATATTTGTCGGAATGCGAAACGGTGTTTTTATATTCTTCCTTACCCGAAAGTTCTTTCCATTCGGAGTGGTTACGGAAGGTATCCCACCGTTCGTCATGCGTTTTCATATCCGAAAAGGTGGTCATGTACATCAGATTGGGCATGGCGCTACCCGATAACACCTCACCATAAAAAACAGCCTGAAAACCGAGTTTTCCGAACAAGGCAACTTCACCGCCTTCGTTGAACATTTCCACTTTTTTGCGGTACAGTTTATCGGTTGGCCCCTCGTAACTGCGCAATTCGTAAATTCTTTCCGAAGGGGGAGTGGGGTGGGCCGGAACGTGAAAACGAGGCATGTCGCTGAATGCTTTCAGCAGGATCGATTCCATCCTCACGTACGGTGGATTGTTCCAGGGTGCATCCAGGTATTCCGCTCCATCTTTTTGATATTGAGTGTCTTTCAATAATACGTTTTCAATTGTTTCCACCTGCGATAATTTTTTCAACGGGATAAATACAAAGATTTTTGTCCCTGCCGCTGCATCAGTTTCAATGGGTTTGAAAACGCCAACCTTCTTTATTCCACTCCGGTGAAGCGCCGGCACAAAAGCATTTTTCAGGTATTTTTCGACTGTGGCTTCCTGCGTTTTATCCTTAATCTGATAAACTTTTATCTGGTAATAATCGCGGGCCGAAAGGGTTAATGTTCCAATAAAAATGAGCAAAACAGAGAGTAAAACCATCATCGGGCCTGCCGGATTTATCATTGATTTCGTCATATATTGTATCAGTTATTGAATTAAACCCGGTGTGAAAATAATTAATTTTTGTGGTTTTGCTGACTTCACGGGCGGGATTTAGCAATTATACATTATTTTTAACAACAATGAAAAATTTAAATTCTGAGCGATATGAATAAAAAATGGCGTTTGACAGCCCCTTTTGCAGTGATGTTTTTCTTGAATGTTTCTTTATGTGCTGGCGTCGGCTCGACCCGTCCACACAGTCCGGCGCCGGAAAAGATCCGCTATTTCGATACGGTTTTCGAAAAGGTGGATATCCGGAAAGATGTTGTTTTCGGAACGTCGGTAAACGAAAAGGGCGAGGCCGAAAATCTTAAACTGGATATTTACACTCCGGCAGGCGATGAAATGACCAACCGGCCGGTGATCGTGTGGATTCACGGCGGCGGGTTTACTTTTGGGAACGATAAATCGCAAAAATACATTACCGAAATGGCCAGTCGTTTTGCCCGCAAGGGATATGTTTGCCTGTCGTTGGATTACCGGCTGCGAAAAACTCCACGGGAAGATATGAAAGGCACCATTTCGGATGCGGTGGAAGATGCGCTGAAAGGGCTTGCCTGGCTTCGCGAAAACAGTGCATCGTTACACGTTGATGCGTCGAAAATTTTCATTGGCGGCGGATCGGCCGGCGGAATTTTAGGCAGCAACCTTTGTTTCAACAGCCGGCCTGGTGATGATAACGATAAAGCCGGAATCATCGGTTTTGTCAACCTGTGGGGAAGTCCCGGCAAAAGTTGGGGAGAAATCAGTGTTGATCGCCATTCACCGCCAACCATCAACGTTCACGGAACCGAAGATCAACTGGTGGACTATCAAAACTCGGTGGAATTAGTTGAGAAACTTACCGCAGCCGGGGTCAAAAACGAGCTGGTAACCATCGAAGGCGCCGGGCACACGCCTTTTGGCCATATCGATGAATTCGAAAAAAACATTACCCGTTTCCTGTTCGGAATTTTAAACGATTGAAGAAATGGCCTGACTTTCAGAAAAAAAGGCATTGAACCTGAATTTCAATGCCTTTTTCGGAGCAGAAAGTTTTTCTACTTTTTGTTTTTTCCCGGATAAACAGGGCTCATCCACTCTTCTTTCGGGGCGTATTTGCTTTCGCTGGCCCAGCGGATGCCGCGGGTAAGAATTTCCCACGATTCGGGAATATCGAAATCGGCCGGGGTGTGGCCCACCGAAATATAAAATACACGGCCTTTCCCGTAAGTTTTCTTCCATGCAACCGGAATGACAGCTTTGTCGATCCAGTTGGCATGTTCGGCATTAAAAGTTGTGGTTGCCAGTACTTTTACATTCGGGTCAACGTGCATGTAGTATTGTTCCGACTTGATTTTAAAGTTCCCAAGGCCGCGGGTGACCGGATCTTTTTTGTCGGTAATTTCAACGGTGTAGTCAATTACACCGCCCGGGTGCGCCACCCACTGGCCGCCAACCATAAACTGGTACTCGGTGTTGTCGCGGAATGAATCGCCCAATCCGCCGTGGGTACCGGCTAAGCCAACGCCGTTTTTTACCGCTTCAAGCAATCCTTTTTCCTGCTCTTTGGTAATTTTACCCATGGTATGCGACTGAAAAATCAGGTTGGTATTGTTCATGATTTCTTTGTTGGTATAAACGCCCAGCGAGTCGGAAACGGTAACAATTGCCCCCTGAGCTTCGAGATAGGGCAATACTTTTTCGGTCAGTTCTTTGGGGTAATGGCCGTCCCAGCCGCCCCAAACCATCAATACTTTTTTACCTTTCAGCGAAGGCAACCCGTCGCCGGAAGCCGTTTTCTTCTGTGCAAGGCTGTCAACCGAATACGTAAAAAATATCATCAGAAAAAACAGCGCAGCTAATTTTTGAATGGATTTGATTTGTCGTGTCATTGTATCAGGTTTAAATTGATTTACTGAAAACAAAAATAGAAATAGTTTCCAAAGTTATGTCCCTGATTTTTGCATTTTTCCCTTCAAACCTGACATTTACACGAAACAGGTTGCCGCCGCCGGTGGATGTGTAAATGTTTTTTTTAAGGGAAGAGCAGAACCACTGGGAAAACGGGTAGCCGTTTCGATGCCGGAATGCTGCAAACAATATATGCCGAACACGGCTTTGTTTCCTGTGACTTAGCGAACCGTCCCGCACGAGGGTGTGAGAGGTGCTCCGGTGGGCTTAACGGTTCACCGGCCATTTACTCGATTGGCAACTGGTGTTGAGTACATAAAAAAATCCCTTTTGGTTTATGGTCGGGGATGTAGTTCAACACTGACTCATCGCTGGGACTTGCAGACCGCTCAAAGTCCAATTTATTACCACATGGTTTTTATTTTAGTCATAATGATATTTGCATTTTGCAATAAAATTTTCATCATCTTTCACTTGATAGATTAGTCGATGTTCTTCATTAATTCTCCGAGACCAGAATCCTTTATATTTGAACTTCAACGGTTCTGGTTTCCCAATACCAATAAAAGGATTTCTTGAAATGTCTTTTAACAAGTCATTAATCCTTCTTAGCATTTTTTTATCGGTTTTCTGCCAAAACAAATAGTCTTCCCAAGACTCATCAACAAAAGTGTATTTCATTAGTCTAATAGTTCTTTTTGGAAGGAATTACCACTTCTTAGTTTTTCTATGGCAGAATCAAGTCTCCTCTCATTCGTCTTTGATGATAATTCATGCTGAGTTGCATTTAAAGAATTATATTCATCAATCGACATAACTACAACTCCAGTATCTTTTCCTCTGTTAATTATCAAGGTTTCAAAATTTAGAGTAACATTGTCAAGATACTTTTTAATATCTTTTCTGAAATCTGAGATTGTTGTTGTTATCATAGTCTATTTGTTTATTTTGTACATTAATACGTACAAATTTAAGTACATTATTTTAGAAAAACAAATCTTTCAACGGTTCTTTTAAACTGTGTGGTAACGGACGGAACTATATGCAGTTGGGGATTGCGGGCTTCGTTCCTATCCGCCGACACAAACGCCAATGTGTGGCAGAACGCTCGATTTAACCACTTCAACCCCAATTTTTTATACACGATGTTGTGTGCTGTGGTTTGTTGTTAAATATATTCAATTTGTTGTCATTTAAGTAATTCATTCTCTTTAAGAAATAAGATAAATCCATCAATAATTTTACGATTTCTATTCTCAATATCTTTTTCTGTAAAATCACTTTTTGAAGTCGCAAGATTTAATAATTCTGCATTTATTGTTCCTTGTTTAGATTGTCCCTTATCATTAGTAAATCCTTGATAATATTTGATTTTGTCTGTAAATCTATAATCCGATGCTCTTATATTAATTTTCTCTTCAAGTATTGCTTTATTACCAAGAGATTCAAGGTTTTTAATATTTTGAAGTGACTTATCATTTTCTTGTCTTTTTTTGGCAAAAATATGTTCAATTTCAAAGGTAGTGTTAAATGTTGGCAATGATTGAAGATCGTTATTAAAAGCCCACCAAGTAAGCATTGATTTTGTTATAGGTCTTCCATTTTTAAATTCGAAATTTGTAATTGCCGTTGAAAGAGTATTTTCGTCAAACTTGAAGTCAGCAAAATTTACTGCTTTCCCAGTTACAATATTAATCATTTCAGCATAAACAGGTGTACGGAGAGCATTTACACCTGGATTTGTAAAAGAATATGCCCAAACAAAAGCAATTATTTTCGTTAAAAAATTATCTAATTTATTCTCCTCTAATTGCTCATTTTCATCTTTGTTTTGCAGAAAATATACCGACAAAAAGTAAGTCCACATACCATTAGGGGCATAATTAAGGACAAAAAGCTTTTTCAGAATACTATTTGAAAATCTATCAGGATTTTGATGATAGACATCATTCCAAAAATTTGCTAAAATTTTAAGATTTGGCAATGTTTCATCTTTCTTAAGTATTGAATACTTGTCTTTTTCATAAAACTTTCGAAGAGCCTCAGTTGTACTTGATTTATTTCCTTGTTTCGCACGTATGAAATACATGTACCTTGTAAATAGTTCATCCATAGGAGTACCATTTAAAGGCCGAAAAATCCTTCCACAAACTTCTTCAAGTTCTTTCCATTGCTCGATAAAAGATTCCTTTGCGCTTTTGACACTATAATACTTATAAAATTGTGCTTTGAAAATATCTGCATCAGAAAGAGGAAGACCTCTGTCGTTTAAGGTTGAAAAGATTCTTAACGCGGTATCTTGGGATTCTGCTTCAACAGGCAAAAGAATGCAATTCCCGAGAATTCTTGCAGGCAAATAAGCAAAATAAGAAGGATATTCATTTAAAAAGGCATCAATTTTTTCCTGAAAAAACCGATAATTCTTAGCGTAATTACTTTGTTGCTCTTTGTTTACATTACCCGTTTTTAGAATATCAAGAAACTCTTCTTTGTCATTGTCTGTGGCAACTTCAGAGTCAATTTTCAAAACATTCAAATTCGCTTCTCCAAACTCATTTGTTTTCCACAAGCATTGAGAAATCCTCTTTTGTGTGCTTTTTGATTTTTCGTCTTGCATATTGCCAAATTTGGCATAAAACGCTCGTAATAGTAGCATTAATGTAGTCAAACGTTGTTGTCCGTCAATTACCTCCTGCTTATTGTTCTCATTTTCAAATGTAACTATTGAGCCCAAAAAATATTCTTCATTGCTATCAAATTTGTCGCAATTGTTATCAGGAAAAGCAAATGAAAAAATATCATCCCAAAGTGTTTGACATTGAGTTTCTTCCCACGCATATGGTCTTTGGTAGTCTGGGATTAGAAAATCAGATTTCTTATCCGAAAATAGTAACATTATTGTTTTTTGGTCAACATTTAGTTTAGACATATAATTCAAATTTTATCAGTTCTTTATCAATATTTTTTGTTGTCATTTACATGCTGAAGTGTCTTTCTACCATAGCATACAACGTCTTATTTACGGAACGAATATACAACTTTTGTAAATACAAAATATCAAACCTGCGTAAACCACTTGCGAGTTTATGCTGGATATTGAATGATAAATTACATGATATCAGTATGATAAACTATTATTTTTTTAATAAAAATAGTTGCGTTTACGAATGTTTTACTAATTTGTATGTCGGGCATCCACTACCTCTTGTATGATAATAGTTCTTGCACACACCCGGTTGGGAGGAAGTGATAGCGAATGGCAAGGCTTCGGCCGTGAGCTCAGCCGAACGGGTGTTGTGGGTGTCTGCAGATCTGAAAGAAGCCATAAGCAAAGACAGCTTGCTGAAGTAGAGAAACCTGATAGAAGGCTGACAAACGGAGGGCGAGCGAACGATGGATTGCGAAGAACCCCAAAACAAAACGTAATCGTTTACAGTAAATCAGTCACTCCCCAGGTTCGTGAGGCTATGGGAACAGCCTGGTTCAATGTACTTGGTTTATACAGCTTATTAAACTATGAAGTATTACACTAATAGAAGAAACTGCCCGGTGCGAGAGAGCGGGGGAGCAATCCCCTTACCCACTCGATTAAACTTTTTGTTTGTTATCTGTGCTTTTATTTCGATATTTAAAAGGTTACATCAATATCTCAATAAGTTATCTGTTTTTGACTATATGTCGTTAAGATGAATTACTTTCCGATACAAAATTTACTAAATATGTTTTCGAGTATATCTTCGTTGGATATACTGCCCGTAATCTCCCCAAGATAGTAAAGGGCTGAACGAATATCTACGGAGAGAAGATCGGGAGAGAGATTTTGTTTAATATCGGATTCTACTTTTTGAAGTGCCAGGTCGGTTTTCTGAATAGCTTCCAAATGTCGGGCATTCGAAATGATGGTAACGTCTGTATTGATTTGTTCATTCACGGTATTGACGAGTAAATCGGTTAGCTGCTGGATGTTTTCGTTTCGTTTGGCCGAAATGAAAACGGTATCGAGTTCTACGAAATCGGCAAACTGTCGTGGCGATTCGATGAGAAGGTCTATTTTATTAGCTACTAAAATGAACTTTTTATCGAAGTTGGTTAAATGGTGCTGAAAATCTTCGAGGTTTTCCTTTATTTCTTCTATAGTAGTTTGGTTTACATCGAAAACATAAAGTATGATACGGGCTTGATTAATTTTTTCGTAGGTTCTTTCTATACCCAACGATTCGATGGGTTCTTCACTTTGACGAAGCCCAGCCGTATCGATAAAGCGGAAAGTAATTCCTTCTATAACCATGGTATCCTCTATGCTATCGCGTGTAGTACCCGGGATTTCGGATACTATGGCTCTATCTTCATTTAAAAGGGCATTAAGTAAGGTTGATTTCCCTACGTTGGGCTTACCTATGATGGCAACAGGAATTCCGTGTTTTATGACATTACCATAACGGAATGATTCGATGAGGTTGTGAAGCTTTTCTCGGATTTCACACAGTAGTTCGAGCAGATGCTCGCGATTGGCAAATTCAACGTCTTCTTCCGGAAAATCGAGTTCTAATTCTATAAGAGATGTAAAGTCGATAAGTTTTTGACGCATTTGCTGAATTTCCGACGAAAATCCACCACGCATCTGTCGGATGGCGAGTTGATGAGCCAATCGTGCTTCTGCATTTACAAGGTCAGCTACGGCTTCGGCCTGAGATAAATCCATTTTCCCATTCAAAAAAGCTCTGAGGGTAAATTCCCCAGGTTTCGCCATCACCGCTCCATGCTTCATCAATAAAGCAAGTAATGTGTTTTGAATATACCTCGAACCATGGCATGATATTTCAGCTACATCTTGTCCTGTATAGGAATGTGGTGCAAGAAACACTGTTAGCAGGCCCTCGTCTATGATTTCATCTTCATCATGAAAATTTCCCAAATGAACCGTGTGACTCTTCATGTCCTCGACTCTTAGCCCCGATTTTGAAGGTTGAAATACTTTTCCGATGATACGAAAAGTATCGGGTCCTGAGAGACGAATAATGGCAATGGCTCCTGTGCCCTGAGGAGTGGCTGGTGCACAAATGGTTGATTCCATCTTAAACATCTCCGATAAAGTATTCAGATTGGATTCCATGATTTCTCTTTTTTTGTTTCAATTTTCCAAATGCTAAATTGCTTCTTTTTTCTCTATTGGCGCAAATTCTTATTTTTTTTAAAATAAATTAGTTGGTCATTTTCTCTTGTTTCTTTTTGATTTGAATAGCAATTTAAACCATGTCTCATAATCCTAATTCAGGATTACTACTACTTTTTTTGTGAACAATCATCATTATTGCACAAATCTCGTGTAAAGAATCATTAGGACGAAATATTATCACTATCCTCCTGATCCTGTTTCTCCATGTCTCAAGCTCTTACAATACATTTTTCAACTTTATAAACTTTCCAACTTTCCAACTTTATAACTTTCTAACTTTCTAACTTTCTAACTTTATAAACTTTAAGAACTTTCTAACTTTCTAACCATTAACTTGATGCTTTTTCCCCTGTTTACTTATTTTTCTATTCTAATGCGGGCATCTACCGTAGTAATACTTTTCGAGTTTCCTAAAAGAGGGTTGAGGTCCATTTCACGAATTTCTGGAGCGGCTTGTAATAATGATGAAACTCTCAACAAAATATTGGTAAAAATGCTTTCATTAATTCCTTCTTGTCCTCTTACTCCTTTAAAAAGGCTATAAGTTTTCAGGTTAAGGATCATGCTAACAGCTTCGTCATGGTTCAAAGGTGCAAGTGCAGTCGAAAAATCCTTTAAAGTTTCTATGAGTACGCCTCCAATTCCGCATAGGATAAGATGGCCGAATTTGGGTTCCCAATTGGCTCCTATAAAAAGCTCTGTACCATAGAGCATAGGTTGAAAAAGCACGCCCACCGCATCTTCTATCGAGATGAGTTTTATAAAGTTTTCTTTTACGTGTTCTATGTCGGAAATATTAAGAGCAACGCCACCTACATCAGTTTTGTGGATAGGACCTATAACTTTCATGACCAAGGGAAAACCTATAATCTGAGCTGCTTTTAAGGCTTCATCCATATTTTGGGCAACTATTTCTTTGGCTCGTGGGATGCCGCTGGCATCCAATAATTCCTGAACATCCTGAGGAAGAAGATATCCAGCTGATGCTCTATCAATTACCTCTCGAATTCTGTCTATGTCAATTTTTAGGATGGTTGGGGGTGCAGCGGGAGGAGGGGTATTGTAAACCTTGGTGAGTGCATTACCAAAGACTACTTCTTCTGGAAAGTTTACATGACCCAGTGAAATAAAATATTCTATTTCTTTTTTTACGTTGATGATGGAGGTGAGGATAGGGAAGATAGGCTTTCGACAGCTTCGCATTTTTTCGTCCAGCACTTTGTAAACATCGTAAACTTCGAAAAGGCCGGGACTACCAAAAATCACAGCCATAGCATCTATTTGTTCGAAGCGGTTTTCGCAGTAGTCAATAATTTCGGCAAGCTGAGTGGCTGTACCTGTGGCGAGAAAATCTATAGGATTGGCTACAGATGAGCCCGGATAAAGTTTCGAGAGAAGTTCGGGACTTTCGAGAGGAGGAATTTCTATGCCATTGTTAGAGAGTGCATCTGTGAGCATAACTGCAGGACCTCCGGCATGTGTGATGATGGCCATACGATTCCCCGGCAGCGGTGGATGAGTAAATATACCTCCTACAGTTGCTAATTCTTGCCGACTATAGCATCTTACGATTCCAGCTTTACGCAGAAGTGCATCAACGGCAGTATCGCTACTAGCAAGAGCTCCTGTATGCGAAGTTGCTGCACGACTTCCTGCGGCACTCGTCCCAGCCTTTATTGCCGCTATTCTGCATCCTTTTCTTATGAGCGAGGAAGCATGTTTTAAGAGTTTGTCAGGCTTCTCAATGCTTTCGATGTACAATAATTTGATTTTCGAACTCTGTAAAGGATCGAAATGCATGTCTAAATATTCCAGAACCTCTTCAACACCAATTTGGGCACTGTTGCCTACAGAGAAAACACTCGAAAATTTTAATCCATTAGTGATGGCGTATTCCATAATGAAAACAGCTGTGGCTCCACTGCCAGAGATAAAATCAACTCCATCAGGCACTAATTCAGGAATAGGGGTGGTAAAGACCGAAGTATGATATGGTGTCATTACACCAATACAGTTGGGCCCAATTAAACAACCACCAGTTTTATTGACAGTTTCTACAATTTCTTGCTCCAACCTTGCTCCTTCTTGACTTTCTTCATGAAACCCAGCCGAAAATATAATGAATGCCTTAGTGTTTTTCGTTTCAGCCAAAACCTTTACGGATTCCGGACAAAGACGTGCCGGAATGGCTAGTATACCGAGATCTATTGACGGGAGATCGCGAGCATCATGATAGCATTCTAAGCCTTGTACTTTAGTTTCCTTAGGATTCACCACATAAAGCTTCCCCTTGAAATGATGATCTAAAAGGTTTTTCAATACCTTCCCCCCGGGTTTGGTAATATCGTTGCTACCACCTATAATGGCAATGCTCTCAGGCTGAAGTAATTGTTGATTTATCATAAAAGATTACGATTAATGAAATTTATTGATAAATTGGAATGATTCTTTAACGGCGAAATTATGAAATCACGTCGATAATCGGAAAAAGAGAGAATGAAAGATTTTTAATTTAGCTTTGGCTACCTAAGAATTTCTTCCCAATTCTTGTTGCTGAGTAAATTTGTAAAAAGTACTATACATATAAATTGTGTCTTCATTGATATTGTAACTCGAGGCATTCCTGAGAAAATTAGGAAAACTTGTATTAATAGTATACAAAACCAGGAGGTTATTCTCAATGGGCTGAGGGGAATTAATCAATTTTTTATCAAAAAAAAGATTTTTTGTGAGTTATCAGCTGGCATGGTATCTTTATTACTAACCTCTGAGCCAAACTTAGAAAGTAACATGAAATTTATAATTCCTTAATTTTTATTTGGCAATATTTTCCGATTTACGCGCCATTGAAGCCCAAACACCTAATATGCCCAAAATAACGAAGATGATGAATGTAGTTCGTTGCGATTGGAGGAATGATGATAAATTTTCTGTTTGAATCTTGGAATCTCCAAGGAAGATATTCACTACTAATGTAGCAATCCCCATGCTGATCATTTGACCGGTCAGACGCATAGTACCTACCGTTGCTGAAGCCACCCCCAGATACTTTTTCTCAACCGAACCCATGATGGCATTTGTATTGGGTGAGCTAAACAAACCAAAACCTATTCCAATCACACCAAGAATTACCATTAAATAAATGAGGGAGGAGTTTGTTCCCAAGGGGATGAGCGCCAAAAGGCCAATTGTGATGATGCTCATGCCGGCAGAAGCTAAAATACGCGGATCGTGTACATCGGACATACGGCCAGAAAAATAGGATACAATCACCATCATTGCAGGCTGAATCACCAGAATCAAACCGGCATCGCGTGGATTAAGACCTTTTACGTATTGCAGATACAGACTCAGCATAAAAGTAATGGCAAACGTAATAGCATAATTGAGTAAAGCTGCCAGATTCGACATGGCAAATAGTCGGTTGTGACTCAACAATCGCATATCGAATACTGGAAAATCGGATCTCATCTCCATTCTTACAAAAAAATACAATCCAATTAAAGAAATGAAAGCCAATATAATAGCCCAGTGATTCGGGAGATGACTAAAACCATACATAAATGCCGACATGGCGATGACATATAAGAATCCTCCTTTCCAATCAAACTGTTCTGAATGAGGACTCTTCCATTCTGATTTTACGAGAATGGGCATGGCAATAGCCACAAATGCAACTGGAATAGCAGTTAGAAAGAAAATGCTTTGCCAGCCCCAATTTTTAACGAGGAAACCAGCAATAAGAGGGCCAAGCGATAATCCTAAATAAACTGCCATAACATTAGTACCAATAGCTTTACCTCTTTCGTTGGCAGGGAAAATATCCGTAATAATGGCCATATTCGTCCCAAACATCATTGCACCTCCAGCCCCTTGTAGCACACGTGAAGCCAGTAAAAGACCTACATTCGGGCTTATAGCACAAAAAATCGAACTCAACGAAAATAAAACTGTCCCTCCAACAAATACTCTCTTGCGCCCAATGATATCGGCTACCTTCCCTAAAGGTACCATCAAAACAGCCGATGACAATAAAAACGACATGGCTACCCAACTCATCATCACAGCATGGAGTTCAAAATATGAACCAATGGCAGGTAAAGCAAGATTAATAGATGACCCCATGAAAGGATTCGCAAATGAGGTAATCAATATAAGCGTAAGAATCAAATTGCGATGATGAATTGGCATTTCATTTTCACTCATGACAAAGGTTTTAGCAAAATTATAAGCTTTAAGCCAACTACTACCCTTATCTCATGGTTTACATCATTCCTTCTATTTATAATTCATTATCAATCAGTTTATAACATAAACAGAAAAATATTTTTACATGTAATTTCGATGCCTTTTATCACCCTTGTCATTTGGTTAATAATCGTAACCCAATAAATAAAAATGTGCTTATTTAAATTTGCAAAAACAATGCATACCTGGATGAACTCTCAAACTTCTTTAAAAATATATATTGCCCTACCTGTTATGGCAGAATATGAATATCTGCCAGCAGTGCTTGAATGTTTGGAGAAACAGAGTTTCCGAAATTTTGAGCTTGTAGTTTGTGTAAATCAACCCGAAGAATATAGCACTATTCCCGACAAAATACATATATACAAAGATAATCAGAGATGCTTAAACTTACTGAATTCAAGTTCATTATCATTCGATATCGAGATTATAGATAAATCTTCGTTGGGTATGGGATGGAAAGGAAAGCAGCAAGGAGTAGGATTTGCACGCAAAACTGCAATGGATTTTATTGCACAGAAAGCGAAAAATGATGATATCATCTTGAGTTTAGATGCTGATACAATATTTGGGAGAGATTATTTGGAGGTTATAGCACAGACTTTTTATGATTATCCTTTTATTTCTGCTTTATCAATTCCTTATTATCATCCACTTACCCAAAATGAAATTACTAATCGTTGCATTCTTAGATATGAAATATATATGCGGGTGTATGCGCTCAATATGTTATTCATTCATAACCCTTATGCTTTTACGGCAATGGGTTCGTCAATGGCTTTAAAAACAGGTACTTATCGGAAAATTGGAGGCATTACACCACATCAAGCGGGTGAAGATTTCTATTTTTTACAAAAACTCCGCAAACATGGATCTGTCCTCACTTGGTGTCCAACCATAGTTTTTCCTGCATCGAGGTTTTCTGATAGGGTTATTTTTGGTACAGGTCCTGCAATGATTCGAGGCAAAGAAGGACACTGGGAAGCCTATCCTATTTTTTATTATTCCTTATTCGATAGGGTGAGAATTACTTTCGAGGCATTCCCGAAACTTTATTTTGAAAATATTGTAACACCCATGGATGCTTTTCTTAAAGATATTTTTCGAACTTCCGACATCTGGGGACCGTTACGCAAAAACTCAAGAAATGAAAAATCGTTTGTCAAAGCTTGTATGCAAAAAATTGACGCCTTGCGTATATTTCAATTTCTGAAAAGATACCAACCCGATGTAAAAAAATCTGACGAGATTTGCCTCAAAGAATTTTTAATGCATTATTTCCCTGATAATCATCCGCCAATAAATGAAAATCTTGACACTTGTGATATAAACGCCTTACAGAAAATACGTAATTTTCTTGCTATGAAGGAATATTCCTATCGACAACATTATCCTTTACTTCAATAGAAACTTGGATACATGATTACAATACTTGGACCTACCGCAGTTGGGAAAACACGCATTTCGGCCTTGATAGCTGCACTTATCGATGCTGAGATTATTTCGGCCGATTCTCGCCAAGTTTTTAGTGGAATGGATTTGGGCACAGGCAAGGATTTACATGATTATTTTGTAGATGGCAGATTTATTCCATACCATTTAATCGACATTCGTCAGCCAGGCGAGGAATATAGTGTTTGGGATTTTTCGCTCGATTTTAAAAAAGCTTATCATGAAATTCGTAACAGAGGCAGGCAGGTAATTCTGTGCGGGGGTACAGGCTTATACATCGAAGCTGTGATCGGAGGTTATTATATGCCCGAGGTACCCGAAAATAAATATCTTAGAAATATTCTCGAAAATGAATCTACTGAAAATCTAATCACTCAGCTGGCATCCATGCGATCTTTGCATAATACTACCGATATTACCGACCGAGTTCGTTTGATTCGTGCCATCGAAATTGAAACATGGAAACTCTCACATCCTCAAGAAGAAACCCTCATACCGCTTAATTTTATCCTTGGCATTACATTACCCCGAGAAGAGCTCCGAAATCGGATTACTCAAAGATTACATAAACGACTAGAGCAAGGCATGATTGAAGAAGTAGAGCAGCTCGTAAAACTGGGCATAAAGCCCGAAAAGCTCGATTTCTATGGATTGGAATATCGTTTTATAAGCCGTTATCTCCAAGGGCAGATGTCGAAAAATGAAATGATAAAATCGTTGAATACGGCCATACATCAGTTTGCAAAGCGACAAATGACCTGGTTCAAAAGGATGGAACGTAAGGGTTTTCGAATTCACTGGTTAGATGGAATGCAAGCCACCGAGGATATAGTAAATGAGGCTATGCAATTACTCTATAGCCATCAAGACGAATGGAAGGAATGATTTAAATGACATGGAATATGAACAAAGAGAAAAATATCATCATTACAGGAGCCACGGGTTTTATTGGAAGTTTTCTCACCGAAATGGGTGTAGAAAAAGGATGGAAAGTAACGGCTTGGGTAAGAGAAACAAGCCATACTGAAAATCTTCCTTCAGAAGTAAATGTCGTAAGGGCCGGTTTTACCGACAAACAGAAAATGATAGAAGCATTACAATCGATTGAGCGACAGTGCGGTCCCATAGATTATATTATTCATAATGCTGGAGTTACAAAAACAATTAACCATAAAGACTTCGATCGTGTTAATGCAGAAAATACCGCAAGATTTATCGAAGCCATTCACGAAAGTGGCATTTCGATTTTAAAATTCGTTCTGATGAGCAGTTTGGCGGCCTTAGGACCAGGAAATCCCAAAACTCTTGAACCACTTCATCCCGATGATATTCCAAAACCTGATACCTTGTATGGAAAAAGCAAGCTAAAAGCCGAAAAAATTATTCGACAATCATCTTTACCATGGAATATTATGCGTCCTACAGGAGTGTATGGACCACGAGAAACCGATTATTACCTCATGTTACGTACAGTGAAAAAGGGACTGGCACCTGTTACCGGCTGCAAGCCTCATTTCCTTTCATTTGTATATGTAAAAGATCTAGTAAAAGCCGTTTTTTTAGCACTCGAAACTCCAATTTCACAACAAATCTTTCATGTTACCGATGGTAACACTTATACCGATAGAGAATATCGTGACTTATGCTGTAAAATGATCAATTCAAAAGCCTTGAAGGTAACAGTACCTCATTGGGGACTCAAAGCCGTCAGTTTTATTTCGGAAATCTCCGCACGACCCTTTAAAATTTCTCCTACCCTCAATAAAGATAAATACTTAACTATGAGGGCTATAAATTGGAAATCCGACATTAGCAAAACTATAAATATGCTTCATTATAGTCCCGAATACAATCTGCATCGCGGTTTGGAGGAATCTATCCAGTGGTATAAGAATGAAGGTTGGTTGTAAAATATGCGAATTGAATACTGAGCTTTAATGGCAAGGAAAATTCATCAACAAAAAATTAAATAATAAAATGGATAGAAAATCTGGCTAAACTAGATAATCGAATAACTATAAAATACTGAAATAAAATTGATAATCAATTAATTATAAGTTTGAATGATTTTTTTGCTAATGCTATATTTGTTGTTGTAATACGAATTATATAAGAGTAAGATAAAATTGGTTTTGGAAATTCATTATGTCGCTTGTAGAATATCATTATATCCATTTTTATCTTTGTTACCTAAAAATTCTTTCAAGCATGAAAAAATTCTATCTCGCCATCATCTTTTTATTGATTTATGGAATTACGTCGTTTGCACAATATCCTCGAGCCGAATTATGGAAGGAAGATATTCGAAGCTTTGCCATTGAAGATTCTTTATATGGTCGTCCGAAAGATGTTGTATTATTTATAGGGAGTTCTACATTTACACGTTGGACAACTATAAAGGAAGATTTTCCGGGATTGAATGTAATAAATCGTGGTTTTGGGGGTTCAGTGCTGACCGATGTAATTTATTACTATGACGAGGTGGTTCGTCCTTATCATCCTTCCCAGGTTGTTATTTATGAAGGTGATAACGATTTGATAGAACCTACGAAAAGTGTAGAAGAATTTTTCGAGGATATCATTACCATTACTCGTCTTATCCACATCCATTTTCCAGAGGCAGGAATCATATTAGTTTCTATTAAACCCAGTCCATCTCGTGCTCAATTTTTCCCAAAATATACTCAAGCCAATCAACTGATGAAAGCTTATGCCGAGAAAACAGCATATATTGATTTTGTAGATATTTGGTCAGCCATGTTAAAAGCTGACGGAATGCCTAATGAAGATTTATTTTTACACGATATGTTGCATATGAATGAAAAGGGCTACCGCCTTTGGACAGATGCACTGAAGGTTCACCTTCAAAAATAAATTTTCAACCTTGAAGTGCTGAGATAAAAATTACAAAACTCTGTCATCTATTGCTATCAGTTCGATAAAGGGGAATGCTTGTTTATATGGGCTTGATATAGATTTTACAAATCAAGCTTTTGAATTTCAAATTCATATCATTAAGGCTGTATAAAAGCAACTTATTGAAACGAAATAAAAAGAGCTGTTGGTAT
The DNA here is from genome assembly GCA_002418865.1 of Bacteroidales bacterium UBA5762. Classification (GTDB taxonomy): domain Bacteria; phylum Bacteroidota; class Bacteroidia; order Bacteroidales; family TTA-H9; genus TTA-H9. The sequence goes on along the minus strand of DIEY01000008.1, from coordinate 29,705 downwards.
TAACAGCTCACTGAAAATACATATTTGTTTGCTCGAATTATTTACGATTGGGGTAAAGAGTTAGAGCTTCGGCCAGGCATTCCATTGCTTGATGCAATTCCTCAACTTTCAGCACATAAGAAATACGTACTTCATCGAGGCCTTTTTTGGGTGTGGAATAAAAACCTGTGCCAGGTGCCATCATTACTGTGCGTCCTTTTGATTCGAAATTTTCGAGCAGCCATTGACAGAAACAATCGCTATCATCGATTGGCAGACGGGCCATCACGTAAAAAGCACCCTGAGGACTTGTACAGAATGCACCTGGTATTTTATTGATAGCTTCGACTACTACATTGCGCCGGGCTACATATTCATTTTTCACATTATCAAAATATTCGCTTGGAGTATCAAGGGCGGCCTCGGCAGCTACCTGTCCAACACTTGGAGGGCTTAATCTGGCTTGAGCAAACTTCATGGCTGCGGCCATCAGTTGTTTGTTTTTCGAAATCATACATCCTATTCTGATTCCACACGCACTATAACGCTTACTTACCGAATCTATCAAAACAGCATGCTGGTCCAATCCTTCAAGCTGCATGATACTGAAGTGATGACGGCCATCGTAACAAAATTCCCTATATACTTCATCGGCAAAAAGATACAAATCATATTTGAGTGCAATATCGCGGAGGAGTTTCAATTCTTCGGGGCTGTAAAGATATCCTGTGGGGTTGTTTGGATTACAAATCAAAATAGCCTTTGTGCGAGGTCCTATAGCCTTTTCGAATTCGCTAATAGGAGGAAGAGCAAAACCATTTTCGATAAAAGATGGAATTGGTTTTACATTTATTCCCGCCTCAATTGAGAAGCCATTGTAATTGGCATAGAAGGGTTCGGGAATAATAATCTCGTCACCAGGGTCCATTGCCGATTGAATGGCAAAAAGTATAGCTTCTGAGCCACCTGTAGTAACTATAATATCATCGGGTTGTATAGAAATACCCAATTTAGCATAATACTGGGTGAGTTTAGTCCGATACGACAAAGTTCCAGCTGAATGGCTGTATTCTATGACCTTTTGCTCGAAATGATGAATAGCATTCAACATCGTATGGGGCGTTTCTATATCAGGCTGGCCAATATTTAGATGAAACACCTTGATTCCTCTCTGTTTTGCTTTGTCGGCAAATGGAACGAGTTTTCGTATAGGAGAGGCAGGCATATTTTTGCCTTTTTCTGATATATCTGGCATAATAATTAAATTAAAGTTAGTTAGCTGCAAAGGTAAACAAATATGATCAGTTTAAATATTTAAGATGAGGTAGCATTTTTATTCATTTGGGCTCATAAATGCAAATAAAAAAACCCGGAGGCATATTTTCCGGGTATATTGTCTGGTTGAGAAAGACAAGTTCATTTAGCCTTGTTGAGGGGTTGCGCAGCACCAACAGGTTTCTTCTCGGGAACTACTTCGGCAGGTTTTTCAATTACATTTCCTTTAATGCGGAGTATAACAGGGTTATTCACTGCATTCGACATTACAGTTATGGTTTTATTGAAAACCCCTAAACGGTTAGTTGCATACCTAACCTTGATGGTATCGCTTTCCCCGGGAAGTATAGGCTCACGAGGCCAGCTGGGAACGGTGCAACCGCACGAAGAACGAACTTCCGACAGCACTAAAGGTTCTTTTCCGGTATTGGTAAACCGAAAATAGGAGTCCCCATTGCTGTCCTTATAAATTGTACCATAGTCCCACACAATATTCCCTGTCTCGTTTCTTAATTTTTGATCGAAGGTAATCACGGGGCCGTTCTTGCTTACGGGTTTCGCATCCTGTGCCTGTAGATAATTCAGGGTAAGGGAAAATCCAAATACTAATATTAATGTACGTTTCATAGTGTATAGTTGATTTTATGGGTTAGCATTTCGTAAATTATTATATGCCTGCAAAAGTAATGAATTTCATCCTCAAGATTTAGGGCTTTCATCATTTCAATTAGTTTTATATCCATCTGTTGACATTTCCTCAGTGAAGATATCTTTTTAGAAATCCACTTTAGGCTGGGCAACAAAAAGCATCAGAAATTATGCCATTTTACCGCGGAGGTTTGGTTTGGGAATTAGAAGGCATTCAATTTTATCATATTTAAAAAATTGCATTGAAATTCAGAAGGATAAAATTTGAGTTAGATAAACCATAAAAAGTTTTTAGTTGAGTATCAACCATATTAAAATTTTAAAGTAATGAAACAGAGATTTTTAAACTCAACCTGATATTCCAATTCGGCTTAAACCTTTAATTTTGTTTTTGCTATTATACCTTTAAATGATGATGGGAAACCAGATAGACACCGGCTTATTACATATTCCTTCCAGCGAACCGGTTGTTATTTTTGCCATCATACTTCTAAGTATTCTGTTATCACAAACCATATTTCAGAAGATAAAGCTTCCGGCCATCATTGGATACATTTTAGCGGGAATGGCTTTAGGGCCGCATGGTTGGGGAATCTTGCAGAACGATAGCAGTATTCAGTTATTTGGGACTGCGGGTTTGTTGTTCATTATGTTTGTAGCTGGTTTAGACCTCAATCTCCAGGAATTCAAACATACGGCTTATAAAAGTATTGTTTTTGGCTTGCTTACGTTTTTCATACCTTTAGGCTTAGGATTTGTATCGTGTCGTACCTTGCTTCATCTCGAGCCTTTACCCTCTTTTTTAGTAAGCATTATGTTTTCTACACATACATTGATTGCCTATCCCATTGTAAGCCGCTTTGGCATTGCAAAAAATGAGGCAGTTGCCATTACTATTGGCGGGACAATTATTACAGATACATTGGTTTTGCTGCTGCTGGCCTTTATTGCTTCAGGATATGGAAATCTTTCTAATTCAATAACATGGTTAAGAATAGTAGTAAGTGGTTTTATTATAGCTTTTCTCATTTTGTGGTTATATCCAAAAGCCTTGAGATGGTTATTAAGAAATATAGAAGGAGAAAAATTAATTCCGCTTGTTTTTATCTTTTTTATGATATTTTTAGCAGGAATTCTGGCCAAGGTTGCCAGTCTTGAGCCTATTATCGGAGCTTTTTTAGCAGGTTTAGCCCTTAATAAAACCATATCGGGCAACCGAGAGCTAATGAACAACATCGAATTAATCGGCAACACCTTATTCATTCCTTTTTTCCTTATTGGGGTGGGTATGGTAATCGACCCTAACTTGTTAACTGAAGGGAGTTTAGTAATAAAAGTAGCATTAATTCTTACCTTGGCAGCGTTAATTGGGAAGTTTTTTGCCGCGCATCTAACCCGTTTTATATTCAAATACAGCTCGGTACAGGGGAACCTGATCTTCGGACTTAGCAGCACACATGCCGCTGCTACTTTGGCCGTCATATTTATTGGATTTAACTTGGGTATTATAGATGTTTATATTCTTAATGGAACAATTATTCTCATACTGTTAACTTGTTTAATTGGTTCTATAGTAGCCGATAAAGCCAGTCGAAAGATTCATCTTTCAGAAGAATACACTTTACCCGAGGTACCAGCTTTCCCTGAGAGAATACTTGTCCCTGTGGCCAATCCACAATCATTAAAATCTCTTATAGAACTGGCCATAGTACTAAAACATCCAGGATCGGATGAACCCATTTACCCCATTTCAATTGTCGAAGACAATGAACTTGTTCAGCAAAATATCCTTAAAAGTAGGAAAGACCTCGATAATATTATTCGCAATATTTCGCTTAACGAAGCCAGAATTCAACCTCTGGTTAGAGTGGATGTGAACATTGTGAGTGGAATTATTAGAGGAATAAAGGAGACTATGGCCAGTATGATTGTGATGGGTTGGGGAGGTAGTTTAAAATCGAGTGAGCGTATTTTTGGCAGTATTCTTCAAAAAATCATCTCCGAAACCAGCCAAACTATCGTGGTTAGTAAAATAAAACAATCTATCTTTATTTATAAAAATATCACCATTTTATGCCCACCTAATACAGAATATGAATCCGGATTCATTTATTGGGTATCCAAAATTCTTATACTGGCTAACAAAATTCAAGCATCTATTGAGTTTAAGACTTCTAAAGAGCTGTTGCCTATTTTTTTATCCATAGCCAAGATATGGAAGATTAACCCAAGTATTAAAAACACCATATATATAGATTGGGAATCGGCTTTTGATGCAAGCACTCGATTAAAAACAGATAGTCTGTTCATTATTGTGGCAGCAAGAGAAGATACAATTTCTTATTTACCAGTATTCGATAGCCTGCCTCAGCGTTTGAATCAATTGTCCAACAAGCTCAGTTTTATTCTTCTTTTCCCCGAACAAGCCGAAATGATTAAAGGCACTGGAGTAATTCCTGCCAGTGAAATACATATATCGCCTATTATGTCTCAAATGGAAAATTTCAAGAAACTTAGTAAAAAATTGATGAAAACCTTACATAAAAAATCAAGTCATGAATAAATGTAGTTTTGTTTTTTTATTGTCGAGCTTGATGCTCCTCACAACATGTAAAACAACTCACCAAAACATGCAATCGAAACAAGAAGCAAGCTTTTCTCAGTCGCCGGCTCCGATTATGGTTTATAAGACACGGAATGACTATAGTAAGCTGGTTCCTATAGTTTTAAGTCCCAATAAGGATTCGGTCTTGAATTATCCACACCCACAAGATTTAAAACAAGAAAATTCTTTTCGCTATCCTGTATTATTAGAAGAGGGTTATTTGCTCGATAGAAAAGGAATTCAAGCGGGTACAGCTTTCCTTAAAATTACTTATGAGGAATATGTCGAATTGAACGAACTTCCTTCACCAGATCAGTTATTAGAAATGATTGCTGATGCTGATCCTTTTACTGAGCTATACCGGTGTAGAATTAATCTTGCTGATAATCAACGAATTGATACTTTAAATGCATGGATTCGAAATCGTCAATTAGAGAAAAGGTGTTCCAAATTGAAATAAATAACTATATTTAAATATGTTACTATAAGTTTGAGAGATATATTAAAATTTGGTGTAATTTTGCAATTCTTAAACTTATTGCGTGAACAAACTTTTGCATAAAAGTGTTATAGTTACGTACGAAATATATTTTCCCAATAACATTCTCTCCTTTTGTGATAAAGCGCGGATAATTCTGTTAAAATCGGAATTTTTTGAGTTATATACCTTTAGGGAAGTAAGTTATAATCGAGCTTCATATCATGGAGAATAAAAATCATGCTGTATTTGAAAAACGCCTAAACTTTATTGATGGAAGAGCGTTGTATTATGGATTTTTAGCCGGAGCCAATAAAATATTTCAGAATCAGCATCTTCTCAATAAAATCAATGTTTTTCCTGTAGCTGATGCCGACACAGGTACTAATTTTGCTTCTACCATGCGGTCTATCATAGATATGGTAGAACCCAATCGAGATGTGAAGATTACTGCAGATTCATTGGCTAATGCGGCTTTAATTGGAGCAAGAGGAAACTCGGGTATTATATTTGCTCAGTTTCTGTATGGCTTCAGCACCGAGATACATCCAGACGAACCCCTTACGGTTTCCAGTTTTGCTATAGCCTTAAAAGAATCGGTAAAATATGCCTACCAAGCCATCACTAATCCCGTTGAAGGTACTATACTAACCGTAATTCGCGAATGGGCTGATTTTATTTATCAAGTAAAAGATTCCATCAACGATTTTAGCTTATTATTGGAAAATTCGATTGACAAAGCCAAACATGCTCTTGAAGAGACCAAATTAAAACTAAAGGTATTGTCCATGGCAAATGTGGTGGATGCTGGTGCTAAGGCTTTTGTCTTATTCTTGGAGGGCATTATAGATCTTTTGAAGCAGGGAATCAAAATTTTACACACTTCATATCAAGCCAATAGAGTAGAAGAATTAACAGCAATTGTTCACGACCAGATTACGTTTAGATATTGCACTGAGGCACTGATTAGCGGCAGTGGAATAGATCACCAAAAAATCCGTACACAGCTTTTACGCATGGGAGATTCATTGGTAGTTGCTGGTTCACCTGTAAAAACCCGTATTCATATTCATACCGATAATCCTTCAGAGGTTTTCGATCGCTTAATACCTCATGGGAAAATCGTATATCAAAAGGTGGATGACATGGTTTTTCAAAATACTATTGCATCGGGCGTTAGGCCGAAGATAGCCATTCTCACCGATTCCACTTGCGATATTCCACGCTCTATGCTCGATGAATATCAAATTCATGTCATCCCTCTTAATGTACATTTTGGAGATAATTATTTTTTGGATGGTTTAAGTCTTTCGGGTAAACATTTTAAAAAATTATTCTTTTCGTCGAAAATTTATCCCTCAACCTCACAACCCGCTATCAAAGATTTAATGAATCGCTATTCTTATCTTTTTACCCAATACGATTCAGTAATCAGCCTGCATATTAGTTCGGCCATGAGTGGAACATGGAGCAATAGTCGCCAGGCAGCATATAAGATAGCTAATGAGAATGGGAAAATAGCCACAGTTATCGATTCGACCAAACTTTCGGGTTCTTTGGGTTTGCTCACTTTGCGAGCTGCGCAAATGGCATTAGAAGATGCTTCACATCAGGAAATTGTAGATGCCATAAACCAATGGAAAGAAAAAACTTACATGTTTGTTTCCTGTACTACTACAAAATACATGGTAAAAAGTGGTAGATTAAGTCCTACGAAAGGATTCCTTGCTAATGCCTTAAATATCAAACCTGTAATTATTGTCAACCATCAAGGTCAGACACAAGAGAAAGGAAAATCGGTAAGTGAAAGTGGAGCAATTAAAAAAGTGATAGCAAGTATCAAGCATATAATTGGCACAGGAGAGGTATGGAATTATGCCATCACGCATTTCAACAACCTTAAAACAGCACAAAGATATAGCAATGAACTGGAGAAGCTCACAGGCAAGCCACCTTTGTTTATATCGGAAGCCTCACCTGTTCTTTGTATTAATGTCGGACCAGGAACAGTTTCAGTAAATATTCTGATGCAGTGATTTGTCAGGTCAAAAAAATCAAATCTTCTCTATTAACAATTATTGAATATTGTCTGTTAAAAATATATTCACTTATTTTGTGAATGAAAAACGGGATGTTAACTCAGTTGGTTTAGAGTGTCACCTTGACAGGGTGGAAGTCACAGGTTCGAGTCCTGTACATCCCACAATTTATTAGCCAGAACAGTTCGAGCAAAAACCAGGGAATTCTTTTATATCATTGCAATAATCTTGAAGAAAGTATGGAGATTGGCTAAGATAGAGGAATCTTCGATTATTTGAAGAGGCTATCGACGAATTCAGTGCGATTGAATAATTGAAGTTGGTCGATTTTTTCACCCACACCTATATATTTTACAGGAATTTTAAACTGGTCGGAAATGCCGATGACGACGCCGCCCTTGGCTGTTCCGTCAAGTTTTGTAAGTGCTATAGCATTTACTTCGGTAGCCGATGTAAATTGTTTGGCTTGTTCTATGGCATTTTGTCCTGTAGAGGCATCGAGTACTAAGAGGACTTCCTGTGGAGCTTCGGGTATGACTTTTTGAATTACCTTTCTAATTTTCGAAAGTTCGTTCATGAGATTTATTTTATTATGTAAGCGGCCGGCCGTATCGATGATGACAACATCATAATCGTTGGCCACAGCCGAGTTGCATGTATCGAAAGCCACAGCAGCCGGATCGGCCCCCATTTCCTGAGCGATAACGGGAACGTTGGCTCTCTGTCCCCAGATTTTGAGTTGGTCGATGGCAGCAGCTCTAAAGGTATCAGCGGCACCTAAGAGTACTTTTTTGCCCGCCTTACTGAACTGATAAGCCAATTTTCCTATAGTAGTAGTTTTGCCTACGCCATTCACGCCTACCACCATAATCACATAAGGATATTTGCCCTTTGTAAAATCGAACCCTTGTACCAGGCCTGCATGGTGTTCCTCGAGCAAGGCTACGATTTCTTCCTTGAGTATTCTATTGAGCTCATTGGTATGAATATATTTATCGCGAGATACACGTTTTTGAATTCTTTCGATGATACGAAGTGTTGTTTCCACTCCAACATCGGCACCAATGAGGATGTCTTCCAGCTCATCGAGCACTTGATCGTCAACTGTTGATTTTCCGGCTATTGCTCTTGCAATTTTCGAAAAAACCGATTGCTTTGTCTTTTCAAGGCCTTTATCGAGGTCTTCTTTTTCTTTTTTGCCAAATAATGAAAATAATGCCATAATAATCAACGATATATACTTGTTTGGAAAAACAACAGGGAGCCCTTTTAGTTTTAGGCTCCCTGTATTCTTTCAGAATTACTACTTATAAAAAAACTATTTCTGAGAAGCCAGAAATTCTTTTACTTTATCGTGAGGCACCATATCTTCAGTAAAAATATAAGAGCCTGTCTTGGGCGATTTCACCATTCGGATCACTTTTGCCCAGTCCTTTCCTGATGTTTGTAAGGTTGCTACAACTTTTTTGGCCATATTGTTTATTTATTTTATTTCTTTATGTATAGTAACTTTTCTAAGATAGGGATTGTATTTCCTAAGTTCTAAACGGCCTGGAGTGTTTTTCTTATTTTTTGTGGTAATATACCTTGACATGCCTGGTACACCTGAATTCTTCTGTTCAGTACACTCCAAAATTACCTGAATGCGTGCTTCTTTGCTTTTCTTTGCCATCGTTAGTAATTCCTTTGAATTTGGGTTTGCAAATTTACAATTTTTTTCAAAAACAAATCAAATCTTATACTTTTCCTTCATTTAAATCATTTCTGCCTTTGTTAAATCCTCGCAGTTTTATGGCTGTGATAATTTTCTTGGTATATAGAGGAAAATCGGCCTTCATCATCCAATCATAATAAGAAGGCTCTTTACGAAAAATTTCTTCTACCACTTTTCCTTTGTATTTTCCAAAATTAAATACTTCTTTTCCTTGTTCATTATAAATAATATGACCAGCAAAATCTACATTCTTATGTTGAAAGGAAATTTGATGCAGGCTTGATACTGTGTTGTCGAAAAGGACTGAATGTGAATTTTCCGATGTATTGACCTCTTTGCCTGTATATCGTTCTATTTGAGCCAGAAGAATCTCGAAAGTTGCGGTAATGTCTGCTTCGGCCGAATGAGCATTTACCAAATCTCTATTGCAATAGAATTTATAGGCAGCTTCTAAGTTTCGAGGTTCCATCTTGTGAAATATATTTTGAACGTCGATCAACTTTTTCCCTGTCAGAGGGAACTCGATGCCGGCTCTTAAAAATTCTTCCATTAGCATGGGCACATCGAATTTATTGCTATTGTATCCAGCTAAATCACAATCTTTTAAAAATTTGGCGATTTCAGGGGCTAAATTCGAAAAGGTTGGTTCATTTTTTACATCTTCATCAGTAATACCATGGATTCGAGTAACTTCAGCAGGAATAGGAATAGTAGGATTAATTCGACGTGTATAAGTTTCGGTGTTACCATCGGGATGAACTTTTAGGATGCTAATTTCGACTATCTTATCGTGGCCAATATTAAGGCCTGTGGTCTCAAGATCGATAAATGCCAAAGGCCTGGTAAGTTTTAAATTCATTTCCCTTTCATAAAAAATATTAATGCGGGCAAAGATAATTGAATTAAAAAATGTTTTTTACTCCATTTCAAATGCTCAATATCGAAACCGAAGATTTTCCTAAAGCTCGAAGAATAAATTTGTGAGATGAAGCAAAATCATATCAAGAAGATAATTGCTTATGTATGTCCCAGCTTTCTAAATGCCTTCAAAACAATGTTAAAATCATCCAGAGGACGATAATTGCGGGCATAGAGCAGATTGAGATTAAGGGCAGTTTGTGGGGTCAATTGGTCGGTTGGCCATGCATCAGTGGGACATAAAATACCGGGTTTAACTATAGAGGAAGGGTTGGTTACTCCTGGTATATCTTTTATACCCACCCAAGTCTTACGTCCAAATAGTACTAAGAAAATATTTTTGAGATAAGCTGATTTTTTTTCGACCCACCAAATATTGAAGGGAAGTGTAAGTAACAATAAAAACACTAAGATGAGGTCGGCAATACGTTTGTTTCGGCGGTTTCGGCGGCTGTTTATGCTGCTTATGTCGATGATGAAAGGATCGTTAGAAGTGCTGATGGAATTGCTGCCAATGATGGAATAGCTCTCGGGAGGAGCAATTTTGAGTTCTATGGATTTATCATGTAATTGAAGCATTTGATCGATGATATACTGAGCCGAGATGTCATTGGCACAAAAAACGATTTCATCTATTCCATAAATTCTGATTATTTCATTGAGTTGAGAAAGGTTTCCGACAAAGCCATTGGTTTGTTGTTGGAGAGGATCGCTGGCCACAAAACCGATGAAAGCAGGTCTGTGAATGCCATTACGTAAAATTTCGGCTACACGGTTGCATTCATTGTCCTTTCCAACTATTAAGAATCGTTTATTTTCATTTACGGCTAAACGATACTGCTCAATTCCGCTGAAATGAAGCAAGACACGTATCAATGTCATGCTCATTATAGCCCATAAAGCTCCAAAAAGGATCAAGGCTCGAGAAAACCTCAGATTTGCGGGTAATAAGGCATAGGCTGCCAAAATAATCACCGTTCCCAATGCTATTCCTTGAAAAACCTTTGACAAATGAAATGGCTTGTCATATCCTCCACTTAAATACACCGAGAAGAGCCAAATGAGGATGTATGCAGGTAATATAATATAAACGAAAAGGGGCGGATATTCGCCATATCCTTGAAAAATAAACCCTTCCCAATAATTTTTCATAATGATGATTCCACCATAAACAAGAGCCGTATCGAGCAAAGGCAAAAAAATGTATTCTGTAAATCGGCGCAATAGTGATAGTCCAGCTCTGAAGAAAATGGCCAAATTGATAAAAAAGTTGAACCTGCGGGCCAAGCCTGCCGAAAAATGTTTCTTGGCAAAAATGGCCATGGCTTGGTAAAACGTAAAGACATAATTGAGAGAGCTCTTACGGGTACTCTCTCCTTTATAGTGAATGATGCGCGTATGAGGGAAATAATAATTCTTATATCCCGCTTTTAAAATCCTGTATGATAAATCGATATCTTCACCATACATAAAATAATCTTCATCGAGTAAACCAGTTATTTGGAGGACTTCACGTCGCAAGAGCATAAAAGCACCCGAAAGGATTTCTACTTCATGAATTTCGTCGTCTGACAGATGGCCAAGATAATAACGGGCAAATAAAGGGTTATGGGGAAATATTTTTGTAAGGCCTACCATTTTGAAAAAAGCCACAGAAGGAGTGGGTAGCCCTCGTTTAGATTCCTTCAGAAATTTTCCTTTTCCATCCACCATTTTTACTCCTAAGCCACCGGCATCGGGATGAGCATCCATAAATGCAATGGTTTTTTCGAAGGTATCTTCAGCTACAACTGTGTCGGGGTTGAGCAATAAAATATATTCACCATGTGCCCTATGTATGGCTTGGTTGTTGGCTTTGGCAAACCCCAGATTTTCTTTGTTAGCAATAACATTAACTTCAGGAAATTTCTCCTTCAACATTTTCAATGAGCCATCCACACTATTATTGTCGACCACCCATATTTCGGCTTCAATGTTTTTGCAAGCACGTTTTACCGAATGCAGGCATTGTTCAAGAAAAAATTCAACATTATAATTGACAATAATAATCGAAAGTTTCATCGATGTTATAAAGTAAGGATAATCAATAAAATATTGTTTAACGATGGCATGAAAAATCTTATTGTCCTGAGTTGGCAAAATAGGGTTTGTCTCCGTCGTGATATAAGTAATGGAAGGCAAGTAGGGAGGAGGCTACCCGAGGTCCCCAATGGTCGAGAAATAGGTGACGACATTCGGCTACGGCATTTTCCTTGGCGGCCAAAGAATTTTTTTGATATAAGACTACAAAATCTTTCATATCCTGATAAATATCGGCCAAATGCTCGGCCAAGCTGGTTTTTAAGCTTTCACCCCATCCATAAGCTGGTGGATCGAAAGTAAAATAAATATCGTCGGTGCCTAAAATGATTCTAATATGATTAAAAAGCCCTTCCCATTCTTCCTCTATAACAAAACGCTCGTTGGCTTCTGGATATTCGACTTCGATTTCGGGCAATAGTTCGCCCTTTACATACAAAAGAGGTAAAACTTTGAGCAAATAAGAAGCCAAGGCTAATTTGTCTACATTTTCCAATTTTTCCATAAAACGACAATACTCAAAGGCTACAGCCAGCATTTCAACAACATTGCGGTGAAAAACAGGATGCTTAGAATGGTTATCCATATTCAAACGCTTTATCGAAAACAAAAATACGTTTTCTTTGGGAAAACTTCTCCATCGGCTTGCCTTTGCCTCATGGAGAGGAAAAGTGCTTATATAATGGATTTTATAAAGGTGAGCTCAAGAAGGATTAAACGATGAGAATTTATGCAAAGCTGATAACGACTTAAAATCGGAACCGGCTTAAAAAATTTTATAAAAAATTATTTGCATATCATATTTTATCATATATTTGCACAAGAAACCTTTCCCGGCATTAAACAAGATCATTTGTCGGGAGGTTTTTTTTTATTCTATTCAAGTTAAAGCGGTTATGGAACAGAATTCATTAAAGAAGAAAGTATACGAAGAGGCTTTAAAAACTCTTGAATCGGCTGCCGAGAGGACGAGGCTTGCCATTGAGGAAGCCGAACAAGCTGCCCAGGAAGAGGTCAATACGCTGGATATCTATGAATCCTACCGGTCGCAGTATCTTCAAAAAAGCGAAATGTTTGCTATTCAGTATAATAAAATCTTAGAACAGCTCGATGTTTTAAGAAAGATCAATCCAGAAGATGAATTCAAAAATGTAGAATTCGGATCGATTGTGATGACCGATCGTCAAAATATGTTCGTTGCCGTTGGTTTAGGCAAGATAAAGGTTGATGGGGATACATGGTTTGTGATTTCCCCACAAGTGCCTATATTCGAGGCCATGAAAGGGAAAAAGGCTGGAGATGAATTCATTTTCAATAATATCAAGCATAAGATATTGCAAGTTGCATAATCTTTTATTTCTCTTGTTGGCCTTCTCAAAACGAGCTTAATGAAGAAAATTTCTCGTATTATTCTGAAAATACTGGGATGGACTGTCGAAGGTGGTTGTCCCGAAGGCAATAAATTCATCATTATACAAGCGCCTCATACCAGTTTGTGGGATTTTGTTTATGGATGGCTGTTTTCGAGAGCAATAAACATTAAGCCGAAATTTCTCATCAAGTCGAAATATTTTTTCTGGCCATTGGGGCCTATTTTAAAGATGTTGGGTGGTGTTCCTGTATATCCAAGTAAAGATAAGCGATTCGTAAGTGAGCTTGTAAATCAAATTCAAACATCTAAAAGTTTTATTTTGGCAATAACACCAGAAGGCACTCGTAAAAAGGTAAAACGATGGAAGACAGGATTTTATGAAATAAGTCGAGCTACGGGATTGCCCATTTTACTTACCAAGATTGATTATTCCAATAAAAAAATGCATCTGGGAAATATGTTTTATCCAACAGGTGACATGCAAGGCGATATGCGGAAGATTCAAGGATATTTTAGGGCTTCATGGGCCAAACATCCCGAAAAATATTATGAATGGCCACCTGTCGATTGAAATAAATTTGTTCTTTCAACTAGATTTTTCCATCTTCGATGCGACCATAACCAATTGCTGGGGCATTGCTCAACTTCTTTTTCGAGAATTCTAACATATTTATTAATAATTTCTCCCTTATCGAGCTGCTGAGGATTTTCGGCAATTGGCTCGGCAAATACCTCATATTTTCCTCTGCTAACCCTCCTTATACCAAAGTAATAAACAGGGAGTTGAAAATGACGTGCGTATTTTTCGAGTCCACCAAGCCAAAGCGTAGGCAGGCCCATAAACTCAAATTGTAAGGCTTTTTTTCGGTTGCCTGGGTACTGGTCGGAAAGGAAAAAGAAGGCCTGACGTTCGTTAGAATTTCTAAACATAAATCCAGTTTGAGTCACCGAAACCAGATGCATACCCCATAAAGCCCTATGCGTTTTTAAATATCGATCAATGTATTTATTCGACAGCGGTTTATAAATGCCGTAAGTTTGATATTTCAGCAATGATGGGATAAGCAAAGCTCCCCATTCCCAGTTTCCATAATGCGCCGATGCTATGATAATTTTCGAATATTTTTTTTCTATTTCGCAAAAAATATCAGGATTGGACAGCTTGAATCGTTTCAACAATTCTTCGCGCGAAAGCGAAAATCCTTTCAGGCTTTCTAATAAAATATCGGAAAGATGATGATAGAATTTGTGAGCTGTGGCTTCAATCCAATATTCATCTTTGGTCGGAAAACATATCCGTAAATTATGTTGTGTAATTTTTCTCCTGTACCTTATTACTTCGAACAAAATAAAATAGGTGATGTTTGAAAGAAAATATAAGAATCGTAGTGGAAAACATCTGATAAGAGCCAGAAAAAACCTGAGTAAAAGATATTCAATATAATGTATAAAATTTTTCATCCTTCACAATTCAAAATTTCTTATTTTTCGGCCCCCATTTTGTTTATTCCTTTTCTCTGTTTGAGCATCTGTAAATTCAGTTTTCGCTATTTTATCACAATCAATAATCGGCAAAAGCCCTTTTTTGCTTTGTTACGGCCAACCTCATCTATGATAGGTCTAATAAAAAAATACGAATAAACGATAAAGTTCCTGTTATAACCTTAAAGATCTGAATCATGTGTTCAATTAGCTTTTGTAAGCTTTATGTTGCGATTCAACATAACAATAAAGTTCGAAATAAATCATTTAATTTTGTTTATTTGCATTATAAATCAAGTCTACAATTGCGCAAACTTCTTTTTTTCGATCCACGATGAAGCCAAGTAATACATACAATTGTATGAACGCATGGGGGAGACTTTTATTTCTCATCATTATACTAAATTTTTGTTCGGGAGTGGATGCACATCAAAAGAATGCCGACCTGATGGAGGTGTGTAATACGGACACCTTGCCCGATTTTACGGATGCAAGAAATTTTCAGGATAGCTTAAATGTCTTCATCGCGTTTGCTCAGCATCGTTATGAAAAGCATCCAGAGGTTGTGATTGAGGTTGCAAAGAAAATATCTATAGATGCGAATCGTAAAGAGAAAGACAGTGAGTTATTTACTGCTTTATATTACATAGGTAAAAGTTATTCCAATTTAGAAATGCCTGAACAGGCATGGAAACTTTTTAACAGAATAACCGATGTAAATTCAAAACCTTCTCAAGAAATTTTTTTAAAAACTTGTCTCGGTAAAACATGGTTGTCGATTGATGAAAGTGATTATGAGTTGGCTAATAAATATTGCCAAATCGTATTGCGCCATCCTGATATAAATTATGCCATGAAAGCAGAAGCTTATTTATGTAAATCCATTATTGAGTCTGAAAAGGGGAATTATAAGCCTGCTTTGAGTTATGCCACCAAAGGTCTCGATTTGCCTATTGATACTGTTCATCCAAATATTTATGGAAATCTGCTGAACCAAACGGGTTATATTTATTCCATTTTAGGGGACAATAGCTTGGCTTTAAAGAATTATCTTTCGGCTTATCAGGTTGGTCAAAAATATAAAGACAAAGAACTTTTGTACTATTCCACCAACAATATTGGCACCATTATGTTTGGGATGGGAAGACTGAAAGAAGCTGCAGCATGGTTCGACAAAGCATTGGGATATTTTCATCAGATGAAAGTCCGACCATCGAATGTTGGGGATATTTACAACAATTTGGGATTAGTGAATCAGGAGTTGGGTAATTTGGCCGAAGCAGAAAAGTATCTTTTATCGGCCTTTGAATATTTTCATGCAGATAAAGACTTTGGAGGAGAAGCAGCTGTACTTAACAATCTGGCTAATTTAAAAATGCTGGAAGGAAGATGGCAAGAAGCCCTCGAATTGGTTAATCAATCCATCCGGTTAATTAGAGGAATGAATGATTTTGTAAGCCTTTCGAGCGTGCTTCATACTCGCGCTCAGATATACAATCAAATGCACCAAACCTCAAAAGCAGTTCAAGACCTCGACGAAGCCTTGAGTTATGCTACATCATATCATCTCATTAATTTTTTCCCTGATTTATATTTAGAAAAGTATAAGATTGCTAAGGCAAGTGGAGATTTAGTCGATGCCTTGAATTATTATCAGTTATATTCTCAGTGGAAGGATTCCCTGGATCAAGATTTCCACCAAAGCCAATTAGCCCAGCTTCAGCAAGAACTCAATAGTTTGCGAGATTCTTTAGCTTCCATTTCTTCAACACAAACTGCAAACACAATCTTCGACAATAATCAAAATAATACCCCGGCGTGGGTTTGGGCTATGTTAATAATGGCTACGGGGTTGGCTATTATTGCACTCATTCATGCTTTATATTATCGCACTTTGTTGAAGAATGAAAAACATATGCATCAGGAAGAATTGAAGAAAACTGAAGAAATCAAGGCTGAACTGGCAATAGCTAATCAAAATGCTCAAGAATCGGAAAGAGTAACCGAAAACTTTCTTTCTACGATGAATCATGAACTTCGAACTCCTTTGAACGGCATCATTGGATTTGCCAGTATTTTAAGAGATGAGCTTCAAAATCCTCAGCATATCAACATGGCAATTGCTATTTTGCAAAGTGGTGAACGCTTGCTCAATACGCTTACAAGCATTCTCGATTTATCTGATTTAAAATCCTATCGCGTAGAAACAGAAATCTGCGATTTTATGCTTCATCCATTGATTAATAGATATTTGGTGGATTATAGAGATAAGGCCGAAGAAAAAGGACTGCAGATTATATATCAGCCGGAAGATTATCGAATCGAGGTAAGAAGCGATGAATCTCATGTCGAAAAAATTATCCGTCAACTCATGGATAATGCTTTGAAATATACCGAGGAAGGATATATAAAAATTGATCTTCTTCAACAGACTATCAATGGCAAGGAATGGGCTTTGATAAAGATTTCGGATACTGGGGTAGGAATTCCTAAAGATTTGCAAGGACTTATTTTTTCTAATTTTAGGCAGGCCAGTGAAGGGATTAACCGAAAGCATGAAGGTGTCGGCGTTGGCTTAAGCCTCACTAGAAATCTTGTGAATATCTTAGGAGGAAAAATCGAAGTAGAAAGCGAACCAGGGAAAGGTTCTTCGTTTACGGTATACTTGCCCGTTCCCACTGAAAAAGGACTGATTTCGAGAACCTCATTACCTGCTGAAAGTTTGGAAGAAACCGTTCATAAACCTTCTGTGTTGTTGGTGGAA
Source organism: Bacteroidales bacterium UBA5762 (assembly GCA_002418865.1). Taxonomy (GTDB): domain Bacteria; phylum Bacteroidota; class Bacteroidia; order Bacteroidales; family TTA-H9; genus TTA-H9. Next base: position 12,352 of record DIEY01000008.1, on the reverse strand, counting down.
GACGAAGAAACCAACAGAGAATTTATGGTTTACACGCTTCAAGATGACTATGATGTAGATGCCTATGTGGATAGCAGATCGGCCCTCGAAGCTGCTCGCCATAAAACTTATGATATTGTTTTGCTCGATATCAATTTAGGACGTTCGGCCAGTGGCATTGAAATTCTCAAAAAATTGCGCCAAATGGAAAATTACCGGCTAACTCCTGTGGCAGCAATTACTGCCAACGCACTGAAACTAAAACCAGAAGGATTATTAAAGGAAGGATTCTCGCATTACTTGGCAAAACCTTTTACCCGCAATGAATTGAAATCTTTGGTTAAAAAAATGCTTAACGAAGCAGAATAAAAATTTGATGGCTTAATCCCTATTTTGCTCAAGGCATATCCATCAATTTAAATGGCAAAAAGTTGAGGGTCGGTAAGTAAACGGAAAAGCATCAATGCCGAGAAGGAAAGAAGTAGCATCCAAGGGCGTAAAGTTAAATTCCCTTTATTCTCGAAAATTTTTTCACCCATGATTCCAGGCGAAGTCCATACCGGAAGCAATAACAGAATAATAGTGCTTAGAGTGAAAAGTTCATAAGAAGTAATTTTGGGAAGTTTGAATAGTATGAGGATAAAACTACCCAACAAGGCAGGATAAACAATATGGTATCTGATAACTGACTTTACATTTTTGAAGTTGATTTCTTCGAAATAGACATTGGCTGAGTTAATAAACAAAGAGCGTGAAAAAACCCCAATAATGAGCAAAATGCCCAACGAACAAAGTGAGACCAGCAATTTGCCCGTATCCATCAAATACAGGTAAATAACCACAAAACCAAAACCTTTGCTAATAATAGTTCCTACGGCCAAAGCCCCAAAAAATGCAACTAAGCCATTGATATAGAGCCACAAAAATATCATCTTGAGTATTCCCTCGAATTGTTGAACATTTAAATAAATGATAAGGCTGATTAATGCCAAGGTGAGCCCCACTAAAGGCTGTACACTATATAAAGTTAACACTGCATCTGGCGTCCAGTCGTTCGAAGTTATAAAATAAACTACTCCCCAATATCGGATGCTTCCTTGAAATTCGAAATTCTGAGCAATGAACAAAGTAAGCATTTGACCGATGATTTGAATGGTTAGATAGGCTATTATAAAGGCTGAGGCACTGTTGAGCATCATTGTCCATTTTTCTCGTTTGTTAAGTCTCGCAGTGGCAACTTGCCGATTTTGAACGTCAGTTTTCTTTCCCAAAGACCACGATTTTATAGACTTGTAAATCAAAAATCGAATAATTCGCTTTCGCCTCTTCCATGAAGAATACCCAGCACGCTTTTGCTTAGGTTCTTCATATATCTTAACAGTTTGTTGAGTTTTTTCCTTTTTCTTCGGGCGAAAAATTTTTTGAAATTGTTTCTTGACAATGAAGCGGAGTAAACGTCGCCTTCTACGTCTTTCCCATTTTCTAAGATATTTTTCTCTTTCACGAATTTGCTGTTTGGCCATTTTTTCTACCTGCTTATTCTTCTTTCGAATCCTTCTCAATAATTTCATTTTTCTGAAAAAGAGCTTGACAGAATAAAACATGTTATGTTTCTTTTTATTCATTTGCAATTTCGAAATTCTGGATCATAAATTTTAGAAAATATAATTACCCTCTCACATCAACTGCTAATCACTATCTCGAGTCCATCATAAGCAATAAAAATATTTGGAGGTAAAGATTTTTCGGTTTTTTCGTGTAATCCAAGTCCATGACTGATGTGGGTGAGATAGGCAGATTGAGGTCTCAGATGATGTATAATATCGATAGCCTGCTGTAGATTGAAGTGTGCGAAATGAGGTTCAAATCTAAGGGCATTGATGACTAATACTTCCAAACCATTCAATAATTTCATGCTTTTTTCAGGAATATAACTAGCATCGGTAATGTAAGCAAAATTTCCTATCCTGAATCCTAAAATCTTGAGCCTGTTGTGCCACACCTCCAATGGGATTATTTCGAGGTGATCAATTTGAAAAGGCATTAAGTCGGTGATTGTATGGAGCTCAATGTCTGGAATGCCTGGGTATTTATCTTCGTCGAAGGCATAAAAAAAATCACGTTGAATATCTTTTTGAACTTCCTCGGCTGCATAAATATCTACTGGTTTATGCATGAAATAGTTGAATGGTCTAACATCATCTATCCCTCCTATATGGTCTTTATGCCCGTGAGTAATTAAAACAGCTCTAAGGGTTTTAAGGTTTGCTTTCAACATCTGGCAACGAAAATCTGGCCCAGCGTCTATCACAATATTTAAGTTGCCATCTTGAATCAGAATAGATGAACGCAATCTTCGGTCCCGTGGATCGGACGAAGTACAAATATCACAACTGCATGCAATTACTGGAACTCCCTGTGAAGTACCTGTACCTAAAAAAGTAATTCTCATTCTTCTAACAATTCGTCGTTAAAATTAATGAAAGTAAATGGGCAAACAGTTAATTTATGCATAATTTTGCAATATCAAAGCCCCAAAAAATAGCTATAGTGCTTTCATTGAAAAACTTAAAAATACACCTGGCCAAAAAGACGATTCTCAAGAATAAATCCCAGATAAAACGAAGTGCAAAATTTATAAATTTGGATGAAGCACACTCTGTTCTGGTATTATTTGAATTGAAAGAAGAACAAACTTTCAAAGAAGTAGAAAGGTTCGCAGAATCTTTACGTTTAAGAGGGAAACAAGTGAAACTGTGGTGTTATTATCCACAAAACAAACTACCCTTATTTTTCACGCCTACTGGGAATCAGCAGTGTTTGACACGCAAGCAATTAAAATGGTTTCCCATACCTAACGAAAAAGCTATTGCGGGTTTCAATGAAATTCAACCCGATATTCTTATCGACCTGAGCCAGTTAGATTGTTATCCTATGAAATATCTTGCTACTATTAGTGGAGCAACCCTGAAAGTTGGAGAAAATTCAGATTTCAACCAATTCATTTTCGACTTGCTTATTCAAAAGGATGACCATCTTCCTCTAACTAACTTTATACAAAACGTAACTCATTATTTAACTCATATTAATAAAACATGATAGATAAATTGAAAGGAACGGGAGTAGCTCTGATCACTCCCTTTAAACAGGATTATTCTATAGATTATGAATCACTTGAAAGAATAATCGAATATGTTCTCTACAATCGAGTAGATTATTTGGTAGTTATGGGCACAACTGCCGAAACTCCAACTTTAAACTCCGACGAAAAATATGAGCTTGCTGCTTTTATTCGTGAAACCGTAAAAGATAGGGTTCCATTGGTTTATGGTATTGGCGGAAATAATACATCCGAAGTACTATCGTCTATACAAAAAGCTGATTTACATAGATATGATGCTATACTATCGGTTACGCCTTATTATAACAAGCCCCAACAAGAAGGGCTTTACAAACATTTTATGGCGATAGCCGAAGCCAGCCCCTTGCCCGTCATTCTATACAATGTTCCTAGTCGCACGGGGGTGAACATGACGGCAGAAACTACAGTAAGCTTGGCAAGGGCTAATTCAAAAATTTGCGCTGTTAAGGAAGCTTCGGGTAACTTGGAACAAATTGCCAAGATTATCAAAGATAAACCCGAAGATTTTTTGGTCATTTCGGGCGACGATAACCTTACCCTTCCTATTCTCGCTATTGGCGGTAGTGGGGTGATTTCTGTGGTAGCCAATGTATTGCCTGCTTCAACATCTACTATGGTTAAGTGGGGTCTCGAGGAAGTATTTAACGAAGCCCGCAAGATTCATTTGGCGCTTTTGGAATTTACACAAATGTTGTTTGCCAACGGCAGTCCTGCAGGAATAAAAGCGGCTCTTGCCTCACTCGGATTATGCGAAGAAGTATTACGCCTTCCTCTCGTGCCCGTTAGTCCTGAACTTAGATTAAAAATTAAACAAAGCTTACAAACCTTATTGTCAACACCTAAAAATACGTTATAAAAATTATGAAATTGAGAAATCTTCTAATTTTATTAGTTTGCCTTGTTTTAACCACATTAATTAATGCTCAACCTCTGACTCCCGAGTATTATTTAAAAAATAAAGGAGAAGTTTATTTTCGTTTCAAGGCTGATAACAAGCAAACAATAGACGAGCTTTCGAGAATTATCTCTATTGACAATGTGAATGCTGAAGGAGAAGTGAAAGCCTATGCCAATGCTAAGGAATTCGCACAGTTTCTAACTAAAAACATTGCTTATGAGATTTTACCGCACCCTGGCGACTCACCTCAGGCTGCGCTGATGAGTACTTACGATCAAATAAAAAACCTTAACAACTGGAACACTTATCCTACCTATGATGCATATGTTCAAATGATGTACGATTTTGCCACCAATTATCCTAACCTCTGCCAGATTACTCAAATTGGCTCCACGGTGCAGAATCGTAAACTTTTGGTGGCTAAAATTACTAGCAATGTCAATGCGGTAAAACCGAGGTTTTTTTATACTTCTACCATGCATGGAGACGAAACTGGCCCTTATGTATTATGCTTGAGATTGATAGATTATTTACTTACGAATTATGGAGTCGATGAGCGAATAACTTATCTTGTAGATAACATCGAGATTTACATTAATCCATTAGCTAATCCTGATGGTACATACAAAGGGGGGAATAATACCGTAAACGGTGCCATAAGGTATAACGCCAATTATGTAGATTTAAACCGTAATTATCCTGATCCAGCTGCTGGGCCTCATCCCGATGGGAATGCATGGCAACCTGAAACAATTGCTTTTATGAACTTTGCCGAGGCTAATCAATTCACTCAATCGGCTAATTTTCATGCTGGAGCCGAAGTAGCCAACTATCCATGGGATACTTGGAGCCGTCTTACAGCCGATAATACGTGGTGGGTTATGGTTTCTAACGAATATGCCGATACGGCTCAATTCTATAGCCCTCCTGGATATTTTGACGACTTTGGTACAGGTATTACCAATGGCTACCAGTGGTATCGCATTACCGGCGGTCGCCAGGATTACATGAACTATTTCCAGCAATGCCGTGAATTTACACTCGAAATCTCTAATGACAAAATTTATCCGGCTGCTCAACTACCTAATCTATGGGAATATAATTACCGTTCCATGCTTAATTATATGGAACAATGTCTTTATGGTATTAGAGGAATAGTAACCGATTCTATTACTTCACAACCCATTAAAGCCATGGTATTTGTAAAAAATCACGATATCGACAGCTCTATGGTCTTTACGCGCTTGCCATGGGGAAATTATCATAGGCTTATAGCTTCTGGAAATTGGACGTTAGAGTTTTCGGCTCCGGGTTATGTTACTAAAACCATTTCAAATGTAGCAACTACAAACTATAACACCGTATTGCTTGATGTTCCACTTTGCCCTGTAGGAGTCTGGGCTGATTTTGCAGCCGACAAAACCCAAATAGAAGTGGGAGAATCGGTGAATTTTACCGATTATTCAGTTGGCAATCCTACCCAATGGGTTTGGAATTTCGATGGCGGAAACCCTTCGAGTTCGAATGTTCAGAATCCTCAAAACATCATTTATCAAGAAGAAGGCGTTTACGATGTTGCACTGACTGCCTCCAATTCCAGTTATAGCAATACAAAGACAAAAATTAACTATATATGTGTAGGCAATCAATATTTAATGGACAATCAGAGCATTACTACATGTTCGGGAAAGTTTTACGACCAAGGTGGGCCTAACCATGATTATTCAGCTGGCCAGCACCTTATTACTACTTTCCTTCCTGCCGAAACAGGCAAGAGAATACGTATTATTTTCCATTCTTTTGCGTTGGAATCCAGCCAGGATTGTACAAGGGATTATTTGAAGATTTATAATGGTTCATCAACCACATCTCCACTCATAGGCACATGGTGTGGCTCAGTAGGCCCAGATTCGGTGGTTTCAACCGACCCCAGCGGAGCATTGACAATAGAATTCGGATCTAATATGTTTGTGCAAGCTGCCGGTTGGGAGGCTTCTGTAATGTGCGATTCTGGTGTGGGAATATCTTCACCTCAAGAATCAGAAGTACTAGTCCGTACCTCTCAAATAGGTAGAATAGAAATACTCCATGCCAAACCAGGAACTCTTGCTACGCTTTTTTCAATTTCAGGAAGCAAACTCTTCGAAAAAGCCTTGAATTCTTCCATAGAAACTATTTCGACCCATTCATTACCAGAAGGAATATACCTCTTGCGTCTTACCTCTGGCTCTAAAACTAAAGTATTCAAAATTTTTAACAGAGAATAATGTTTGATGTAAGAATTAGAATTCATCAAAATTAAGCTTTATCCTGATTCTTCATTTCTTCTTTGATACCCCTTTCTTAAAACAAAATTTACTTAGCCGATGATTATAATGAAGAAATGAAAATATTGGGTATCATTTGCCCTTAGAACCTCGAAGTTCTGAGGGCATTTTTATTGGTTTGTCTAAATCCAAGCTGTACAAGAGAAAGCTTCAACGATGCTAACTTTTGCGTTAAAAATTTGATGGTTTTGATAATAACTCGTGAATATGAACCACTTGAGGGATTAAGGGATGTTGTTCATCATTTTGGATAATGTAATCGGCCAGAGGAATTTTCATGTCTTCGGGCCATTGCCTGTTCATGCGATTAATAATATCGTCAACTTGAAGTCCATCGCGTTGCATCACTCTTTGAATGCGCAAAGCCTGAGGGGCAGAAACAAAAATAATCTTATCAAAATAGGTATGAAATCCACTTTCGAAAAGAATGGCTGCTTCGTGGATGACATAAGGTTTGTCTTCATATTTCAAACACCATTTCTCGAAATACTTTAGTACGACTGGATGAATCAGTTCATTGAGAAATGAAAGTTCGTTTTCATCTTTAAATACGATTTCAGCAATGGCTTTACGATTTGGCTGTTTGGTATTCGAATGCAACACATGTGAACCCCATCGTTTGAGTAATTCCTGAATAATTTCTGATTCGTTTAGAGCCTCATGCCCAGCCTTATCAGCTTGAAAAACAGCAACTCCCATGCTTTCGAAAATATCGGCAATTAAACTCTTGCCGCTCCCTATATTGCCAGTTAAGCCAATTTTTTTCATCCTCAATTGTAAATTAGAAATTCTACTTCTTCGGGCTCCACTTCTACTAATTTGGTCCCTGCAGGTAAATGATCGATTTTTACTTGCAACATTTTATGCTTGAAATTGGAAGAATCAGGGCAAGGCACGGAGACTGAAAAATCTTTAGCCGAAAGATTCCTATAAAGACTATAAGGAACCAACAACCGAAGTGTAACTTGATCGGGGAAAAGCTTCATAGCACAGCTCGATGTATCGGGTATTCGTATCGGAACCATCAGTGTGGCCTCGGTTGAAGGTTCAACTTTTAACTGAATATTTACTTTGTCATGCGATATCCTTATACCCGAATGAGGGAAAGGATTTTGCAGCTTAAGGGAAAAGTTTTTTTCAGTAGAGATTTCGCCCGCATCCAATTTCTGAGTATTAATAAAGGTAATCGTATCAATTATCCTCGATGGACCACTAATAACCACCGAATCGGGAACAACACGAATGGAATCGACTAAAAGATAACGTGAATCAAGTTTATATTTCAACAAAGGTTTAACGCTAACGCGTTTTTTTTGTGTTTTTTCGAAAGCAAAATAAAGCGTATCAGGACTAACGACGACAACAGACGTGCTTGAATGAAGCCACGTAGTTAAATCGCTCGAAAGTTGTGCGGTAGGAATAAAAACTTCTGCATAACCCTGTCGGTTGGTTTTTAAGCGAAGATTATTAAAATGAAGTGGAAAATTGATGGCATTGCGACGAAATTGCCATGTAGCCAGCTGAGTTCCCTTTAATTTTGCCTTGGCATAGATAACTGTATCGGAATAATATACTAACGAGTAATCATCCACATTTGTCTGAAAACTAAGCGGTATAGCAAGGGTTTCTTCATATTCGGTCGAAAGTCGAATAATGAGCCATAAAATTATAGATAGAAACAAAAAGGATACAAACACAGGCAAACTTTTCCGAAATGGCATTATGCGTTGCCACCATCTATTAAAAAATGCCGTATGAAAACGTTTGCTCACAAGAAGAATTATTCTTCCGAAAAATACAATAAATGCCCATCATCATAAAATAATGGGCATTTCGCTAAACACTATTATTTAGAAGTACTCATGCTGGTTTGTCCACCACCCATAGCCACAGCGGTTTTTTCTATCCTGAGCTTAGTCCCGTCTTCTACTTCGATGATGAAGGTTGTGTCGTTTACTTCAACAATTTTACCATGAATGCCACCAATTGTAATGATCTTATCACCTTTTTTCAGGTTTTCGCGATATTTTCGTTCTTCTTTGGCCTTTTTCGTTTGTGGACGAATAAAAAAGAAATAGAAAATTACGATGATAACGATCAACGGGAGTAGAGTCATAATTCCAGAGCCGGAACCATTTCCCTGAGGTTGTCCTACTAAGAAAACATTTAAAAAATGAAAAAACATAATTGAAAGAATTGAGTTATTAAAATTTATTCTGTTTCTCTACCGGGTTCGTAAACCATGGCCTTAATCATTAAAATTGCGGTGTTGGGAACTGCATTGGTTAAAACGGTAATCTGTTTTTGCTGAAACCCGTTTCGACCGGCTGTATTAAAGGTGACAGTGATGTAACCTTCTTGACCTGGTGCAATGGGAGTTTTAGGCCATTCCGGAACAGTACAGCCACAACTAGCCGAAACATTAGTGATTAAAAGATCGGATTTACCCTTGTTATAAAACTTAAAACTGTACGAAACTTTCTCACCAGCAAAAACACGACCAAAATCATGCTCTATGGTTTCAAATTTTATTACTGGAGATTGAGTGGAATCACTGTTATGTAAGCTTACTGGATTCCTCACTAAATCACCACTTAAATTATTTTGGTTTCTATGAGAACAGGAAAGAATAAAAAACAGACTTCCTGTCAATAGAACGACCCGTAAAAACTTCATAGAGGTATTTTCTGATTGATAGGTTGCAAAATTACAATTTCCTTTTTAATTATTTCAACTAATGAAAACATCCTTTTACTTTTGTCATTTCTAAAGTTACCTTTTATGCTCATATTTCTGATAGGTTACATGGCAAGTGGAAAATCTTCTGTTGGTCCCCGCCTTGCTAATGAATTAGGTTTTAATTTTGTCGATCTCGATGATTTGATAGAGGAAAAATACCGAGTCAGCATAAAAGATTTTTTCCAGAAATATGGTGAAAACCAATTTCGAATTCTTGAAAATCGAATGCTTCATCAAACCTTTCAACTTTCTAATACCGTGATTGCCACAGGAGGAGGCACAGCTTGCTATTTCGACAACATGGAACTAATGAACCAGCATGGTTTAACAATTTATTTTAAACAAGGAATAGAAGAACTTTATCAACGTTTAAAACAATCGAAAAAACCACGTCCCATGCTTTCTTCCTCTTCAGAAACTGAACTCAAAAAGGAAATTCAAAGACATTTAAACCAAAGAATTCCTTATTATGAAAAAGCTCATCTTATTTATGATGAGCATCAAATGAATATCCATCAACTGGCTGAGGCAGTCTTAAGATACGAAAATCAGTATTGATCATTTCTATCGAGAAGCATCACATTTTCGACATGCGAAGTATGCGGAAACATATCTATTGGCTGTACCTTTTCGACATGAAATTTTTCCGATAACCAACTTACATCCCTTGCTTGTGTGGCTGGATTGCAACTAATATAAACAATACGTGAGGGTAAAATATCGAGTATTCGTTTTACTACTTGTGGATGCATTCCACTACGAGGCGGATCGGTAATAATCACGTCGGGAGAGCCATTTTTCTCGATAAAATCCTGATCAAAAATCTGAAGCACATCTCCCTCTATAAATTCAACATTCTCAATACCATTTATAATGGCATTCATACGAGCATCATCAATGGCTTTTTCTACCTGTTCTATTCCAATCACTTTTTGACAATTTTGCGCTAAGAAACATGCGATTGTGCCAGTACCCGTATAAAGATCATAAACAGTTTCATGACCTTGCAATCCAGCATCATCCCTTGCTATTTGGTAAAGACGTTTTGCTTGTGATGTATTCGTTTGGAAAAATGATAAAGGACCAATTCTGAATTTCAGATTTTCTATTTGCTCATAAATAACCTCCTGGCCTGCATATAAAATTGGTTCAAGTTCCGAAAAAGAATCATTTGCTTTTGTATTGATGATGTAGTAAAGCGATTTAATTTCGGCGAAAGTTTCTTTTAAAAAATCCATCACAAGATGAATCGACTCAGGCTGATATTCACCAAAAACCATTATTACCATATAATCGCCTTCTTGATTATTACGAATGATGAGATTGCGTAAAAATCCTTGATGGGAAACCAGATCTTGAAAATTTAGGCCATGTTCTAAGGCAAAATTTTTCACGGCCAAACGAATCTTATTCGAAGATTCAGGCTGATGATAACAATACTTGAGATCGAGTACACGGTCATACCGTCCGGGTAAATGCAAACCCAAGGCCTGAAGTTTAATTTCTGGGTCATTGGCATTTTCCCCTTCATTTAAGAATCTGCGATTACTAAAGGTAAACTCCATTTTATTTCGATAGGATATAGTTTGAGGTGAACCGATAATGGGAAGAGGTTCAGGAAACTTAAACTTACCTAAACGCAATAAACTGTCCTTCACCCATTTTGACTTATAGAACAATTGAGTAGAATAGTCCATATTTTGCCAGCGACATCCACCACATATACCAAAATGGCTGCACCATGGTTTTTTCCTGTTTTCAGATTCCTTGATAATTCGTAAGAGTCGAGCTTCCCAAAATTTTTTCTTTTTTCTTAAAATCTGAACATCCACAATATCGCCAGGTACAACCCATGGAACAAATATTACTATATCCCGAAACCTCCCAACTGCCATACCCTCAGTACCTGCATCGGTTATCTCGAGCTTTTCGATGATGGGAAGATTTTTATGGCGCATCCTAACAAAACTTTAGCCAACAAAATTACTTTAAGTTCAACAAACGCCTCTATGTAATAAAATTCGCTCTCCTCCGTTTAGGTGAAATCTGACAAGGCAATTGGTGGTCATACTGCTTTTGTTTACTTTTACCCGCCGTTTTAAAATATTAAATATAATTCTGACATAGTGAGACATAGAAAAAATATTCTTGTAATAAGCATGATTTTAGGCTTGGGGAATTCTTTCTGCCAGGCGCAAACGGGAGGCACAAAAACTTATGAATTCTTGAATTTACCCACTTCGGCTCGCGCTGCCGCTTTAGGTTATAATGTATTGAGCATCAGCGATAACGACATTTCTCTGGTGAATACTAACCCTTCACTTCTGAATCCCGAAATGCACAATAATTTGGTTTTAAGCTTCGTAGATTATTTTGCAGATATCAATTATGGATATGCCACCTATGCACATTCGTTCTCCAAAACCGGAAATTTTGCTGCTACACTTCAATTTATTGATTATGGTACTTTTACTTCTGCCGATCCTGCAGGTACGATTCAAGGAAGTTTTGGTGCAAATGAGATAGCTTTGAACTTAAGCTGGGGTAGGAGTTTGGATAGTAATTTTAGCATTGGAGCGAGTTTAAAGGGAATTTATTCTTCCTTCGAGACCTATACGTCTACAGGAATAGCCGTAGATGTGGCGGGTTCATATATTCTCCCTGAAAAATTTCTTAGCATCTCGCTCATTGCTCGTAACATAGGCCTGCAATTATCTACTTATAGCTCAAATGGCCGCGAAGACCTTCCTTTGGAGATAGATCTTGCCGTAAGTAAACGCCTCGAGTATGTTCCACTGCGTTTCTCTATAATACTTACTAATTTACAAAAATGGGATCTTACTTACGACGATCCTTTTCTCGTCGAAACCGATCCACTTACTGGAGAAGAAACGCAAAAAAACGGTCTTAGCGGCTTCCCCGACAAACTTATACGTCATTTTGTTTTTGGAGCAGAACTACAACCCGTCAAAGCTCTAAGCCTCCGCCTGGGTTATAATTATCAGCGTAGGCAACAATTAAAACTCGAATCCAAAATGGGTATGGTTGGCTTTTCATGGGGCATTGGCCTAAAAATTTCTAAGTTTCAACTCAATTTTGCTCATTCTATCGATCATCTTGCCGGAGCTCCTAACTATATTTCCTTATCCACTAATTTCAGCGATTTCTTTAAATAATTGAGTATGGAGCTGGCTGATGCCTGGTGAGTAAAAAGTTTAAAAGTTTATAAAGTTATAAAGTGATGGAGTTCTTGGTGGATGAAGGATG
>DIEY01000097.1:58511-78040 GCA_002418865.1 Bacteroidales bacterium UBA5762 | reverse complement strand
TTGTTCGTTTGAATATATTAAATGATAAATAGCTGACAGATAGATAGATAGAAAATATTTGTAAAAAAGTTAAATTTTTTGATACAAGTTATTGAAAAATGTCATATCTTTATAACGATTTAATAAAATCGTTAACGGGTTCTGCGGTTTTTTTATATCAAAAAATTTAAAAAATGAACTTTTAGAACCCACCATCAAAAAATAAAGCCATGAATCAACGAATTTTTTTACTCTCCCTATTCACAGCTCTCTTTGTAATATTTCAAAATACGTTGAAGAGCCAGGAATACATTCCTTTCCCAGATTCCAATGCTATCTGGAGTGAAGTATTCACATGGCTACAACCTTTTGAAATTATAACCTATCAATATGGTATTTTAGGTGACACCACTATTAATTCTATTGCATACCACAAAGTATATAGGTTAAATGATACTGTTTATCCATTAGTACCTGGACAATATTGTGGTGCAATCCGAGAAGACAATTCAAAACATATCTATGTTATTGGTTGTAACTGTACGTATCCTGGCTCAGGTGAAGGCGAGGTTTTGCTTTATGATTTTTCAAAATCAGTTGGAGATACAGTATTTGTTGGAATTTATGGTCTCGAGCCAGGGGGATACCTTATTATCGATAATATTGACTCGATACTTATCGAAGATAATTACCGCAAGACTTTCCATTTCACCATTTCAGATTATTTTTACTGGATAGAAGGGATTGGCAGTACACGTGGATTATTTTCTCCCATTACTGATCAGCCAACGGGTTATCAAACATGGGAATTGATCTGTTTTAATCAGGATAATACAATACTATATTTAAACCCAAAATTTAACTCTTGCTTCCCGTATTTAAATTCTGTTGACAGTCCTGAACAAGGCTTGCGTTCTGTAAGAATTTTTCCACATCCGGTAACTGACATTAGCGTAATAGAATTTAATAACCAGAATTTTAATTTCCAAAGTTTTGAACTGTTTAATATGGTGGGACAAAAAATGGAGGAATTAAATATTGAAGGGAAAAACCATATGACTATCCGTGCAGATGATTTCAAACCAGGTTTATATTTTTATCGTTTGTCCGGACATAATATGATTTATGAATCAGGTAAGATAATTATCAAATAAACCAAACTTCAAACTAAAAACATATATCATGAAAAAATTGTCAGCAAATATGAAATGAATAACTGCATACATGAACGGCGTAGCCCTCACGAATACCTTGAAAAATAAAAAAATATTATGAGTAAAAAGGATACCGCAATAAGCCTTTAACTGATGAACAAAAAAAATCAAAACAGAGAAAAATCAAAAACCAGAGCAAGAGTAAAACACGTATTTAATTTAATTGAATATTGGCTACACCTCAACAAAGCTCAAACAAGTTTGGCTTTGTGTTCGGTTTGCACAATATTTGGTCTCATGGAGCAGAGCATTCACCCCGTGAAATAAAGCAAAGCTTTCCCGCATAGCGGGATTTCACGGGGTAAACGGTTTATTCATGAAATCGGTTGGAATTGTAAGAGCATCGGGCATTATAGGGTTGATTAATCTGACTTATAACTTGTTTAGATATTCACCCCGTAGGATAAGCCAATTGTGCAACAATGTAACTAAAATAAAATAGATATCCAACGGGGTAAACAGGTTGTTCATTTGAATATATTAAATGCTAAATAGCTGACAGATAGATAGATAGATAGAAAATATTTGTAAAAAAGTTAAATTTTTTGATACAAGTTATTGAAAAATATCATATCTTTGTAACGACTTAAGAAAATCGTTAACGGGTTCTGCGGTTTTTTTATATCAAAAAATTTAAAAAATGAACTTAGCGAAGCGATCTCATGAACACCTTTGAAAAAATAATGAATATTGTGAATAATTTTTAGAACCCATCTTAATAGATTTAAAATTATGAAAGCTAATTGTAAGAATGCACTTCTAATTACCGCCATTTTAAGTGCTTTTTGGCTCAACGAAATTCGAGCACAACACGCGTACATTCCAATACCTGACAACGCTGAATGGGTTTATGGAAGAACAGATTTTCAATGTGGACCTCCGTTATATTTTTGTGGATATTATCATTACAAAATCGGTGGTGATACAATAATAGGGAATATTACCTATAAAAAAGTTTTGGGAACAGGGTTAAACGACTACAATTACACATATCAAGCTGCAATTCGACAAGATATATCAGAGCGAAGGGTTTATGTTGTTAATTCGAATTACTTTGGGGGATGCTCAAATGTTGACACGCTACTTTACGATTTCAGCGTAAATCAAGGAGATACATTAAACCTTTGTCAGGATATTACAGGAGGTTTTACAGGAGGTTCGCCAATGACGATAGTCGAATCAGTGGATTCTGTTTTGATTGCAGGATTATGGAGAAAAAAAATAAATTTAAATCTGCCTTATTGCCCTTCTCTTATTGAAGGAATAGGCAGTACAAGTGGGTTTTTAGGAGGCTGGAGTGGATGGATCGGAGGAATTGATTTCCTGGCTTGTTATTCAATTGATGGCAATCCTGTATTTCCCGATACATTATGTCTATTTTTAAATAATAATTCGGATGAATTAATAAAACCTGATGTCACGATTTATCCCAATCCGGTATCTAATATCAGCTTAATAAATTTAAATATTACTTATGCCAGACAATGCACCATTAAGCTATTTGACTTAAAAACCTGTATTATTAAAGACATCTTTTCAGGCAGCCTCAATAGCGGTAATAATTTTATTGAACTTAACTCCTCTAATCTTAATACAGGCTTATACATATTGCAGATTTTGTTCGATGATAAAGAAATTAATAAGTTAATTGAAATAATACATTAATTACTGTGCTTCCAATTAATTATAACCAACTAGCATTACCATGAAAAAATTTACATCACTGTTTCTCCTGCTTTGTATTGTAGTACTCCCCCCAAAAAAGCACAGCACTTTTCAAAATTTTTAATCTATTGAAAAAAATATTTTTACTTTTTTATGTAATGTGTGGTACAATTCCACTGATGAGCCAAGCTTGGCAATTGACATGGCAGCAATGTTTTGGTGGATCAAAATCAGATTGGGCTCGAGATATAACTTATTATAATGGAGGATATTATATTATTGGCACTACGTTTTCAACAAACGGAGATATTTCTTATTTTCATGGTGGGCCAGATGATGTATGGCTAGTTAGAACTGATTCTAAAGGCAATTTGCTTTGGGAAAAAACCTATGGAGGTAGCGGAAGTGATGGAGGATGGAGAATTTTTCCTACTTTAGATGGGAATCTTTATATTTTAGCCGCTACTCTTTCGGATGATGGAGATGTAACTTATAATGCTTATCCAGGGAATGATGCCTATTGGATTCTTAAGATTGATACACTGGGAAATATTTTATGGGAAAGAGCCTTGGGTGGAAGTGGGGGTGATTACACGACCCATGCCACACCCACAACCGATGGTGGCATAGTGGCCATTGGCTATTCCAACTCTTGGGACGGCGATGTGAGCGTGCATTATGGGGGTTTTGATATGTGGATGGTAAAGCTTGATGCTCAGGGTGAAAAACAGTGGGACTTTACGTTTGGGGGAGAAGACCTCGATTTCCCTTTTATGGTAATTCAAACTTCCGATGGAGGATTTCTTATAGCAGGTACTAGCGCTTTCCCTGAGGGTGGGAACCTTTCTTGCAATCAGCATGGAGGTCCGGATGGTGTTGTGGTAAAGCTCGACTCTCTTCGAAATATTGAATGGACACAATGTTATGGAGGAAGCAAAATTGAAACAATTATCCGTGTATTAGAAATAAACGATGGATATATTCTTGGTGCAATAACAGATTCTTATGGTGAGGTAACGGGCTGGCACGGAAACGATGATTTCTGGATTTTGAAAGTAGATTTTGAAGGCAATATTATCTGGGAGAAATGCTTTGGAGGCTCAGAATATGATGGACCTCACAAGATATTTATGGAAAGTGATACTACACTTGTTATTTTTGGGGTTACTCAATCTGATGATGGGGATGTATCTGGTTTTCATCTTCTTAGCTATAATTACGCTGATATTTGGATGATTAAATTAAGTTTAGAGGGCGAATTACTGATGCAGCAATGTATTGGAGGAGGTGGTACTGAATCATTTGATTTTGGAATCATACAACTTGGAGATGGCGATTATGTGATTGCCGGAGAAACTAATTGGGGTCCATCATACGATGTACTATGTAATGTACATAACCTTTTTGATAATAATAATTTTTGGGTTTTCAATCTGAAAGATTGTATAAACCAGATGCCTCAAACGCTTTCTGAGCCAAGAGGGCCCCAGCAAATCAATACTTTTACCACTACTACTTCGTTTTATAGTTTTACGCCGGATAAGAATGCTACCTCATACGAGTGGGAATTGAATCCACCAGAAGCCGGCTGGCTGATGGTGCCAGGAGATACTACGATAGAAGTAGTATGGAATCCAATCTTCTGGGGAACAGCACGTTTGAAGGTAAGAGGCATCAATTTATGTGGTGAGGGGCCATGGTCGTCGGAGCTAAAGATTTCGGTAAATGTGGTAGGCATGGAAGAACCCGATAAGGAAGGATTTTGTGTAAGTATCAATTCTTCCAATGATAGATTCATCTTCGAATTACCGATTTTAGCCTCCTATACGATACAAATCACCGATCTTTCGGGCAGGCAGATAGAAAAAATAGAAGCTGTCGGAGGAATTACGCAATGGGATGCTTCGGCCTGCAAGCCTGGGATTTATCTTTATCGCATCATCTCCAAAGGTTTTTTGCGAACCGGCAAGTTAGTGAAACAGAAGTAAGGTGTGATGGCACAAGGAGATTGTGAGACAGGAAGACAAGGAAACTGTAGTATATTTTCGATAATTTTGCAAAAATTCTGATCATCGCCGAATGATAAAAATAACCCTTGGCACGAAGGATAATAAACAGCGAAGTTAGGAAAATGGAAAAGACAAGATTACAAAAGATAGAGAGGCTCATACAAAAAGAAATGAGTCTTATGCTGCAGGATGCTGCTCCCTATACAGGAGGTGGAATGCTTACAGTAACTCGTGTAACCGTTACACCCGATTTGCAGATTGCACGCATACACGTCAGTATATTTGGATTACCTGACAAAAAAGCTGCTCTCAAAGAGCTCAAATCGCATGGGCCAGAATTACGTTATCAGCTTGGAGTCAAAATCAGGCATCAGATACGCATCATCCCTCAACTTCAATTTTTTCTCGACGATAGTCTGGATTATATTGAACGCATCGATAAACTTTTGAACCAATAATCTTTATGCAATACGACCCGATTAAATCGGATTTGGGAAAGATTTTCAATAGAACTCCCCAGCTGCGTATTCTTTTTTATCGATTGCTGAACTTACTTTTATTACGCACCTGGCATGTAAAAAAAGAGCTTAGAATATGGGAGTTGCAACATCGAGAATCAGTCAGGATACTTGATGCAGGCATGGGCTTTGGGCAATATTCCTATCTTCTGGCCCATTCTCATCCTAATTGGGAAATCCTTGGCTTAGATATTAAAGAAGAACAGGTAAACGACTGCAACACTTTTTTTAGAAAAGCAGGATTGAAAAACGCCCGATTCGAGGTGGCCAATCTCGAAAAATTTTCTTCACCTCACTTGTTCGACCTCATTTTATCGGTTGACGTGATGGAACATATTCCCGATGATGAGGCTGTATTTCGAAATTTTTTTCAGGCTTTAAAACCTGGAGGCATGCTTTTGATCTCTACCCCAAGCGATCAGGGTGGCTCCGATGTTCACCCTCACGATGATGATATTCCTAATGATGGCAGCCATTCTTTTATAGGCGAACATGTAAGAGATGGCTACAACATCCTTAAAATTCAGGAAAAACTAAAGGAAGCAGGATTTTCACACACCGAAGCTTATTACACTTATGGCAAACCCGGAAAGATTTCATGGAAGCTTTCTATGAAATATCCAATCCTTATGCTCAATCTTAGTAAATCATTCTTTATTCTTCTTCCTTTTTATTATCTAATTGCTTTTCCGTTTGCACTGTTGCTGAATCAAATGGACATCAGTCGAAAACACTCCAGTGGGACGGGATTGATTGTAAAAGCCTGGAAATAATAACAAAAAAGGCATGAAGCTGCCCATTTCCATCTCTTTAAGGTATTTATTAGGCAAAAAAACTCATCATGCCATTAATTTTATTTCAGGGATTTCGGTAGCAGGTATATTAACAGGCACTGCCGCGCTGATTATTATCCTTTCGGTATTCAATGGCTTTCAACAGGTCATTCAAAGTCTTTATAATGTTTTCGATCCCGATATTAAAATCACCGCAATAAAAGGAAAAGTATTTATACCCGATGAAGGCATCAAAAACAAAATCTCTTCCATGGCAGGGGTTGCAGGCATAAGTGAAACCATAGAAGATAATGCCCTATTTCGCTATAGAAATCATCAGCATATTGGTTTGATAAAAGGAGTCGATCAGAACTACCAGCAATTTTCTCAACTTGGAGAAAAAATTCTTCAAGGTGAGTTCGTATTAAACGATTCAACTGGTCCTTATGCCGTGGTAGGAGCTGGAGTAGCCTATTATTTGAATATGGGTTTAGACGATGCTTTCTATCCGCTCGAGGTATTTGTTCCTTCGCGGAAATCGAATCTATCGACTTCATTTTCGGGTGAAGCATTCAACTCACTGGCTATCAGACCATCTGCCTTGTTCAGTGTACAACAGGATTTCGATATTTCTTACGTAATTACTCCACTGTCATTTGCACGGAAGTTATTAGAGTATTCAACCGAGGTGAGTGCTCTTGAAGTTTATTTAGAACCAACCGCTGACTTAAAATCTATACAAAAAAACATTTCGCAGATGATGGGTTCAGAGTTCAAGGTCGCTAATCGTTACCAACAGCAAGCCTCTTTATATAAAATCATGAGAACCGAAAAATATGCTATTTTCATTATTCTTGCTTTTATCTTGATTGTCGCCACATTTACGCTTATTGGTTCGCTATCGATGGTTATTTCCGAAAAACAAAGAGACATTGCCATTTACATGGCCATGGGAGCACCTGTTTCTTTTATTCGAAAGGTATTTCTATACCAAGGATTATGGATCAGTATGGCTGGAGGCATAGGAGGTATCTTGCTGGGAGCCTTTATTTGCTTTCTCCAACAAACCTTTGGATTTGTCAAAATCAACACCAGCGGCAGCTCATTTGTCATTAGCCAATACCCAGTGGAGATGCAAGGGATGGACTTCTTGGTGGTTTTCGTATTTGTTATCATCATTGGGATAATTGCTTCATGGATTCCAGCAAGAAGGAGCACTCAAAAATCCTTCACTACTTATCTAAGAGTCGAATAGTCCTTGTCTCTAAAAAATGATTTTATCCTTATGCATAACTTTTTTAATATAAAATATAAATAGTATTAATTTTGTGCAAGAAATTCTCAAAATCAACCCCAAAAACCGAATCTTTTTAGCTAATGAAAAACAAAATCTTTACCCAACTTAGCCTTTTGCTGCTTTTCTTTCCCTTTTGCGTGTTTGGCCAGCAAATCACCATTCAATCGGATGGAGAAAATACTTTTAAGGTTTTAAGAAGCGATTACAATGCTTTTTCATTCAGTAATCAGCTCAATACAATGTATTGGTATGCTGTGAGTACTTCACAAGGGGATTTTACAGAAATTGCTGTGCCCGGTTACGGATACAGCAACATTCCTGGTCATCCCAAAGTACCAGTCATAAAAAAATTAATAGAAGTACCACTAGGATCCATTACCGAAGTTAAAACACTTCAGGTTGAATATAAAGAAATACCTTTAGAACAATATGGAATTACACATCCATTAATTCCAGCTCAGCCACCTGTTTCTAAGCAGGATGATCCTCTTAGTGTTCCTTTTGTATATGATGCAGAGGTTTATTCAAGAGATGAATTCCTCTATGGAGAAATGGTTCACATAGAAGAAGCTGGAATGCTTCGTTCGATTAACATAGCTAATCTGGAATTTTATCCCATACAATACAACCCTGCAAAAAATATCATAAGGGTAGTAACCTCGGCTCAAATTCAAATCTCTTTTAAGGGAGCTCAAATCAAACAAAGCATCGATTTAAAGAAAAAGACTTATTCACCTTATTTTGAAACTACTTATAGTCAGGTTATCAACTATCAACCTTTAGCTACAGATGAACTGATTACCGATTGCCCAGTAACTTATGTCATCATATCCGATCCTATGTTTCAGCAGGCGCTTCAGCCTTTTATTGAATGGAAAACCCAAAAAGGATTCCAGGTAATTGCAGGCTATACTAATAATCCTAATATTGGTAATACTACTACTTCTATCAAAAATTATCTTGCCAATCTCTACAACAATCCTCCAACAGGTTATATGCCTCCAAGTTTTATTCTGCTTGTAGGCGATGTGGCTCAAATTCCGGCCTTCAACGGAACAGCTGGGAACCATGTTACCGATTTAAGGTATGCTGAATACACGGGTGACAATCTTCCCGAAGTTTATTATGGGAGATTTTCGGCCAATAATCTCAATGAGTTGCAACCCCAAATCGATAAGACTATACAATATGAACAATATACATTTCCATCTGAGAATTTTTTGGGCGAAGCAGTTATGATTGCCGGTGAGGATGCCGGCCACATGACTTACAGCAATGGTCAAATCACTTATGGCACTACTAATTATTTCAATCTTCAGCATGGTATTTTGTCTCATACCTATTTACAACCCGAACCTCCTGGTGGCAACTATTCGCAAAATATCATTCAAAATATATCAAATGGAGTGGGATATGCCAATTACACCGCACATTGCAGCCCTTCGGGATGGGCTGATCCAAGCTTTACCATCTCTAACATTCCTTCTCTCCAAAATCAAGACAAATATCCATTGATGGTGGGAAACTGTTGCCAATCGTCTATGTTCAATACTACGTGTTTTGCAGAAGAAATCGTTAGAGCGGCCAATAAAGGCGCAGTAGGATATATTGGTGGATCTAACAATACTTATTGGGATGAAGATTACTGGTGGGGAGTTGGTTTCAAAACCGTTTCGACCAATCCACCCTATGATCCCAATCATTTGGGAGCCTACGACGTAACTTTCCACGATCATGGAGAACCTACAAGCAGCTGGTATGTTACTCAGGGACAGATGTTCGTGGGAGGAAACATGGCGGTTCAGGAATCCAATTCCAGCATGAAAACCTATTACTGGGAAATTTATTGCTTAATGGGCGATCCATCTCTAATGATTTATTATGGAATTCCTCAACCTATTTCTGCCAATTATCAAAACACATTACTTATCGGTACAGATAATCTTACCATCAATACCGAAGAGTATGCCTATGCAGCCCTTTCGTTCCAAGGAAATCTGCTTGCTACAGGTATGGCTGGAGCCAATGGCACTATAACTCTTAATTTTTCTCCACTTACCAATGTTGGAAATGCTACGCTTATCATTACTAAACAAAACCGCAAACCTCACATTGGGACAATACAGGTAATCCCCGCTACAGGTCCTTATTTGATCGTACAGAACTTTACTGTGAATGATTCATTAGGCAACAACAATGGACATGCCGATTATGGAGAAGATGTCTTCTTGACTGTTACATATAAAAATGTAGGAATTCAATCAGCTATAAATGCCACTTCAAACCTATCTACGGCCGATACGAATGTTATTTTGAGCGATACATCCTGTTTTCTGCAAAACGTAGCGCCTAATTCAACATTTTTAGTTCGCAATGCATTCAGAATGAACATTCAACAAAAAGTAGAAGATCAATATAATGTTCCTCTAAGTTTTAACACCTATGATACGGCTAATCTCTGGAATACCAATAAATATTTGACGCTATATGCACCTATACTTGAAATTGGAGACCTCACAATAGATGATGCAGCTACAGGTAATGGGAATGGAATAATCGACCCTGGTGAAACTGTCAATCTCATTTTACAAGTTTCGAACACAGGTGGAGCTATAGCCATCAATGCGATATGTTCTCTTACTATTGACTCTTTATATGCAAACTATTTAATGGCATTAAATCCATTAGTAAACTTGGGTGAAGTTGGTATTGGAGAAAACAAACAAGCTATTTTTTCTGTTATGGCTAATATTATCACTCCTGCCAACACCTTAGTGCCTTTGACTTTTAAATTTACTGCAGGACAGATCAATCAGTATGAAGAAGAAAACACCAAAGAAGTCATAATTGGCGGACCTGCAACCATTTTAATGGCTAATGGTACAACATCCACTTGTAATGGTGCATTTTACGATTCCGGAGGACCTCAGGCGGATTATAGTAATAATGAGAATTACGTGATGACGTTTTATCCGGGCATTCCAGGAGCAAAAGTGAAAATCTCATTCACTTCATTCAATGTTGAACAAAACTCCGATTGCAGTTGGGATTATTTACAGATTTATAATGGAACCTCAACTTCTGCTCCCTTAGTTGGTACATATTGCGGTACAGCTAATCCACCTGCATTTATAGCCAACAACAATGATGGGGCAATAACCATAAAATTTAAATCGGATGGTGTAGTTTCGAAGCCAGGATGGTCAGCCAATATTTCCTGCATTGGAGGCAACCTCACAGCCATTGCTTCGGCCTTTCCTCCTGAAATCTGTGAAGGAGAATCTACTCAACTAGGAACCTTGACGCAGGGTGGAACGGGAAATTATTCTTACATCTGGCATCCAGGAATTTATCTCAACGACTCCACACTTGCCACTCCAATTGCCACCCCTCCTTCAACAACCGAATTTACCGTTGAAGTTTTCGATGGAACATCCACTACCACAGCTTCAACCACCGTTGTCGTACATCCACTTCCCGAAACCCCAACTATTATCTTACAAGGGAATATGCTGGTTTCGAGCTCACCTTCCGGGAATCAATGGCATAATGAAAACGGCCCCATTTTAGGAGCAACCGAACAAAACTATACCCCTACAGAAACGGGAACCTATTATACCATTGTAACCAGTGAATTTGGATGTATATCTTCACCCAGTAATTCAATCTTCGTTGAAATAGTTGGAATAGCAAAAGTATCACCGGATGCTTTCTTCCTTGTTTTCCCCAATCCTTTCAGCGACTTTTTAAATATCTCATATACTTTACAAAAACCAACTGAAGTAAAGATTGAAATCCTCAATTCTTTAGGTCAAACCATTGCTAATCCACTTATTGAACAAAAATCAGAGGCAGGATCGTATCAAATGCAAATCAATACCTCTACCTTTAAACCAGGAACTTATTATATTAGATTCACCACAAATACTACATCAGTTGTTAATAAAGCTCTTCTGGTGAAATAGTAAAAATCTTAAGCTTTTTCGACCCTGGGAAAATTCCCGGGGTTTTTATTAGTTACTATTTTCAAAAACTAAAATGATTATAGTAAATTTGTTGAATTAAATTTTTTCCGATTGAATTACTAAAGTTTACCCTCCATGAAACGTATTTTATCTTGCTTAGTTTTAATTTTTTCACTGTTAGCTTCACATGCCGGTACCTGGATGCCATTAAATTCGCCTGAGCCACAAAAGGCAGGAATTCACTTAGTTAGCTCGAATATAACTTCTTCAGTCATCGAGTTCCAGATTCCTGGGTTTTATCTTGAGCCAGTGCAAACACCAAGAGGAACAGAAAATATTGTGGAAGTCGGCAATTCATCTCGAATATTATTGGCAGGTGCACCCGATCTTCCGAAGTTAACTGCCTCGGTAATCATTCCCGATGAAGCCATGATGGGAATTAGAATTCTTTCATCCTCTTATACTGATTACTCGGGCATAGAAGTGGCTCCGAGCAAGGGAAATTTTACTCGTGACATTGATCCAGCATCTGTACCATATACTTATGGACCAGAATATCAAACCAATCGTTTCTTCCCCGAAAGCGAGGCAGAATTACGTGATCCATTCATACTTCGCGATTTCCGCGGGCAAACAATTGTTGTTTATCCTTTCTTTTATAATCCTGTCACAAAGATCTTAAGAGTTTATTCACAACTTACCATTGAAGTTTATAAAATTGGGGATCAGGGTTTAAATCCATTTATTCGGAAAACTCCACAGATTAAAATTCAACAAGAATTTTCCAATGTTTATGAAAAATACTTCCTCAACTACAATCCTACAGACTATACACCCTTAGCCGATTTCGGAAAGATGCTTGTCATTTGTTATCCCGATTTTATGGCCAGTATGCAACCTTATGTCGATTGGAAGAATTCCATTGGCATTCCTACTGAGATGGTAAATGTTTCAACTATTGGGAATACTTCGGCTGCAATTAAGAATTATATCGTCAATTATTATAACACTAATACGTTAACTTTCGTGCTTTTGGTAGGTGATGGCCCTCAAATCCCTACCAATACTGGGAGTGGGCTTGGAGGCCCCAGTGATAATGCATACGGATACATCGTAGGAAACGACCACTATATAGATGTTTTTATTGGCCGTTTTTCTGCCGAAAATGTAGCTCATGTACAAACTCAGGTTACCCGCACCTTAGAATATGAAAAGTATCCCTCATTCATTAACGATGACTGGTATACTACCTGTCTTGGCATAGCGTCAGACCAAGGCCCTGGTGACGACGGAGAATATGACTATCAACACATGAGAAATATGCAAACTGATTTGTTAGGATATACCTATACATGGAATCCGGAATTATTCGATGGTTCGCAGGGTGGTAATGATGCTCCAGGAAATCCAACTCCAGCTATGGTCTCAACAGAAGTAAACAACGGGACCAGTATCATCCTTTATACTGGCCACGGAAGTACAACCTCGTGGGTAACGAGTGGTTTTAGCAATACCAATGTCAACCAGCTTACCAATATGGGCAAATTGCCTTTTATATGGGCAGTAGCTTGCGTAAATGGTGATTTCATGAATAATACCTGTTTTGCTGAGGCTTGGCTCAGAGCAACTCAAAACAATCAGCCTACCGGTGCCATTGCTTATCTTGGCTCTACTATTAATCAAAGTTGGGATCCTCCCATGGAAGGGCAAGACGAGATGGTGGATATTCTCGTAGAAACCTATCCTAACAACATCAGAAGAACTTTTGCTGGCCTCTCACTCAATGCTTGTTCAAAAATGATCGACACTTATGGAACAGCTGGCTCAGAAATGGCTGATACATGGACGGTTTTTGGAGATCCTAGCCTGATGGTTAGAACTGCAAATCCCCAACCACTCTCAGCATCCTTCAATCCTACTATTTTCGTTGGAGCAAGCACTTTCACAGTCAACTGCAACGTGAATGGGGCAAGGGTAACTCTTTCGAACGATGGTGCTATCCTCAACACTGCATGGGTAAGCAATGGTAGTGCTACGCTTAATTTTCCTGCATTATTAGTACCCAATGATACCTTGACACTAACTGTTATTGAATACAACTATATCCCCTTTATTGCTCAGATTCCAGTTATTCCGGCTGAAGGACCTTACGTAATTTATGAAAACAGCCAAGTAGCCGATTCTATTATGGGCAATGACAATGGCCTGCTCGATTATGCTGAAACATCCAACCTAACAATAGCCGTTAAAAATATTGGTGTAGATTCATCGGTCAACACATGGGTAAGCCTACGTACACTCAGCCCTTATGTCACTATTACCGATTCCACCGAAAATTATGGCATTATATCTCAAGGCCAAATTATTAGTGTGGATGAAGGATTTCAACTATCAATATCCTCTACTGTTCCCGATTACCAAATTATACCTTTCACTTTAATCGTACAGGATTCCTCCAATTCATGGACAAGTCAATTTTCACTTCAGGCACACGCACCAGTTTTACAACAAGGCGTTATTAGTGTTAACGACAGTATTGGGAACAATAATCAACGCCTCGATGCAGGAGAAACTGTTTACGTGAATATTCCTATTATCAATAACGGATCTTCTGCAGCCTATACCCTCATTGGCACGCTAACTACTTCTGATCCATATCTTATAATCAGCACGCCTGAAGCTACTTACGGAGATATACTGCCCCTCTCTTCTCAATCTCAGGCATATATGATATCGGCTATGCCAAACACCCCCGCAGGTTATCAGGCTATGATTACACTCTCACTCGTTGGAAATTATGACTTGACGGCTTCTTTCGACTTTACCCTGACCATTGACCGCATTCCTGTTTTAGTGCTCGATCTGGATGGAAACCATAACTCAGGACCAAGTATGCAAAATGCATTGAATCAACTCAATGTCGTAAACGAATACACTACCTCCTTCCCCACCGATTTAAGCAAATATAAATCCTTATTCGTATGCCTGGGAGTTTACCCTGATAAACATATCTTGTCTGCTGCCGAAGGCATAGTGCTTAAAACCTATCTAAACCAAGGCGGAAGAATTTATATGGAAGGCGGAGATACATGGTATTACGATCAACAAAGTTATCCTACAGTGGTTCACCCCATGTTTCAGATAAAAGGTTTGAAAGACAACGGAGGTACACTTACCACCATTGCTGGGAAAACAGGCACATTTACCGAGGGAATGAGCTTCATTTATAATGGTGATAATAATTATATTGACAAGATAGAGCCACAAAATCAGGCATTTACAATCTTTAACAACACCTCACCTTCTTATATAGTTACTATAGCCAACGATCCTGGTTCTGTTTACAAGACCATTGGTTCATCCAACGAATTCGGCGGACTTACTGATAATGTGTCCCCATCTACTAAAAAAGATTTGATGCTTCAATACCTTACCTTCTTCGATATATTCGGAAGTCCCTACTGGGCTAATTTCGTTGGAATACCAACTACTATCGAAATCAATGATACGGTTAAATTTTACGATCTTTCGAGTACTGCATTTACATCACGTATATGGTCTTTCCCAGGAGGAGAACCCTCTACCTCGACTGAAGCCAATCCTGAGGTAGTTTATTCTTCAATGGGAACTTATAATGTTACTCTCGAGGTATCATCACCGGATTCTACTATCATTATTACGCGAAACGACTATATTTCAGTATATGACCATACCGGTATCAATCCACAATCGGTTTCCACTGAGATTACACTTTATCCTAACCCTTTAAATCGAGGTTTCGGTTCTTTGAATATTCGTTCCCTGAATGCCAACATTCAATCTATTAGAATTTTTAATTCGATAGGCAGGGAAGTATTTTCAGAAATGAATTACATGGAAAATACTCCCATCTCGCTTAAACATTTACAGCCGGGTTTATATCTGGTAGAAATAAAAACAGAGGAAGAAATACTGGTGCAAAAACTCATCATTCGATGAGATACGAATTGTTTTTTACGATGGCCGCTTCCTTTCGGAAGCGGCCATCTTCTTAACGGCCTCTATATTCCGCTTGTATCTTCTATATCCCAATCTAAGCATAGAGCTCTCATGAAATCTTTGCTTAAAATCAGTTGGACCGACAGCCTCAAAATCTTTTGCCCTCATGTCTAATAAAGATGACAAAGGTGAGAAAAATACAGAATTTACAGCTTGCCGACGATTCAATGGACAAACCTCCTGACAAACATCACAACCATACATCTTGGTTCCCATTTTTTCGACAATAGATGCGGGAATATCTTTTTTATTCTCTATGGTATGATAGGAAATACACAATCGAGCATCGACAGCATAAGGTTTATGCAAAGCTTGGGTTGGACAAGCCTTCACACATAAATCGCAGTCATGGCACAAATCTTCATAAAAAGGCTCATCGGGGTCAACAAAAAGATCGGTTAATATTATACCAATAAAAAAATAAGAACCTTCAGGTGTAATGATAAGACTATTTTTGCCAAAGTTTCCCAAGCCCGCTTGACGTGCCCAAGCTTTCTCCGAAATAGGTCCTGTATCGACAAAGTTCAATAATATCTTAGGATGATACTTCCCATCAATGAAGGATGACAATTTTTTCACTTGATCCATCATAATTATATGATAATCAGGAATAAGAGCATATTTAGAGATAATATATCCAGCATCTTTTCTCTGTTGGGCCTGTGTTTTATATCCAGCCATAAGCACAATAACCGTTCGAATTACAGGATGTATAAGTGAAGGATAAAATCGTTTTTGGGGTTCTTTGCCAAGATAAAGCATCTCAGCATGGTAATTTTCGGCTATTAGTGTTTCGTAACGTGAAAAATCTTCAGCCAAAAATCTACTCGAGGCAAAGCCACATTTCGAAAATCCAAGATGCATTGCTTCAAGGTGAATTTCTTCTTTTACAGCAGCAGTGTCCATGCTGAATGAATTTTTCAAAAAAATCTACCTTGAATAGAAGGGGGGAGTTTGCCTATATGCCTGTAAGCAAGTTCTGTAGCCTCACGGCCTCGAGGTGTACGTTGTAGAAAACCTTCCTGAATCAAGAAGGGTTCATATACTTCTTCAATGGTTCCAGGGTCTTCCGATACTGAAGTGGCAATAGTGGTAAGACCCACAGGGCCACCACCAAATTTTTCGATAATCGTGCGTAGGATCTTATTGTCCATCTCATCCAAGCCATGGTTATCGACATTCAATGCATTTAAGGCATAAGTAGCCATCTCCATAGTAATATTGCCATCGCTCATTACTTGTGCAAAATCTCTTACTCTTCTCAGCAAAAGGTTAGCTATACGAGGAGTACCTCTACTTCGGTGAGCTATTTCCTTAGCCGCATCCTCATCAATTTTTACTTTTAAAATGCCTGACGAACGAAGTATAATTTTCTCAAGCACATCGGCCGTATAGTAGGTTAATCGGGCATTAATTCCAAAACGAGAACGAAGTGGAGCCGTCAGAAGTCCCGAACGTGTTGTAGCTCCAATTAATGTAAACGGATTGAGTCGTATTTGAACGCTACGAGCATTGGGCCCAGTTTCTATCATTATATCTATCTTGAAGTCTTCCATGGCAGAATAGAGATATTCTTCCACTAAAGGACTTAAACGATGAATCTCGTCGATAAATAAGACATCGCGATGGCTTAAACTTGTGAGCAATCCTGCCAAATCGCCTGGTTTTTCAATAACTGGCCCCGAAGTTACTTTGATTCCCACGCCGAGTTCATTAGCGATGATGTAAGACAATGTGGTTTTGCCCAATCCCGGAGGACCATGTAGCAAGACATGATCAAGAGCCTCACCTCTTTGACGTGCGGCTGCCACAAAAACCTTTAAATTATCAACTACACTTGTTTGCCCAGCAAAATCGGAAAATTCCAAAGGTCGTAAAACCTTTTCTATTTCCCGTTCAGCCGGAGTTAATGATTTTTCGCTTGCATCCAAGTTCTTATTCATTACCAGTTTAGCATTAGGCAAAATTAACACTTTCAACCCAATGGGTTTATATTAAAATATTTGTTTAAATTAGCCTCTTCATTTTATTTGCTACAAAAACCACTAAAAGTAGTTGTATATCAGCATAAACATTATGTATTTCTCTATTTCTATTCTCATTCATGAAAATTTTATAATCCAAAGTAATATGACTTAATTTGTAGTTTACTGAATTTATCTTTTCATTATGAACAACATCATCGTACCCATAGATTTTTCAACAGGAGCGCTTTATGCATTAAAATATGCCGTAAGAATAGCAGCCAAGGCCAAATCGAACCTTACACTCGTTTGGGTGGATAATCAAATCAATCAATTGTCCATTTTATCTTCATCCGATACTAGTCTTCGAGAAGACGCCAACTCGAAAATGATAGAATTAGTTGAAAAATATCAAAAAGGATTAGCGGGGAAAATGGATTATAAGCTTCGCAAAGGAAAAGTATATACCGAAGTGAGCAATCTGGCCAAACAAAAGGAAGCCGACTTAATTGTTGCTGGGACATATGGAGGAAGCGGTTTTGAAAAATTCTGGATTGGCAGCAATGCATATCGTATAGTTACTCATGCTCCTTGCCCTGTAATTACAGTAAGATTTGTTTCGCCTGTTAGATTCTCACTTAAAAAGATTGTGATGCCTATCGATAATTCACCCGCTACCTTACAAAAACTGGGTATTACAGTTGAGTTTGCACAAACCTTTCAAGCAGAGGTGCATGTGCTTTCCCTATTAACTGAGAAACTGCGCACACTGCGCATGAGAACAGAAGCAAATACGCGTGAGGCGCTTAAATATTTAGAGAAATACAACGTAAAAAGTGAATTAGCTGTCTTCGAAACAGAAAATATAACCTCAACCTTGTTAGATTACGCTATAAATATTAAAGCCAATATGATATCTATAATGACCGAACAAGAATTGTCGGAAAGTCGAACCTTGTTAGGGCCTAATGCAAGAATCATCATTAAAGAATCGCCTATACCCGTATTATGTTCTCATTCACAAAATAGAATCTAAAATGTAGTCTACAATGTTAAAAAAATTATTACCGACCATTTTCCTATTATTCAGCCTTTTTATTCCATCTTTCGCACAAGATAGAGGGAATATAGAAATCATCAAAGATCCACAAATCGACACTCTCGTCCAAAAACACATTCAATCTAATCAGCTTCAACCCACTATAGAAGGCTATCGTATTCAAATCTATTTCGAATCTGGTAATCAAGCTCGTACTTTAGCTAACCGAATTAAGGAAAGATTTGAGCAAATTTATCCCGACAAAGGAGCCTATTTAAGCTTTAATGAACCCTATTATAGAGTACGAGTAGGCGATTTTCGTGACAAAATCTCGGCTGAGGCCTTTCGGCAGCTTTTGCTTCAGGATTTCCCCAATGCGTTTATAGTTCCTGATCATGTTTATTTCGAAAAGATTGAAAACTAATGATTTAACACTATAAAACTACTTGATCAATTCATATATTCCTTATCTCATTCAAATCGATCATCAAAAAACCATTATCCATGAAAGAAGTAATTGCAGCGGTCGACTTTTCGGAGTGTTCTGTTAATGCTGCCGAGCATGCTCTGAGCATTGCCTCGAGAGCCAATGTTGATCTAAAATTGGTATATGTTCTTACCAAAAACCAAAATCAAAAAACCATTTTTAAATATCATGATGTTGTTGACGAGGCCACTCAATTATTTGAAGAATTAAAGCAAAGGTTTCAACCCAATCTACCCAACAATTCGATTTTGTATAAGATTAGAGAAGGAAAGGTTTACAAGGAGGTGGTAGCTGAGGCCAATGGAAGTCAAGCCTTAATGATAGTTACTGGAACACATGGAAGTTCGGGATTCGAAGAATTATGGATTGGAAGCAATGCTTATCGCATCATTTGCTCGGCCAATTGTCCGGTGATTACTCTTCGTGAGGGAGTAAAACCTGAACGTGACTTACGTCGAATTGTACTGCCTATTGATGAGACTTTGTCAACACGCCAAAAAGTGCCACATGCAGCCTTCATTGCCAGCTTATTCAATGCCGAAATTCATGTGCTGGCATTATTCCAAAGCAACATGAAAGAG
>DIEY01000097.1:33491-58483 GCA_002418865.1 Bacteroidales bacterium UBA5762 | reverse complement strand
CTTAATTTCGTGATGACCTCGACAAAATGCAAAAATCCTACTGACGCAACCATTGAATATGCCACAAAAGTCGATGCCAATCTCATCGTTATCATGACCGATCAGACTACTTCATTCAAGAATCTATTCCTTGGCCCTTACGCCGAGCAAATGATTCATCGTTCACCTATTCCTGTGATGAGCATCAAACCAAAGGACCTTATTAGTGTTATGTCAAGATAAAACTGCTAATAAATCTTTAATCATTTTCCAAGTTGGCATTACCCAAGAACTTCTCCATCTTTTTTATCAAATTTTCTCTTCTTATTGGTTTGAGAATATATTCATCAGAACCAGCCTCATAACTTTTTTCCAGCTCTCCTTCATACGCATAGGCGGTTTGTGTGATGATAGGCAAGTGAGGCCTGATTTGTTTAATTTTTCTCATGGCTTCGTAGCCATTCATGATAGGCAAATTAATGTCCATGAGGACTATATCTGCTGGTGCAGTTGCATCTTGAATGTATTCAATGGCTTCCAAACCATTCTTAGCCCATACCATCGAAATTCCGGTTGGAATTAAAAAATTAACGAGAAGTTCGTAATTATGCGGCAAATCTTCAACAATTAAAACTGTTTTCCCACGCCATTCTCTTTGTTTATCTATCATTTTTTTAATATTCGAAAAATCTTCTGCCCCTTTTTTTCATAAAAATCGGGACAGAAGTCAAATAATTCTTTAAATGCTTTCGCACAGACTTGAAGTTTAAAATCTATTTAAAGCATTCAGGTCTTCAAAAGCTTGTTTTAGACGGTTGACCATTGAAATTTCAGCTTCACGCATCCACTTGCGCGGATCATAATACTTCTTATTTGGTTTATCTTCCCCCTCGGGATTTCCAATCTGGCTTTGCAGATATCTGCTATATTTCTTGTAATAATTCAGTATGCCACTCCATTGAGCCCATTGTGTATCGGTATCGATGTTCATCTTTATGACGCCATAGCTAATAGCTTCACGAATATCCTCTTGACTCGAACCCGAACCACCATGAAATACAAAATTCACGGGTTTGGGAACAGTATTCAATTTTTTCTCGATATATTGCTGAGAGTTATGAAGAATAATGGGTCTCAAGACCACATTACCTGGTTTATAAACGCCATGTACATTACCAAATGAAGCAGCTATTGTAAAGTTAGGGCTGATTTTCAAGAGTTGTTCATAAGCATACGCCACATGCTCGGGTTGTGTATACAGCCTGGCATTATCAATTCCCGTATGATCTATGCCATCTTCTTCGCCTCCAGTAACTCCGAGTTCTATCTCGAGGGTCATGCCCATGCGGCTCATTCGTTCGAGATATTTTTTACAAATTTCTATATTTTCCTCGAGTGGTTCTTCTGAAAGATCCAACATGTGTGAACTGAAAAGAGGTTTGCCATATTTTTTGAAATGTTCTTCACCAACAGCCAAAAGGCCATCTATCCAAGGCAATAGTTTTTTAGCTGCATGGTCAGTATGGACAATTACCGGAATACCATAGGCTTCAGCAATATGCCAGATATACTTGGCACCAATGGTGGCTCCAAGAACTGCCGCCTTTTCTCCTTCGTTCGACAAGCCCTTCCCAGCCATGAAGGCAGCACCTCCATTCGAAAACTGTATAATAATGGGTGAATGAACTTCCCTTGCAGCTTCCAATGCAGCAATAATAGTGTGAGAACTTACGACGTTTACAGCTGGCAAGGCAAATTGATTGTTTTTAGCAATACGAAATATTTCAGCAACTCCTTCACCTGTTACTACTCCAGGCTTTACTTTTTCCGAAACTTTTTCCGTCATCATAATTCAAAGGTTTTTTATGGTTCGATGAATAATATATAAGCTCATTTGAAAGATACTACAAAGCTACATAATTTTACGAATGTAAAAAATTTTAAGTGTTCTATTAATTGCAGAGGCGAATATTAGCCAATAGATTACAATGGTTCATTATCCGATGTTTAATTTATAAACTTGCATAAGAAGCATCATATCCACAATTAAAAAAGAAAAAATTTAGAGTTAATCGATAAAGGTTTCCAAGATAGATGCTTTGG
Organism: Bacteroidales bacterium UBA5762; assembly: GCA_002418865.1. Classification (GTDB taxonomy): domain Bacteria; phylum Bacteroidota; class Bacteroidia; order Bacteroidales; family TTA-H9; genus TTA-H9. Next base: position 56,401 of record DIEY01000097.1, on the reverse strand, counting down.
GAGATATCAGTTTAAAAACTACTCTTTCAGTTACTGCAGGCAAAAGCATTGCTTCACCCACACGCAATGAATAAACTCCGGTTACATCTCCTATCTGCACTTCTCCTTCTACAGCTAATAAAATCACAAAAGAATCTATATATCCAAAGTCCTTTTCAATGGTACGATTTATAGAAAGAAGATTAGTAGTAAAATACGGAGACCGAACGAGATGAGAAGTTTTATTAGGAATTAAAGTATATTTCGTTTTGTATTCAGCATATAAGTTAAAATCGATGGCATCGAGAGCTTCATCGAGGTGAAGCTGCCGGCTTTGCCCATTTTCATCTACTCGGTCCCAATCGTAAATACGATAAGTAGTATCGCTCGATTGTTGTATTTCAGCCAGCACGATACCAGGCCCAAGTGAATGGATGCGTCCTGCAGGCATATAAAAAACATCTCCTATCTGCACCGATTCGTAATTTAAAACCTNNAAGCTCAAATTTCGAAATCCTTTCTCTAAAGCCGGTAATCAATTGTGCATCAGGTTCGGCATGAATAATATACCACATCTCGGTTTTCCCACCCGATAATCCTCTTGCTTTTGCTATTTCATCGTTGGGATGAACCTGAATGCTTAACCATTCATTGGCATCGAGCAATTTAACCAATAAAGGAAATTCATTGCCAAACTTTTCGAATACCGTTTCACCAACCAATTCATCCATGTAAATTTCTACCAATTCATTCAACTCATTGTCGGCCAAGAAACCATTAGAAACTATAGAATTGTACCCCTCTATGCCTGATATCAGCCAAGCTTCTCCACAATTAGGTAAAGGGCTGAAATCGTGATTTAGCAATGTTTTCAATCGTTGTCCGCCCCAAATCTTGTCCATATATATGGGCTTGAACTTTAAAGGATAGAGTGTTTGCATACTTCAATATTATGAAAACAAAAATAGTGTTTTTGGGCAAATGGCTTATTTCCATTTCTTCCATATAACAAACATTGGTTTCGATGGAGTTTATTTTTATGTCACGATATTGCTGAAACAATTCAGAGGCTTTTTTTAAATTTGCCATATTAAATAAACTCGATGGAAATAAAGAGTGTTGGGGTTTTTTGTGGCTCGAGTCTTGGGAAAAATAGCATTTACAGTGAAGAAGCCAAGAATTTAGGGAAAGAAATAGCTTTGGCTGGGTTGACATTGGTATATGGAGGTTCTAATATTGGGACCATGAGGGCTTTAGCCGATGAATGTTTGAAATATTCAGGCAGAGTAATTGGAATAATGCCAAAGTTTCTTACCAAGAAAGAAATTCTGCATGAAGGTTTATCTGAGATTCATATATGCCAAACCATGGCCGAACGTAAAGACATGATGGGCAAGCTTTCCGATGCTTTTATTGTTCTGCCGGGAGGCATTGGCACTCTCGACGAACTTTTCGAAGCACTTTCATGGCTACAACTCGATATTTATGAAAAACCTATTGGCATTCTCAACATCAATCATTATTACGACCATCTGCTCACTTTTCTCAATCATGCTACCGATGAAGGTTTCATCATTCAGCATCATCGGCATAATCTTTTAGTTGCTGAAAGCTCTTCAGAGATGTTAACATGCATCCAACAGTTTGTACCCCATTCAGCGCCAACCACATGGGTACAACAACTCATCAATGATACAGAGGAAAAACTCATAAATCGTTCAGAATGATATATATCATAGGCATTACGGGTACATTGGGAGCCGGCAAAGGAACTATGGTAGAATATCTAATAAATCAGAAAGGATTTTCTCATTATTCGGTGAGGAACTTTTTAAAAGAAACCCTCTTAAAGCATAACCAACCTTTGAATCGTGATAATTATACTCTTTGTGCTAATCAATTGAGGGAGAAATATGGGCCTTCATATATTATCGATTGTTTATATGAAAAAGCGCGTTTAGCCGGTCAAAATGCAGTGATCGAAAGCATAAGAACTCCTGGTGAAGTTAATTCTCTTCGTCAAAAGGGAAATTTTACTTTATTTGCCATAGATGCAGAGCCAGAAATTCGATATCAACGCATTAAGCAAAGAGATTCAGAAACTGATCGAATTTCTTATGAAGAATTTTTAGCCAACGAATCAAGAGAGATGCGGTCAGATGATCCACATCATCAAAATATTGCTCAGTGCATGGCTCTTGCTGATTATAAATTTCTCAATAATGGAAGCAAGGAAGAACTTTTTGCTCAATTAGAAGAGGTGCTAAAACAAATGGGGCTTTAGAATTTATTGAAATTTACTGTGCCAGGGTAAATCTCAGACTTATTCCGCCCATAGAGGTGCGCGTAGAATATCGATTGGATACATAAGGATTAGTAATCGAACTGTCATAAAAGACACGTATCATCACTCTTTCATTGAGCTGATAATCGGCAGATGTATTAATGGTAATGAGTTTCTGGCCTGCCGATATTTGAGTAATATCCTCTTCTATTCGCCGAATAATGGTTTTATTGTCCTTTATAGAGAAGTCGGCTCTTAAGTTTAGATCACTCTTATAGCGTTGAGCTGGGCCTCCCCCTCCTCCCCTAAATGTCATCTCAATATCTTTAAAACGATAGCCTATTCCGACCACAAATTCATTGGAATTGATTTCAGTAAGCTGATTATTAACAAAACTTAAGGCCAGATTACGCGATTTTTTAAATTCGAGTTTCGACAACACATTATTAGTCCACGTCATGTCGATGCCAAAAAGTGGCACAAATTGTTCAGTGATGGCAATTTGTGAGATTTGATATTTAGGAATATAATTATTGATATCATCGAAAGCCGCAGCTGCTCCATTGTTTTCAAAATATAATACATTGGTAGAGTAATTTCCAACATTATAAGTGGAGCGATAGGCGTGCGAGAGGGTAAATTCTTTGAAATATTTTTTGATGAAACTAATCGATTTAAGACCCTTATAAGTAATTCGCCAGTTGGGTAAAGGTATTTTGGGGAAGGCATCCAAACTGACTTTCATAGCATTTTTCCCAGAATAGGCTGCCAAAAACGAATAATGTAATACTTCCTGAGAAGTAGGGCCATAACCTACCGGGAAACCAGTTGAATCAACAATTTGAGGATCGTTTTGCCAGTTGGGATTTTCTTGAGCCAATCGCATAGCAATTTCCTTACGCATGATTTTCATGTTTTCGAAAGGTTCAGAGATATTGTTCTTATCAGGTGTTTTAAATGAAGTGTTCAAACTAAACCAAGAAATAGAGAAACTACCCGATTCTACGGGCGAATAGGAAGTATACTCTCCACTGTTTACCCGAAAATATTCCTGATAATTCATTGCATAAGTTCGATTAGCAGTAAATTCTACTCTAAAATCCCTAAAAGGCTCATAGGTTAATCGCGCATTGAGAGTAGATGTATGTTTAGTTGCATAAGCCATGTTGAAGAGACTATCTCCGGTAAGCCATCCATTTAGTGCGGCCTTTTGCCGGATATCAGCCTGGCTTCCGAAAACAAAGGGGACGCCAGGTGCATTCAAATTCATGTCATTCCCAATAATTCCCGGAGAAGGTTTAAAACCAGGAAGGAAAATGCCATTACTTTCGGCGTAAGAAAGCGAACCATCTTTGAAACCGAGAACTATTTTTACTAATGACTCGGAAATAATCTTAAAATAATCCACTTTAGGTTTGGCTGTTTTTGCGGTATCAGCTTGTTCAGGATTTTGAGGAGCCGGTTGTTGTCTTTGTCCGGGGCGTGGAGGTTGAGGCCCTCCTCTTTGGGTTTGGGCAGTGCTCAATACTTTCTTGAAATATGGCACCTTATTGTAGAGACTGGTGAGCCTGATATTACCATTCAATTGAACAGTATTAGAATTTTCGGCTTTATTGCCCATCACTTCTTGAATACTTTTAGGCGAAGCCGTCCAATTGTAAGTTCCTTGATATCGAGCCGTAGCAGTCATCCAGTTAAACGCCCTAATCTTATTAATGGGTATGGTATAATTAAGATTTAAAACCTGATTGAATTGATTCATGGTACCAAATCCAAGCAGTTCTTCACGTATTTGGTCTTTTTTCTCTTTTACGGTATAACCATAGTCATCCTTGTCGACACTTCCGGGAAGTTCATCAATCAAAGCATTGGCATTTGCATTGTATTCGAGTTTCAAACCTTGAGTGAGGTCGTGTTTATAATCATACATTCGTGTCCAAACGTAAGATTTCATGTAAGTAGGTTCTATCAATACCAAAGCCTGGCTTTTATTGCGTAGCTTACGTTCGGTATATTCACGGTTGATATCGGTCCTAAAACTAAACATTCGAGGGACGAGGGAAAAATTAAAATCTTTAATCAGTTGAAGATCTTTGCTACGGCTAACGAGGCCGATCTTTTCGAAAGGGCGATAAACCTTTGGCCTGGTCATAAAGGTATAGCCAATGCCCCCTCTATAAGCTCTCTTGTTGTCGTATTCAATATCAATATTGCGCCTATTGAGTTCGCTATAGGAATAAGTAAAATCGAAATTCTCAATATCCCATGGTTTAGGCTGTCGTTGTGTTCCAACACGTTCTTTGCGAACGTTCATAAAATTGATGTTCTTCCTTTGAGTATAATCTTCTGTTAATTTTCTTATCGAGTCTTTCTGAGATGAAAGTTGATAACTGTCGAGTTCATTTTTTAACTTAACATCGGGATCAAGGGGATTATATTGAGGGCTTGCAACAGTAGTAGAATAATCAAAATGCATAGGAACACGTAAACCCACTTTTTCGGGTAAAAATTTCCCAAGTTGAAGATTGGTGGCAAAATCATAAGAGGTAATCGTTTCTTTCTGTCGTTCATTTACTTTTTTTTCTATACTTCCAAATCCAGGTGTGCTATGAACAACATTAACCGAAACATTACCAAGGTCGGCCAAATTAACGGTTAAGCGACCCGTAGCAGCCCATCCCGATTGGTCATTAAAATCGGTAAGTCTTAATTCGTTGATCCAAATCTCGGCGCTCTTAGGTTGACCATCGTCGGCATCAGTAAAAGATTGCTTTTTAGGATTACGCACTCCAATCATAATGGCTCTCACATCGCTTATGCTGGGGGTGCCTACTATAGTTACCTTATTCTTGCCATCAAAAGTAACATAGGGAATAGTTAGAGATGCAGGAATCTCACCATTTCTCATCTGTATGTTTCGGTCTTGTTTTATTTGAACCAATTTATCAAGATCGATGTCAAAACTATTTTCGTCAGGCCAAATTAAAGCAGGATTAGTTTTAGCCGTTCCCCAAGGTGTAAAAGAGAGGGGAATTTCATATTCATAATAGTTTTGAGTAAAATCGGAGCCTAATCGCAAGAAAATGGTCAAATCTCCTTCGTTATTAGGGTTCAAGGCATCGATGTCTTCGGCGTGCACAAACATTTTTAGTCTATGATATTGCCTAAAGTCGAAACCCGTAGTTTTATAGGCAGCTCGAGCGTCTCCATCCTGAAGTTCTTTTACTCTCAGAACCATAGCTTGTTCGTTAAGGCGAGTAAAATTAGTGGTACCATAATTAATTTCTCTTTCTATACCTGGTGGGATTACATAAGGAATTGGATATTTACTCCCGTTTTCTTCAACATTTACTGTAGAGATTTCAAATCTCGTCATGCTTTGTTCATCGTTAGGTATATATTCGCCGGGTGAGAGCAAATCATAACGATAACGACGCCAGTCGCCTCTTACGAGTTCAAAAGTAGCGAAACGGGTCGTGATAGGTTTTTGCCAATTCTTGAAAAACATCCGCATAAAACGAATGGATTTGAAATCCTGAATATTTCCAACAATAAACTGTGGATCGCTAATAGGAATCTTAAACTGATACCATTTTACCGATCCTCTTTCACCATTTTCCAATAGAATATTATTGGCCTGATAGATATCGGTGATATAATTTTCTCCAACTATCATTTTATCGGGCCTCAGATCTATGCGATATTGAAAATATCTTTCATCTTCCGAGAGGGTATTATCAAGATTGATATCTTCTACATTAGGCAAACTAGTAGATTGAGCAGTATAGTTTTCGCCGGTTTGTTCGGCCGTAGGAGAATTTCCATCGGGTCCTTGATATTTTTTATAGCGTGCCAATACACTTGCATACTGTTCATCATTATCTAAGGCTGTACCCCTAAAATATTGGAAATTATCGGAAGAAGGGTCTTCATAAGCTTTCAAATAAGCCTGTGAACCAGCTCCATAAAGGTTAATAATTTGCTGAAGAAAGGCTTGATCAAAAAATGATCTCTCATCTTCATCAGAAAGGCCATCATAACCAACATCCTGATATTGACGGCTTTGTGGATCATTATCGAAAGCATTGACCAGGGATTGTTTTCTGGGTACTCGACCCCAAATAGTGGTATCTACATCGGTAATTTCAGGGCCCACGGGCAGACCATTTTCAAAGCTTTTTTTCCCATCTCTTAATATATCCTCAGAAATATCACCCAAATTAAAGTAAACTTCTCCACCCGGATTATCAGGGTCTTCAGAAAAAGGATCCATCATCCAGAATTCAATATATTCTACATTAGCGGCTTCGAAATCGGTGGATTCAATTTTCCGCATCATGCCTCCCCAGCGTGTTGTAGGATAACGCAAATTCCCTTCCGCATCTATCCCATGCGATAATCCAGGTACTCCTGCTACATCATAATTATATGGTCCTCTCTCTGAAGGGTAAAAATCAATATTAAGAATTGCAATATTGGTGGGTACTCCATTAGGAATTTCCTTAGCGGGGAAGACTTCATTTTCGAGGACTTGCCGCACAACATTACGCGAAAGCTCATCTTTTGTAACATTCTTGGGTCTTACTGTACCCGTGCGATCATAAAAGATGGGATCAATAATATACCACGACAAGGCTGCACGATTAAAGCCATAAGCCAAACCAGTGCCTAATGCAGCTTCGGGAAACATTCCAGGAGCAGTTTGTCCCTGAGGTGTACTAGCTAAAAACCAGTTGTTGGGCAAACGAAGATCTATAGTCGATTTAGCAGCTTCAAAATCATCTATATAGGAAGTTCCTGTTGAGCCAATGGCACTCGAATGTCCTGGAATAAAATGAGCAAACTCACCTGTAAAGGCAATTTTGGAAGGAACACTGGTGGAATATACGGGAAGCTTGTCGAGCAAACGTGTCAACCATAAGGATTCTTTCTGATAAGCCACATTCAATCCCCAGATCGTATTTGAAATGGGATCTTCTCCCAGAATCGTCTTTTGCGTTAAAGGTTTTTCTGATAAATTGATGATGGTGGCACCCAGAATGAAATCCTTACTAATTTCATAATCGATATGAGTACCTAAATAGGTTTTGCTCTGAATGCTAAACATTGTATTGCTTTCGAGCGATATGTTGATGGGAGTGCCAGAACTAAGTAAAGCTTCATTGATGATTTTAACACGTCCCATGGTATAATCTACGGTATAATCAACATTTTCGGTCAATGGTATGCCTCCATGAGTTACTTTAACCGAACCTTGAGGGATATTAAGTGCATTGAGTGAGATTTCACTACTCACCGACGATTTGTAGAAACCTTCCAAAATAAATTTGTTCTTCTCCGGATATTGTTGAGCTCCAACTTTGGTTAAAGTATATAAAGAATCATAACAATATTTATTAGCCAGTTGATCATTACCAATTTTTTGACGAAGGTCTCGGCCAAAAGGTTCAACTACAGGGAAATAAATTCGTCCATTACTTGACTGAAAGGTTCCACCTTGTATGGCTGCGTTATCAATAAAATCGAAAATACCATCAGGAGGAGGGTTAAGCTGTTGATCGAGATTGTCGAAACCCATTACCCGAACTAAAGGAATTCCAGCCACTTCTCCTTCGGTAAGATAACCGGTGGGCACGCCATTATTATTACCCGAATAAAGAATATTTAAAATAAAATCCTGTCTGTTTACCTGATAAGCTCCAATGGCATAAACATTTTTCATCATGAGTTTCCAGAGTGGGATTCGAGTATTAACGGTAGTACTTTTAAGAAGTTTGGCCACCAAACAATTGGGCGAGCTTATTCCACCGTCAGAGAATTCTCCTACTTGATAGACAGTTGTATCACCCACTATAGTATATTGAAAAGCAACAGCAAGGCTCTGATCAGGGTTAAGGGTAGTATTCAGAGAAATAAATCCTAACAAACTATTGAATGTATATTCGGTGGGTAGAAGTTTACGAGCGCTTTCGATCTTCTCAAAGTCTTGTCCAGCAGTAAAATCATTAGACTTCAAATAATTGGAAACCGTATTGATATTCCTTAACTGATTTACATCTAAATAGGTAAGCAGATTGTTGGCATTGTTCGAAGGGAATTCTGGGGCTCCAATGGTAGTACTGAGTGCTGGATGATAAGGGGTTTTTTCGCCAAGATCCTGAAAGGCTACGATGTTGCGGTTGTCGGTTACTGCTGCACCAATATTGGTAATCCAAACTTCAATTTTCGTAATATTTACGTTAGATTGAACAATGGGAAGATTGGAAAGTGACTGATTATAATGTTCGTAGAAATATTGCGAAAGGAAAAAGTGCTTATTGTCTTCATACTGGTCGGCGGTGAGTTTGAAGGTGTTAGTTTGAGCACCACCTTCAACGGTGACATTTTTTGTTTCGCTTTGTTGTTGCGAAACTACAGCAGTTACTGTAGTACGTCCAAATTGCATCTTTGTTTTTACACCAAATAAACTCTGGCTACCCTGAATAAGAGTTGAATTTAAAGGAAGGTTAACATTACCCACCTCCAATAATTTTATAATTTCATCCTCTTTCCCTTCATACTTAAGCTGGATTTTGTTTTCGAAATCAAAGCTCGATTCTGTATTATAATTGGCTTTAAATTCGATTTTATCACCCACTTTGGCAATGACGTTCATTTGAATTTTTTCCTGAAAGTCGAAGTTGACTGTTTTTCTTTGTCTTACAGCTAAGCTAGGATCATCATTTTTATTGGTTCGAATGCCAAAAATCAATTCGGCCGAGCCGTTAGGTCGAACATCAATTGTACTACCGCCAAATATCTTATCGAAAGCCTCTCCACCAATGTAGATGGAAGGTATTATTCCATCGCCTGTTTCCCCCTTTGTGTTCAAAGATTTTTCACGCCAGTAATTGTTCAGAGCTCGAGAAGCGTCATACTCCAAATATTCTTCAAAATCCATTACAATAGGAGGTCGTATTTGAAGCGAACCAATACTTTCCGTTAGTATATATTGCTTTGATTCTCCATCATACTCAACATCAACCTTTATGCTGGAAGGATTACGTAAAAACAATTGATGTTCGGGTGTAGGGGGCGAATAAATTTCTCTATCCTTAAAAGGATAGCGCAAGGGAATGGTATCGGGGGGCAGAAAAAACGAAGAAGAATAATCAATCGCAGAAGCTTGGAGATAATTTGGAACAGAGCTCAAGAAAACTATCCATGAGCTTAAAATTACAAAATAACGTATATGTTGTACTGAAAAAGTTTTCAAGCCGACTTAAAGTTTTGTTTTACAACATCTTTAATGCTTCCTTGATTAACTCTTCCACCGAGATGGAATCTCCGCGGGAGGAAATAATCTTTTCTAAAGCCCGTTGAGCTAATGATTTATTAAAGCCCAAAACAACTAAACCTGATAACGCTTCTTCTAAATTTCTATTGCTTAATAGAGGTAAACTTCCTTGAGAAGTTGTCACCTTGCCCAATTTATCTTTTAATTCGATGATGATACGCTGAGCCGATTTAGTTCCAATTCCCTTTACTCTTTTCAGAATTTCTTCATTTCCACTTGCAATAGCCGAAATTAATTCAATAGGAGTCATGGAAGAAAGTATCATGCGAGCAGTATTTGGTCCTATTCCAGATACAGTGATGAGATGCCTAAACAACATCCGTTCGTTTTCATCGGCAAAACCATAAAGTACCTGCGCATCTTCACGCACAACCAAATGCGTGTAAAGCCGAATCCTTTCCTTCCCTTTGATACTCGAAAATGTATTCACTGATATATTTACCTCATATCCTATTCCATTACAGTCAATTACCACAAAAGCAGGGTTTAATTCGGTTATTTGTCCTTCGAGATAAGCGTACATAAATTTACCAGGAATTGGAGGTTTTAGTAAAACGAGAGTAAAAATGAACTTCCTCAGCCCACAAAATTACAATTTTCCAGTTGTGGAATAAAATCATTGTTTACTTCAACATTATCAACCTCTCCGATTAGGTTGAATTTTAAAATTAATTTTGCAGTTGATAGTCTCTATGAACCCATGCGAATAAAAAATTTCTTTTTATGGCTTTTACTTGTTTTATGCAATTATGGATTATCGTCTCAAACAATCACCCATGATTGGTGGGATGAGGCCAAAAGAATTGAAAGATACGAAGGACAAATCATAGACACACTTAAAGAAGGCCACTGGACAACTTGGTATCCGGATGGAACAAAGGAATCGGAAGGTGAATATATCAATGGAAAAGCTGTTGGCCAATGGAAATACTGGTATCCTAACGGAAACTTAAAGTCAGTTCTTAATGTCGAGAATGGCCCTTGTTGGTTGTATCATCAAAATGGGAAAATAAGCATGAAATGGGAAAATACAGAGGGGAAACGCAATGGAATGCTCGAAGAGTACGATAGTGTTGGGCAGTTGATTCGTCGCATTCCTTTCATAATGGGCCTAAAACACGGTTTTTCCGAGTTATTTTATCCATCAGGACAAAAATCTTTTGAAGGCACTTACAAAAACGATAGCCTCGATGGAAAAGCAATTTGGTATTATCCACAAGGCAATAAGGAAATGGAAGGAAACCTACACAATGAGCTTCAGGAAGGATGGTGGGTTTTTTATCACCTCAGTGGATTAAAAGGCAGTGAAGGAGAATTTATAAAAGGAAAAAGAAATGGGAAATGGATATTTTATTACGAAACTGGTGAAAAATGGCGCGAAGGTGAATACTTAAACGACCAACGTCAAGGCCATTGGATAACCTTTTATGAAACGGGGGCAAAATTCCAAGAAGGTGATTTTATCAATGATAAAGAAACAGGCTTATGGGTTAATTACTATGATAATGGAAAGATCAATTATCGTGGTTATTTTGTTGATGGACAAATGGATGGTTTATGGGAAGCCTGGTATGAGGATGGTAAAATGAGATATCAGCATCATTATGCCTTGGGCTCGGCCCATGGGAAATGGATTTATTTCTATCCTAACGGCAAGAAGAAATATGAGGGATATTACCTAAATGGCAAAAAGAATGGTCTATGGATAGAATATTATGAGAATGGTGCTATTGAGCACAAAGCCAATTATATGGAAGGTCGAAAAAACGGAACAGCCTATTTTTATGTAGCAAATGGCTTATTAGTTCGCCAACAGAATTTTCTGAATGATGATCCTCACGGAGATTTTATCTCTTTTCATCCAAACGGTGAAAAGGCCAACGAAGGCGCTTATTATAAGGGCATACCAATTGGGATATGGAAATTCTATGATGAAAATGGAAATCTGGTGATGTCGAAAACATATAATAATTCTTTCCCCTCAGGGAAGAACGCCAAAACCACCAAGAAGAATTAGAGAATGCTTGATGGCGATTTGAAGCCATTTGAATGCTCACACAACAGAAAAAGCCAAGGGCAACGCTCAGGCTTTTTTCAAAGTAAAACCAAAAGTGGTTCCTACTCCAAGAGTACTGCGTACATTTACTGTTTGGTGATGAGCTTCGATGATATGCTTTACTATAGCCAGGCCAAGACCAGTTCCTCCCATATCTCTCGAACGGCCTTTGTCAACCCTGTAAAACCTTTCAAAAAGGTGAGGAATATCATTCTGAGCTATGCCCGGCCCATCATCAGTAATCTCAACAAGAATGTTCTCGTCCATATCGAAAAAACTTATCTTAATATGCCCACCCGTTTTCTTACCATATTTTATGGCGTTATCTATCAAATTGGTAACTACTTGAAGAATTCTTTGTCGGTCGGCTAAAACGTATATAGGGCGCTCTAAATTATAGTTGATAAACACCTCACAATCTCTTTTTTTGGCCTTCATTTCAAGAGATTCAACGGCTTCACGAGCTACATCGACAAGATTAAATCGATTGAGATTGAGTTTTAATTCGTTGGACTCTAGCAGATTGATGGTTTCCAAATCTTCGATAATAGCAATCAAGCGGTTAATGCTCTTCTCGGCTTTCGCAAGATAAGTGCGGTTAATGGTTGGGTCTTCCAATCCTCCATCTAATAAGGTGAGAATATACCCCTGAATGTTAAAAACAGGCGTCTTTAATTCATGCGAGATGTTTCCAATATATTCTCTACGATATTTCTCAAGGCCCTTTAAATTTTCTATCTCGGCCTTTCTTTCATTGCTCCATTCGGTTACTTCCCGTTGAACATCCTCTATGGAATGAGCATCAATGGTTTGCTTCGGATCAATATCTTTGGGAACTTTCTGACTATGAATGGTTTTATAAATAACCCTTATCTTGCTAAAAATAAATTTATCCACAAATAAAAGTGTTATAAAATATACAGCTACCCAAATGCCCACACCCAAACCAAAAAACAGAAAGCCTATGGGTTGTTGAAATACCAACCATATAATCAAAACAAAAATTGCATAAACCCCTATTACAGAAAATGCGGTCAAAGAAGCAACTTTACGAGAATCGGAAAACCGAAATATATTTTTCATGCAGGATGAACAGCAACTTTGATTTTATTAAAAAACCCATCACGATAAGTCGTCATTCTTATTTTCGAATTTATAACCTATTCCTTTCACGGTTGTAATAATAGATAAACCAAGTTTTTCACGAATCTTTCTTATGTGTACATCGATGGTTCTTTCGCCGACTATGACATCATTGCCCCAAACCTGTTCGAAAATCTCCTCTCGAGTAAAGACCCTTTCGGGTTTTGAAGCCAGCAAACTAAGCAATTCGAATTCTTTTCGAGGGAGAATAATTTCTTCGCCTTTGCTAATCACCATATATTTTTCGCGATCGATGATTAGATTATCAAAATGAAGAATCCTTCCCGATTCGGGTGTTTGCAAACGACGAAGCAAAGCTTTTATTCTGCTAATTAGTACTTTGGGTTTAATAGGTTTTGTAACGTAATCATCGGCACCTGCCTCAAATCCGGCTATTTGAGAATAATCTTCACCTCTGGCTGTAAGAAAAACGATTAACATTTCATGGGCCGAAGCAATCTTTCGAAGTTCCTGACAAGTTTCCATTCCATCTATGCCAGGCATCATCAAATCGAGTAAAACTAAATGAGGCCTGTTTCCATTCACCTTTTCTATAGCCTCGACTCCATTTCTTGCCGTTGAAACAATAAAACCTTCTCGCTCTAAATTATATCCCAAAAACTCGAGTACATCAGGCTCATCATCAACCACCAAAATTTTATACGCCGAAGTTTCCATGCCACAATAATAACATTTGAATGATTAAAATTCATGCTTTGCGCAAATGTAATGTTTTTATTGACAACTAACTCTTTCTAAAATCCAATTCTAATAATAGTCGTCTAAAAGAAAAAGATGCTTAAAAAATAAACTCAAACGAGTTCATTCGAAGATATTCTAATTTATTAAAAACATTATTTTTGTACTAATTTACTGGCAAAGCCTCATAAATTCCATCACTATATGAGCAATTGGTTAGAAGATGCAGAAAGACATGCACAAAGAGGGAATGGCGAAGAGCAATCGGAACGCCTGAAAGTGAGAATCGATAGAGTAAAGGAGAATTACGAGAAGAATGCGCAAACTTACAACGCTTTCATTAATAGCATAAAAGGCTTAGTTAATCGTGCAAATGCTCTACCTGCAGAATATCGTGTTCCTTTTGGAAGAATTAAGCACAAAACCAAACAAACACGCCTCAATAATTATTTGAACATTTTTTCAAGCAGCCGGCGTATTCGTCTTAGCTCTAAGAAAGGATTATTGGGAAAATTATTCCCAACTCACTATAAACACATTAGGGTGATATTTATCAGTGTTTCTAAATATCTCGACAGAATAGACCTCGAAATCAGGGAAGATATGCTTGAACGAAAACGTATGAATGAAGATGGCCATACCGGCAAACCTCATCGCAAAAATGAGAAAGAGCGTACCGATTTGCTCATTCACCTTGATTTTAAATTACTTAACGAAGAACTGGCCCAAAAAATTATAGACTATCTTGCTTTTAAATGTGAAGTAAAACAAATTCCTCTCCCCTTCGATGAGGCTATTTATTTTTAATGCACTTCAGCTCTCTATAGCTATTTATTCTTACATCCAGTGTCTTTTCTTGAAATAAAACAACATAAAAGCCGCTAAAGCCACCATAATGGCCGCAATAATATGAAAAGCATATTTGTTCTCTTGAAAAGGAAGCAAGATGTTCATGCCATAAATACTGGTAATGAAGGTTAAAGGCAATACAACAGTAGAAACTAAGGTGAGGGTCTTTACTATTTCGTTTGTCCGGTTGGTTTGTAAAGAATCGAAAGTTTTCGAATAACCTTCAATCAATTCCGAATAATCCTCAATTAGGTCCCAGATTTTTTGATAATAGTCGAGTATATTGCCCCAATACTCTTCCATGCTTTCGGCAAAACTCTGAATTTCGCCCGTTTCGAATTTATTGAAAACTGGAAGTTGAGGTTTATAAATTGTATTCAAAATGATAATATTTCGGCGAGTGATAGAAATAGATTCTATGGTTTGCAGGGTTTTTCGTTCAAAAAGCATACGGCCAGCTTGATCGACCTGATCACCCACATACCTCACTAAAGTGTAACTTTCTTTCATTAAATATTCTAATATCCTATAAAGTAAAGCATCACTGGTAGCGAAATCAAGATCAATATGTTGTTCGATTTTCTGACGTGTTTTTAAGAAAAACTCCGACACCTCAGAATGAATCTTCCCCATTGTAATCACGTAATCCTTACCCCAGAATATTTTTTCTTCTCGTGTGCGGACAAAATTCCGGGTCTTGTCAAAATACGGAAAATGTAAAATAAGAAAGTAATAATCGTCGTAGATATCAATCTTAGGCCGCTGATTTACCAAACTTCTGCAGTCTTCAATATCCAATGGATGAAAATGGAAATGCTCAAGAAGAAAACTAAAATCCTGCTCTGAGGGATTAAGAATATGATGCCACTTGAGTGTTCCAATCCGGTTGGTTTCGATCATAACCCTGGTTTTAGTATTAGTATTAATATTGATTTGGTCTACATGCCCCTTCAATTTTTAAAACTTTGCAAAATTAGAGTAAATAAATCATAACTAATTGCTTTGGGCCAATTTCTTATAAAGATTTTGGCCTTGTTTTAATAAAAAGTTTTACTGATAAAAACCTAAGGAAAGATTGAATTGAATAACGATATGCAAACCTCTTTCCAGTCCAAAACGATAAGCCACAATCAAAAGAAGCGCTAAAAAAAGATAAAGCCATGCCAACGAAGTCTTCGAATGCGAACGTCGTTTTTTCAACTCAGATGGTCGACTTTTATGGTTGAAAAGTGAAGGGATTACCAAGAAAGCCATGGCGCCCAAAATAATGATATCATAAAGTAGAATATTCTCATGTTGAGGAATTCTATTAGGAATCTTAATCCAAAGCATTAAAATAGAACCTAAAAACCAGGGAATAATCATCTGGCTCAATATGAAAAAAGAACGATTGTAACGATTGATTCTTTGGACTGATCCACTGGTTGACAGAATTTGTGGAGTTGCTTTCCAGCCCAGATATGTCAATACTCCCAAAGCCACCAACGAGAAGAATATTTTTAGCGGAATCCCCATATAAAGCCAGTTGGCAACATACCCAAATCCTTGCCCCGTAATGACACCGGCCACAAAAGCTCCCAAAAACATGTTCAACGAATGTAATGCCAGCCATAAGAAAAACAGCTTTGTTGCAGGATTTTTGACCTTGCGCATGACCCACCTATACCATATCAACCCCAAAATTAAAGAAACAAATGGCCCTGCAAGCGTGATCATGATGATGTTGAACGAAGTCCATAAATTTGAAGCATCACCAATAGGAAACATCACTTCATAATAATACAAAACTGAATCTATCCCGAAATGAGCTGCCATAAAAATAACAGCCATCTGATAAATTAAATAGGCCACTATGTAGGATATTATGAAAACAAGAGTAGACTGAATCATGTAAGCCACGTATCGCTGAATACGCATAGGTTTGCGTTCTTCTTGCTTCACCGTTTCGCTTTCAAAATATGGATCATAAGGAACAGACCTGAGATTTAAAAAATATAAAAAATTATACAAGGGCTCTTTGATATAACCAAAATGCCTTTGAAAATATAAACCAAGCTTCGTGGATTTTTTATGTTTCTTATGCTTTGAGTGCTGATGACCGGAGGGATGCTGTCTATGATGAATAGACGTTGGTTGTGGAGAATTGAGACTTATGTTGGATTCAGGAGTTTTATCATCAGGGCTCGGTAAAACTTTATTCTCAATTGTTTGTTCCTTTTCCAAAACAGGAATTGAAACCTCTACAGGCTTATCTGACAAATTATCGCTTTCAATAAATTCGGTTTCAAAAATGTTTAAGTCCTTTTCATACGATTCGTGTGGGATATAGGAGAATTGTGAAAATTGCCTTTTAGATTTTTTCTTCCTTTTCTTTAGCCCTATCGTTATTAATATTTTATTCCATAAGCTGGAGGAGTGATGCCGTCTCGAAGAAGAATGCCTTGAGGACTCTGCCATCAGAAATTCTGTTATCAATATTTACTGTAAAACTATAAATATCTTTTAAAACAATTTAACCTTCTTCATTTAAGCTTCAACCACTAACATAATATTCATTAAATTCTTCATTTGGAATATTTCTTTCATATCTCCAACCTTTATTCTGAATTCCATAAACCGAGCTCTAATTACCGAAAAAAATCATTTAATGTAGGCAATAAACAATTGATATTCAAAAGAATAGCTTAAATTTCAGAGTAAGTTACAACAAGCAACTGATTGAGGTATAATGTTATAAATCTATTGTTTTAGCCTTTTAAATGCAGGGGCATACGTTTTCAGAAATAAAGCATATCAACAACTTCACTGCAATTTATAGATAGGAAACAAATATTCTTGTTGATTTAAACCCTTGCTATTCTTTTGTATCTACTTCATATACTTTAAGTTTTGTTTCTAAAAGAGTGATGCTTTTGTCTTATTCAACGAGGTATGAACGATACAGAGAATTGGGCGGGCATAACTCTTTTCATACCTTTGTGAGCCAATTTCGGATTTATCCAACAACATTAATATGATGAGGAAATTTTATAATATTTTATCTTATTGGATGATATTTTGTTTGTTTCTATTGTTGGGGTTTAAGGCTTGGTCACAAGAAGCAAGCATAAGGGGATTCGTTTACGAGAAAGAAAGTGGTGAACCTGCTATTTTTGTAAACGTCTTTCTCGAAAAAACAACGCTTGGCTCAGCAACCGATGTAAATGGATACTTTATCATCAACAATATTCCTGCTGGTTCATATAATCTTATGGTAACTGGTATAGGATATGACAGTATTAGCGTGCCTATCAAGTTAAATAAGGGCGAATTAATTTCTCATAAACTCTTCATTTCTAAAAAATCTGTTGCAATAGAAGGAGTAAATATTTCGGCCGAAAGGGAAGCAGCTCGAACTGAAACTCGAACTTCGGTGGTTAAGGTTACTCCTCGTCAAATTAAGCAAATACCAAGTATAGGAGGACAACCCGACTTGGCTCAGTATCTCCAAGTTTTACCCGGAGTAGTATTTACTGGAGACCAGGGTGGCCAATTGTATATTCGTGGAGGAGCACCCATCCAAAATAAAGTTCTCCTCGATGGAATGGTCATTTACAATCCTTTTCATTCCATCGGTTTATTCTCGGTATTCGACACTGATATTCTTCGAAATGCCGACATTTATACAGGAGGATTTGGGGCTGAATTTGGAGGTAGAATTTCTTCGGTTATGGACTTAACTACCCGTGATGGCAACAAAAAACGTTTGAGTGGGAAAGTAGACGCTACTACCTTTGGTGCTAAATTATTGCTCGAAGGCCCTATAAGGAAACAAAAGGAAGATAACTCAGGAAGTTCGTCATTCATTTTATCCGTTAAAAATTCTTATCTTGAACAAACCTCAAAGTCACTATACAAATATGTCAACGAAGAAGGACTTCCTTTCAACTTTTTCGATATTTATGGCAAAGCATCATTCAATGCTGATAATGGAAGCAAAGTCAACTTGTTTGGTTTCAATTTTACCGATCAGGTAAATAACTATAAGGCTTTATCCGACTTTCACTGGAATGCTTTAGGTGCAGGAGCCAATTTCATCGTTATCCCAGGCAAAGCTCCTGTTTTGCTCGAGGGTGTATTTTCTTACTCTAATTACAAAGTTAGTTTGGAAGAGACCGGCAAAAACGATCGCACAAGCCAAATTGGAGGTTTTAACGCAGGCCTTCATTTCACCTATTTTATCAATAAAGATGAATTACGCTATGGCTTCGAATTTCAGGGATTTAATACAGATTATTACTTCTTCAATTCCCTCAATCGAATTATTCAGCAAAAAGAAAACACTACCGAAATTGGACCTTATGTAAAATATAAGATGACTCGCGGAAAATTTCTCATTGAACCCGGATTTAGGCTTCAATGGTATGCCTCGTTGAGTAATACTTCACCCGAGCCACGCCTGGCTGTTAAGTACAATGTAAATGACTTTATTAGAATTAAAGCAGCTGGTGGTTTATACTCCCAAAACCTCATCAGTGCAACAAGCGACCGCGATGTGGTTAATCTCTTCTATGGATTTCTTTCGGGCCCGGATAACTTACCCGAAGAATTCGACGGGAAAAAAGTTAAAGATAAACTGCAAAAAGCATGGCATGCCATAGGAGGAATAGAACTCGATTTATCCCGTAATGTAACTGTCAATATCGAAGCCTATTACAAAAAATTTACTCAACTGACCAACATCAACCGTAATAAGATTTTTGATGATACTGAAACATTTGCCGATCAGCCTGATGAGTTGAAAAACGATTTCATTGTCGAAACTGGTGATGCAAAAGGCCTCGACCTATCTCTGAAATTCGAAAAAGACAGATATTATTTCTGGGGAGTTTATTCCTTAGGATATGTAAGTCGTTTCGACGGAAAAGTTACTTATAACCCTCATTTCGATAGGCGACATACAGTTAATTTGGTTGCTTCGGTTTATCTTGGACCTGCCCGAAACTGGGAACTTAGTTCTCGCTGGAACTTTGGTACTGGCTTCCCCTTTACTCAGAGCCAAGGCTATTTCGAAAAAATAAATTTCGAAAATGGGATCTATTCTAATCCAGCCATCGAAAATGGAAATTTAGCTATATTGTATTCCGATTTAAACAAAGGCCGATTGCCAGTTTATCATCGCCTAGATATCAACTTGAAGCACAAATGGGAGCTCGGTCAATATTCCCAATTAGAACTCAATGTAGGTGCTACCAATATCTACGATCGCGACAATATCTTCTATTTCGACCGTATTGCCTTCGAACGCGTAAATCAATTGCCTATTATGTACAATATAGGCCTTACTTTCTCTTTTTAAATAGCATCATTCCATAAAAGCTTCACTCAGTCGGTTCCAATCTTCCAACGAAAGAGAAATATCGCAAGCTTTTGCATTTTCTTTCAAATGTTTTACTGAACCGGTTTGGGGAATAGCAAATATATTTTTTTGAGCAATGAGCCAGCTAAGCGCAATCTGAGCCGGGGTGGCATGATATTTTTCGGCTATACTTTTCATTACGTTGTTTGTAGATAATTTCACGTAATTGGTTTTCCCCAATGGGCGCCATGCAATCACTGCAATTTGATGTTCCTGACAATAAGGAATAATTTCCTTCTCCTGATTATGGGTATAAACTCCCTTATTCCTCGTTAAAAGGCTATATTCTATCTGCACTGCCGAGATAGGTACTGAAGAAATTTTCTCAGCTTCTTTTATCATTGAGATATCGAAATTGCTCAAACCAATAGCTTTTACTCGTTTTTGCTCCACCAGCCGATTCATGGCCATAAGGGTTTCCTCTAATGGTACATCAGGATTGGGATGATGAATAAGGTACAAATCGATGTAATCGGTTTGAAGCCGACGAAGACTATTCTCGAACGAAAACAATACATCTTCAGTATGCAGATGCGTGAGCCATACCTTGGATGTAATAAACAACTGCTGACGTGGAAATTCTTTTATGGCTCGACCAACAATTTCTTCGGTATGACCGTTGCCATACATCTCGGCAGTATCTATATGTGTTAAGCCATTTTCAACAGCGCTCTTTATGATATTTATCCAATGCTGATCAAAAGAATAATCGGCATATTCGCGACCACCCATCTCCCAAGTACCTAATCCAATAGCCGCAACATCATCATCAGAAATTTTTTTGTAAATCAATGCTTTAAATTAGTTAGATTTTGTGGAATAGAAAATCTAAAAATAGAACCCTTACCAGGTTCTGAAATAATCTTCAATTCTCCACCATGTATTTCGATAAATTCTTTGCATAATCTGAGTCCTAAACCATGCCCTTTTTCATAAGCAGTTCCTGGGGTTGAATAAAATTGAATAGGATCTAATATTTTTTCAACTTCCTCATTCGCAATGCCTTTACCTTTATCCATTATTTCAAAAACCATACTATCCCCTTCATTGTGATGCAAGATCTCGATCTTTCCACCTTCATAACTGTATTTTAACGCATTAGAAATTAAATTGCGAAAAATTAAATGCAGCATGTTCTCATCAGCAAAACAAATCAAACTTTCTTGAATGTGATTGATAATGTCGATTTTTTTCTCTTTTTGCATTCTCTGAAAAAGATTCAGAATATCCCCGATGATAATGGATACATCCACATTATGTGGATTATAATCGATCCCTTCTATTTGATTCTTTGCCCATGACAATAGGTTTTTCAATAGATCGAGAGTAGAAGAAGCGGCATTGAGAGATTCCTGAAGAAAATCAAACCGCTCCTCATCACTCAGTCTTTCCTCCATAAGGAGTTTAAGGGCATTTTCTATATTAAGAATAGGACCAATTAGGTCATGTGAAATGATAGAAAAAAGCCTATCCCTGACTGCCAGTGCCTCTTTAAGCTCCCGATTCATCAGCTCAAGTTTTTTCTGTTGCGTTACAATAGTTAAATGGGCTTTTACCCGAGCTAAAACCTCTTCTTTATGAAATGGCTTAGTGATATAATCAACTCCGCCCATTTCAAAACCTTTCAAAATATCTTCTTTCGAAATTAGTGCACTAATAAAAATTACAGGAATATCACGTGTGATTTCCGATTCCTTTAATCGTTTGCAAACCTCATAACCATTCATTTCAGGCATCATCACATCCAGAAGAATCAAAGAAGGTGGGTCATTCATGCATAAATTCAAACATTCTTTACCTTGAGTTGTAGTTTTACATGAAATATCAGCACGTTGAAGAATATTCTGCAGATAAACAAGATTATTCTCGTTATCATCTACAATTAACACCCAATTTGAAGGATTCTTAATCATAAAAATAGAATTTTGTAGCTAACCCAATAAAAGTTGACGAATAGACTGATTGTTAGGTTGAATAATTCCTTTCGAGGTAATTAAGCTATGGATGTATGAAGATGGAGTGACATCGAAAGCCGGATTCAAGGCTTTAGATCCCTGAGAAGAAATTCTAATTTTTCTTAAGTGGTCATTTTCATCTAAACCTTCCATCTGAGTTATTTCTTCAGCAGGTCGGTGTTCGATGGAAATGCAAGAACCATCCGGACACAAAGGATCGAAAGTTGACAAGGGAGCCGCGACATAAAAAGGTACACCAAAATTTTTGGCTACTATGGCTTTTTCGAAAGTCCCAATTTTATTGGCCGTATCTCCATTCAAAGCAATACGATCGGCACCCATAATCAACAAATCAACCTTATGGTTCGATAACAGCCAAGCCCCGGCATTATCTGCAACAATTACATGTGGAATGCCTTCGTTTTGCAATTCCCATGCTGTAAGTCTTGACCCTTGCAAACGTGGCCGTGTCTCGTCTACGTAAACAAAGATCTTTTTACCGTTACGATGTGCTAAATAAATGGGTGCCAATGCACTCCCCCAATCTACAAAACCTAACCAACCAGCATTACAATGTGTTAGCACATTACAGGTATCGAGCATCAAACTTTCTCCATAAATAGCGATAGCTTTTGCTTCCTCTTCATTCTCAAAGGCTATTCGTTGCGATTCTTCTATTGCTGCCGCAGTACCAAAGGCAATTCCAGCATTCATTACTCTCTCGGTTGCATAAAATAAATCACGTGCAGTAGGTCGTGTTTGTTCAATGTCTTGACGGGCTTTCCATAAATATTCTTCTCCTCCTACCTGAGGTGATTGAATAAATGCCAAGGCCATGGCATAACCAGCCGCAACTCCTATTGCTCCAGCTCCTCTTACATTCATGTTCACAATTGCCTTGCATATTCCTTCCCAGTTCTCTAATTCAATGATTCCGAAACGAAAGGGTAATAAATTTTGATCAATCAGCTTCACCTTCTCCCCTTCCATCCAAATGGTTTTGTAATTCTTACCATTTACTTTCATGTTATCAACCTTATTTCTTGAACTTTAACAAGTATTGTTTCGATTTACTACCCCATCCCGCCTTCGAACGATTATCTACAATAAAAATCTTCAAATCGGCCTGAGACTCATACTTCACTGGGAAAAACATACCATCCTTGAATACTTGCGATTCATATTTTACAAAACTGACCAAGAAATTGGCC
>DIEY01000097.1:0-33459 GCA_002418865.1 Bacteroidales bacterium UBA5762 | reverse complement strand
CTACCTTATAAACCCTTTGTGCTCGACCAGAAATTGCTTGAATACCCAATACAAAAGAAAAAAACAGCATAAAGTTTATTTGTTTCCACATGAACCGCATTTGCGCAGAATATTCAAGTTAGATTGAATGACTAATTTTGTACACCGTTTCAAAATTACGGAATAATTTTTGGCTTTTCACTCATGCACTATAAACTAAAGAAGAAAAATTAATTGGAAAGGCTTAAACAAATAGAGATCATATCGCCAGTAGGTTCATTCGAATCGTTAATGGCTGCTATTCAGGGAGGGGCAAATGCAGTATATTTTGGGGCAAGTAAGCTCAACATGCGCTCGAGGTCTTCCACTAATTTTACCTTATCCGATTTGAATGAAATTTCAACCATTTGCAAAGAGAATGGCATAAGGTCATATTTAACCTTAAACTCAATCATCTATGATGAAGAATTACAGGAAATGCAAAATATTGTGGATACAGCCAAGGAATCGAGTATTTCGGCCATCATCGCCTCCGATCCTTCAGTTATTAGCTATGCGGCTCAAAAAGGAGTTGAAGTTCATCTTTCTACCCAATGTAATGTTACCAATATAGAAGCCGTTAAATGGTATTCACGTTATGCCGATGTAATTGTACTGGCCAGAGAACTAAACCTACAACAAATAAAGCAGATTGTTGATGCAATTAATTCATACGATATACGCGGACCATCGGGAAATCTTATCGCTATCGAAATTTTTGTGCATGGAGCTTTGTGTATGGCCATATCTGGCAAATGTTATCTAAGCCTACACAGCATGAATTCTTCGGCTAATCGGGGAGCATGCTTGCAGATTTGCCGTCGAAGATATGATGTTACCGATAAGGAAACAGGAACAGTTCTTGAGGTTGATAATGAATACATCATGTCGCCAAAAGATTTATGCACTATAGGTATCTTAGACCAGATTCTGGCTACAGGAGTGAAGGTTCTAAAGATTGAAGGCCGGGGCAGATCGCCTGAATATGTCAAAACAGTTACCCAAGTATATCATGAAGGAGTTGAAGCAGTTCTAAATCGAACATTCTCCCAAAAGAAAGTAAGCGAATGGACTGAACGTCTTCGCACAGTATATAATCGAGGATTCTGGGAAGGATATTACCTGGGCAAAGAATTAGGCGAATGGACTCAACAACATGGTTCGCAGGCCACCATCAAAAAACATTATCTTGGCAAAGTCCTCAATTATTTCTCTAAATTGGGTGTAGCCGAAGTAAAACTCGAAACAAGCGATTTGAAAACTGGAGATAAATACTCCATCAATGGCCCGACCTCAGGAGTAGTAGAAGGTACAGTAGATGAAATTAGGCTCGAATACGACAATATTCCTCTTGCATCGAAAGGACAGATATGTTCCTTCAAGGTAAGCGCTCCCGTTAGAAGAGGTGATAAAGTCTTTCTATTGATAGAAAATTCACAATCCATCATTTGAACAGGTAAAGCAGAATTAGTGCAATCCCTAAAATAATTAAGAAATAAACCCAATACGAGGTTTCGCTCATTTCACCTTTCGATTTGCCTGCTTTTTTACCAGGTAGTGGAGTGACATGTTTATTAGTATAGTTTTTCGATGTTTTTGCCATAATAATGAAGAGGAAGAGGATGGAATTGATGCCAATAAATTTCTTGTAAAGTTATCAAGAAATTTTCTTTATTATAACAATCTTATAAAAATAAATTAACTTCAAGCTGTAAAACAAAAAAGCCCTAAGCATTTCAATTAAATGATTGAAGCTGAATATCCTTATCTTTGCACCCCAAAATTTATACGTAATGGCATTAAGTGAACAGGAGATCATCAGGCGACAAGCGCTTCAGGAATTAATCAATTTAGGAATCGATCCTTATCCCACAGGTGTATTTCACGTAAATGCATCGGCAGATGAAATCTTGACAAAATATAATCCACAACTCAATAATTATCAGGAAGTTTGCATAGCAGGAAGAATAATGTCGCGAAGAGTAATGGGTGCAGCTTCATTCTTAGAACTTCAGGATTCTACAGATAGAATTCAATTGTACGTCAAACGTGATGATCTGTGCCCAAATGAGGATAAAACCTTCTACAACATTGTTTTTAAAAAACTGCTCGATATTGGCGATATTATCTGGGTAAAGGGCTTTGTGTTCACCACTCAGATGGGAGAAATTACTATACACGTTAAGGAGCTTAAGTTGTTAGCAAAATCGTTACGACCACTTCCTATTGTAAAAGAAAAAGAGGATAAAGTATATGATGCTTTTCAGAATCCCGAGCAAAGATATCGTCAAAGATATCTCGATCTGATCGTCAATCCACATGTAAGGCAAATATTTATCAAGAGAACGCAAATGGTTAATTCTATGCGGAATTTTCTGAATTTGAAAGGTTACCTTGAGGTTGAAACACCCATTCTTCAACCCTTATATGGAGGAGCTGCTGCCCGCCCTTTCAAAACCTATCATAATGCTTTAGATACGTCCCTTTACCTCAGAATAGCCAATGAACTTTATTTGAAACGCCTGATTGTCGGGGGATTTGATGGAGTTTACGAATTCTCTAAAGATTTTCGCAACGAAGGAATGGACCGATTCCATAACCCCGAATTCACTCAGATGGAACTCTATGTAGCCTATAAAGATTATTACTGGATGATGGATCTGGTGGAAGAAATGGTCGAAAAAATTGCTTTAGACCTTCATTCATCCACACAAATTCTGGTGGGCGATCATGTTATCGATTTCAAACGACCATGGAAAAGATTCACAATGGCGGGTATCATTCAAGAATTTACGGGCATCGACATATCTAACATGGATGAAACCCAACTTCGTCACACTGCGGCTCACTTAAACGTTGAGATTACCGAGACAATGGGAAAAGGAAAAATCATAGATGAAATCTTTGGTGAAAAATGTGAACCTTATTTAATTCAACCCACATTTATCATGGATTATCCTATCGAAATGTCGCCTCTAGCCCATAAACATCGTTCGAAAATTGGCTTGGTGGAAAGATTTGAAGCAATTTGCAATGGAAAAGAAATTTGTAATGCTTTTTCAGAATT
This sequence comes from Bacteroidales bacterium UBA5762, assembly GCA_002418865.1. GTDB lineage: Bacteria > Bacteroidota > Bacteroidia > Bacteroidales > TTA-H9 > TTA-H9. The sequence goes on along the minus strand of DIEY01000097.1, from coordinate 30,374 downwards.
AAATGACCCAATCGATCAGCGCCAACGCTTCGAAGCACAATTAGAATTAGGACGAAGAGGCGATGAAGAATCAATGGTGTTAGACGAAGATTTTTTAAGGGCACTCGAATATGGTATGCCGCCAACAGCAGGCCTTGGAATTGGGATAGATCGTCTGGCAATGATCATGACCAATTCTCCATCCATTCAGGAAGTGATTTTATTCCCACAGATGCGGCCTGAAAAAAGTCAGGAAACCACTCCATCCAGTGATTTGGAAGACACAGACATACCGCATGAATGGATTCCATTGCTTATTCAGGCAGGTTACACGAACAGAGAAGCATTGAGGAAGGCAAATCCCAGCACTCTTTTCAACCAATTAGGAGGCTTACGTAAGAAAAATAAGATAAATATTCCCATGCCATCGTTGGATCAAGTAAAACAATGGATCGCTAGTTGCTAATTATTAATGTTTTTGAATTTTTATGGTTGTCACCTCACCTTTTTCATTCTTTAAAACTATGAGGTAAACTCCAGTCTTGAGCCCGCTAAGGTCGATTCTGGTTGTTCCTATCTTCACCTTTATATCATCCAATAGCAATCTTCCTGAATAATCGAAGAGTCTGGCATTCCAACCCGATTGAGTCGAAAATAATGAAACTTCATTTTCAAACGGATTCTGACTCACCACAAAAGGAAAATTCCCCGAAGGTGAATATTCTTCTATAGCCTGCAGATTCCCCGAATAGTAGCTTGCACTGTAAGGTATACCAGATTGGTCAACTACTAACTGCATGAATGGATGAATAGAATTGGCGGTAAACCAGTTGTACATTGTATCTGTAGTTATCATTGGGAAGCCTGGAACTGGAATCCATCCGAAAAATGGCACTTTGGTCCATGCACTGTCAATTCGAGTGATTATACCTTCCTCGAGCAAGGTCTCCGGGAATCCACCACAGGGCAATAGCAATAATCCCCAGGCCATTACTTTACGTTGTGTAATAATTGTAGAAACCACTTTCATTGAATCAAGGGCAGGCTGTCCAAACATAGCGCCTGTGCCAAGAATACTGGCTTGGGCGGTGGATAATATACTATCCCCGTAGGTATAAGGAAACTGAAACAATTCAAGAGCAGGATTGATGGGAATGGCCATGGGCGTACCTGTGCCGGGATCGCCTATTATTCCAACCAGTTGACTTATAGATTCATCATTCTGCAAATAAACAATTTCAGAAGGACCCAGGTTAATGGCAAGGTTCGATTGTGGAAAACTCCCAAAGTATGGCGTATTGGCAGGATCCACATAAGCAATTGTATCCTGAGAGGAAGAGACAAGACTCGTAAAGTCCCAATTCACATTCTCACCGAAATGAGCAAAGTGAATACTGGAAGGATCATCCACAATTCTTATGTAGATAGATGTTCCGGGTTCGGGCCATAATGAATCGTAGATGACCACCTGTGCACGAAGTATACAGGAGGTCAAGAGTAAAGCAAAGAAAAATATTAACTGTTTCATGAAACGATGAGATTATTCAATTTGAGATATTCGATAAGATCATTGATGATTTGGGTGTGGTCAAAAGCAAGAGGAGGTAATTTCTGAATGGGAAACCAGTCCGCACGAGAAGCATCATCACCCGACGTAGGCTGACTTCTTTCAAATTCCATAAAACCATAATAAACTATTGAGATAGTACGATGCCTGGGATCACGATGTACGTCTCCATAGGTGCGAAATTGAAATAATTCGTGAGGGGCCAAACTCGTTTCCTCCTTCAATTCTCTATAGGCTGCATCAGAAAGATTCTCGTCCATATTAATAAATCCACCAGGCAAAGCCCAACTGCCTTCGAAAGGAGGATTTTTGCGTTGTATGAGCAAAATTTCTTCCTCCTCGTGATGTTTGCGAAATAAGGCAACATCAACAGTAACGCAGGGTCGTGGATATTCATAAGTATAGGACATTTTGAAAAAAATTAAGTGTCGATAAGAATATCTTTGGGGCTATAATGCCGTTTAAGCCACATACTTAGTCCGTCGAGCCCAGGGAAAAGAACTCTTTCGGTGATATTTGATTGATCGAGTTTATCCCTGATTTCCCATTTGAGTTCGGCTGGAATGATGATGCGGAAATAAATATCAGGGTGATTCTGCAACCAATCTCCTAAATGAGCCTTTGCAGTAGACATGAGCGATGAAAGAGCATGCTGATTCACTATGCGCTCATCCAGCGAAGGAGGTTCAAGAAAAATATTGAAAGGTTCCGATTGTAGCTCACTAAGTTTATGGAGAGAATTACAAACTTTATCGAGCATGTACGGTGTAAAAACATTCGATCCTTCCTCAAGAATGATATCGAGCAAGTTTTGTGGCAAAAACTGATTGGCCTTCACATAATTGACACACCATATCACACCGTCATCATTATATTTCAAAGGATTAGCCGTAGCAAAATGCAAGGCTACCAGAGGCGAATAAGTCCAGTCGATTAAACGGGTAGGCAATCCATGATGTTGAGCCAGAACAAGCCAATTCCATAAGGACTCACCTGCTGAATCGCGACGTGCATATTTAATAAAATTTCTCAGCAGATGACGCTCCAGCCTATCGTAAATCCCCCCAAGCCGAATAAGACTCGAAACAAGCTCATAATTTTTATCGGATAAACCACGATAAACATAAGCAGAACGATATCGCTTCAAATCTTCATCCCAAGTATCACGAAAAAGTAAATCCTGAAGATGAACCCAATTTGTAGCTACTAAGTCAGTTTGCATCTTGCTTGCCTCCTATCACTATAACAAATTCGCCCTTTAAAGGTTTAGATTTTGCCCATTCAACCAGTTCAGCCAATGTACCCCTAATGGTTTCATGAAATATCTTACTAATTTCGCGCGACACAGAAACCTTCCTTTCCAATCCTAAAACTGCGGAAAGCTCTGCTAAAGTGCGAAGAATTCGATGAGGAGACTCATATATAATTGTAGTTTCATCCCTCTCAGCTATACGTGTTATCCGAGTCTTTCTTCCTTTTTTTACAGGCAGGAATCCTTCGAAATAAAACCTATCACAAGGTAAACCCGACTCGACCAAAGCTGGTATAAGAGCCGTAGGCCCTGGAAGACATTCAACCGGAATATTTTCTCTAAGGCACTCTCTCACCAATAAAAATCCAGGATCGGAAATACCCGGAGTTCCAGCATCGGAAATCAAGGCTGCCGTTTCTCCATTTCTTAGCCTTTCTATTATCTTGGGCAATGATTGGTGTTCGTTGAACTTATGATGAGAAACCAGCGGTGTTTGAATGTGAAAATGTTGCAGCAATATTCGTGACGAGCGTGTATCTTCGGCCAATATAAAATCAACTTCCTTAAGAATACGCAATGCTCTCAGCGTAATGTCCTCAAGGTTACCTATAGGTGTCGGCACCAAGTATAATTTCGACATAATCTACCTTTAATAAATCTCATTCAGCATGCCTTCCAAGGCCATCCATTATTGAGAATTGGATTTTTCATAAATTAAGCAAAGAAATAAAAAAATAGCTTACATTTGCACCCCATAAAACTTTGGGGCGTTAGCTCAGTTGGCTAGAGCGTTAGACTGGCAGTCTAAAGGTCAGGGGTTCGACTCCCCTACGCTCCACATCAAGCCACAGAATGAATTCTGTGGCTTTTATTTTATGGAAAATTTATTCCCCTAAAAAAAATTCTATCTACCCGAGGGTTTTTTCATATTTCATGGTCTAACAAATTAAATTAACCTAAAAATTAAATAAGATGAAACCCAAATTGATTGTTTTATGCACAATGATGAGCCTGTTTTCGATGGTTGGTATGGCTCAGGAAACTTCAAAAAATCAGGTTCAAACCAAGGAAACTTCTATTACACCCTTAACCCCTCCTCGTTTTATAGACCAAAACAAAGATGGGGTTTGCGACAATTGGCCATCAAGAGCCGGAATACAAGGAAAAGGAGTCTTTATTGACCAAAATGGAAATGGAGTGTGCGACAACTATGAAAACCGAAGAGGTACAAGTGGGAACAGATATTTTGTCGATGCAAACAAGGATGGCGTTTGCGACAATTATCAAAGCGGTTTCTCAGGTAAACGCGGTGGACATAGAGGTTACAGAGCCACTCAACCCCTCTCAAAGTAATTATCCAATCACTCCCAATCGCTGATATGATTCGGGTTGGGAATCCATTCTCCATTAATGGTTTGCTCTTCTAATGGAAACGTAATTAATTCAAAATGTTATTATTAAGTTTGCAAATAAATCATCTCGAAAACAATAGGCCATTAGTTATAAGCAGAAAATAGATGAATCCTCTTTAATAGAGGCCTTGCAAGCAGGCAACCAGGATGCATTTCGCATCCTGGTTGAACATTTTGAACCCATGATTAGGGCAATTGGATACCAACTCTTTATCGAAGAAAAAGAAGTGGAAGATTTTACCCAGGAAGTTTTCATAAAAATTTATCTCCATATCTCAAAGTTCAGCAAAAAATCTTCTTTATCAACATGGATATATCGCATAGCCCTAAATCATGGAATAAACTTGAAACATAAATATTATAACACTCCTCTTCCCCCTATTTCACATAAAATTTATGCACAAGACTTGGATTCCAACAATAACCTTCTTCATCCTAAAACTTTTAACAATTCTGTAGAAGATAAGGAAATGAGAAAAATTTTAAATCACGCCATGGATAAACTCCCCAAAGACCAGAGAGTTGCATTCATTTTAACGCATATTGAAGATCTCACCTATTTTGAAGTAGCCGAAATAATGGGCAAAACTCCAAAAGCCATTGATTCGCTTACACAACGGGCAAAAAACAATTTACGAAAATACCTTGCTAATTATTATTATCATTCTTAAAACTATGAAAATCGACTGTCAGAACTTTAATAAATGGTATCCACGGTATAAATCGAAGGGCTTAAATCAGCAAGAAAATTTATTGGCAAAACAACATATGTTGGGATGCATAAAATGTTCAACCTTAGCCGAAGAGATTGAATCGGCTATCGAATCAAAAGTAAATTTCGAATCCGACCCTTATTTCTTCACTCGTCTCCAAGCTCGCCTAAATGCCCAACAATCATATCCATCATCTTCTACATCCTGGATTTTTCAACCTAAACCCAGAAATATCTTGCTTTATAGTTTCAGTATCATCTTAGCTGCCCTTATGGGTTACTACATGGGAAAAATTATTCTCCCGTCTCCACCAGCCCAAGAATTAACACTTCACGAGATTTTGGCCATGGAATACGGCCTAATGGATGAGCCCGACGGGCTCTATATGATTTTTGAAGAGGGCAACTCCGAATGATTTTAAAATTTTTTAACAATCTCTTAACTTAACAAAATGGAGAAAAAATATAAGATTTGGATTTGGATACTTTTATCGGTGATCATTGCATTAATTGTGGCATTCATCACTCTGTATGCCAGAACGCAACGTATAAGCACGGATTCTACTCCAATTGAAAGGCCATTAGGCCAAGGCAGAGGAATGGTTATACAATATCTGCAACTCGATGAAAACCAGATTAACCAGTACGATCAGATTCGACACCAATACAATGCACAGATTGCATCTATACGCGATTCAATACTTTATATTCGAAAAACAATGATTCAGGAATTAAAATCAGACACTCCTGATACATTAAAATTAAATTTTCTGGCTACAGAAGTCGGCCGACTCGAGGGCAGAATAAATATAGTCATGAATCATCATCTTTTGAAGCTTAAACAAATTTGCCGCCCCAATCAATGTATTCTGTTGGATTCTTTATATGAAAGAATGTTGAATACATCTAAATTGCACCAAGGAATGAAAGGAGGGAAGGGATATAGACACAGAAGAAACCCTTACAATTGAAATTGATTATTATTACGAAATGAATAGAATAGCAAACAATTTATTTTGTAACCTCCCAACCATAATCGATGTATTCTGTCTTGTAATATTCTCCATTTATTTGAACAAGAACAAAACCTTCTTCGGTACCTCTATAATTTCCTTTCCACCAGGCACCACTAACTGCACCACCAGTTATAAAAGAAATCCCAATTATTTCCATTTTTTCATAATAATGCAAATGACCTTGTAAAACGAGACTCAACCTATGAGTCGAAAAACATTCCAAGACCTCCTTCGAATTTCCAATGACCTCCATGGGATGATTGCCAGCTAATGCTCCTTTCTCCAACTGAGCCTCAAGCGTAATTAAAGGAATGTGAGTTATGAGAATAATAGGCATTTTAGGATCAACTTTCCTCAAATCATTTTTTATGAAAGAAAGTGTTTCATCTGATGCCCATCCAATATAACCCGTGGAATCATTATACTCAATTCCATCTATCACTATAAAATGCCAACCCTTATGATCGAACGAATAATTTGGTTGGCCAATTCTCCTCTTGAAAAGATTCTTCCCATAATCTTCCCATTCTTCCTGATGCAGAGACTTGTTTTGCCAGCCCCAGATCTCGTGATTACCCATCGTATTGTATACAGGAATAGGGAGGTTGGATATTGTTCCTAAATAAAGATCATATTGTTCGAGTGCTTGCTGATAACCACAATCAAGGGCATCCATCACTAGATCACCACCCGTAATTATAAAATCAGGCTCTAACTCCATAGCTCTTCCCAATGCCTTCCTAAAACCTTCTTCAGCATGGTAATCTTTCGTGATATGAATGTCAGTCATAAACACAAACGAGAATTTTTCGGTTGGTTTCTGTGCATCCAAATTGTATAAAAAGACCAAAAAGAATCCTATACCTAACCAAATGCGTTTTAATTTTTTCATATTGTAACTTTTTCGGGGCAAATCTATTAAAACTCAAACAAAAAGAAGATAAAATTCTCGTTAAATTATTAATAAGATTAAAGTAAGTTTGCGATAAGAAGCATGGAAAATTTAAGGAGCATATTTTCGGGAATTTCATTTGGGTTGATAGCAGGAATAAGCATAGGCCCTACTTTTTTTCTTATTCTCGATCATACAATTACTCGGAGCCGAACCCAAGGCTTCTTATCGGCTGCTGGGGTCATTCTTTCTGATATTCTCATTTTTGCTTTGGCTGGAATTGGACTAGCTCAATTTATAGAACAAGATAATATCTTTTTTTACTTCGGCTTGGGAGGATCTATCATGTTGATGATTATAGGCTTATCCTTATTAATAAACACGAAGAAACATCATCTACCACTTAGTCATAAATATAGTTCGCTTCCATTTTTACAGTGTTTTCTCGTAAATACCCTCAATCCTTTTAATTGGTTGTATTGGATAATGGCACAAGGCGTCATCCTGGCAAGTGGCTCCATAAAAGTTTCTTTCAATTTTGTTATTTTTCTTTCCGTTTTTCTAACTGAGACGGTTTTAATGACACTGAAGGTTTTTTTAGCTCAAAATCTAAGGCAAATAATACAAGGGAAATGGGAAAAAATCTTGAATGTAATAGTAAGTGCAGTGCTTATAGCATCAGGTCTTTTCCTATTCTGGAGAACAATCCAACTATGCTAATGCCAAGGACAAAATAGGGCAGAAATACGTAATGTTCTACTTTTGCAATTTTAAATATTGACACACATGGAGTACAATTTCAAAGATATAGAGCTCAAATGGCAAAAATACTGGAGTGAACATAAAACTTTTAAAGCCGGCAATACCAGTGAAAAGCCAAAGTTCTATGTATTGGATATGTTTCCATATCCTTCAGGTGCTGGTCTGCATGTTGGGCATCCTTTAGGGTATATTGCCTCCGACGTTTATGCTCGATATATGCGATTGAAAGGATACAATGTATTGCATCCCATGGGATATGATGCCTTCGGATTACCAGCAGAACAATATGCCATTCAAACAGGTACTCATCCTGAAATTACAACCCGAAAAAACATAGAACGCTATCGTAGCCAGATGGATAGAATTGGGTTCTCGTTCGATTGGGATAGAGAAATTAGAACTTGCGACCCTTCCTATTATAAATGGACACAATGGACCTTCATCCAACTTTTCCATTCATGGTACGACAAAAGACTCGACAAAGCCCGTCCTATCAGCGAATTAATAGAATATTTCTCGCTAAACGGTAATAATGGCTTAGAAGCAGCTTCAGGAAAAGTACCTGCTTTCTCGGCTGAATACTGGAATTCGGCTACTGAAAAAATACGTTCTGAAATCTTGATGGAATATCGTTTGGCTTATCAATCTGAAACTATTGTCAACTGGTGCCCCGAGTTAGGCACCGTTTTAGCCAACGACGAAGTAAGCGATGGATTATCCGTTAGAGGAGGCCATCCTGTCGAAAGGGTTAAAATGAAACAATGGCTGCTCAGAATAACAGCTTACGCCGAACGCTTGCTCCAAGGCCTTGAAAGAATCGACTGGAACGATTCCATTAAAGATATCCAAAGAAATTGGATAGGAAAAAGTGAAGGATGTACTATATTTTTCAAGTTGGCTGAATCTGACGATGCAATAGAGATTTTTACTACTCGACCCGATACAATTTTTGGAGCAACCTTTATGGTTTTGAGCCCAGAACATCCATTTGCAGAAAAAATCATTACTCCATCTCACTTTCAAGAGGTTTCTTCTTATCTCACTTGGGCTAAAAACCGATCCGAACTTGAGCGAATGATGGAAGTAAAAAAAGTAACAGGTGTTTTTACAGGTACTTATGCCATTAATCCATTCACAAATAAAAAAATACCTGTCTGGATAGCCGACTACGTCTTGGCTGGATATGGAACTGGCGCTATTATGGCAGTTCCTGCTCATGATAGCCGCGACTTTGTTTTTGCACGCCATTTCCAACTTCCTATTATAGAAGTTGTAAGAAAACCATACGAAAATCAAGAAATTTTAAATAAAGACATAGAAGATTCTTCCTATGATGCCAAGGAAGGGATCATGATCAATAGTGGTTTTTTAAATGGCCTCGATGTGAGCAATGCTATCAGAATGGCAGTGGCCAAAATAGAAGAAATGGGAATAGGTTATAAAACTGTACATTATCGCTTACGCGATGCTATTTTCAGTCGTCAACGTTATTGGGGTGAACCTTTCCCAGTTTATTACAAAGATGGCATTCCTTATACACTGCCTGAGAATGAATTACCTTTGGAGCTGCCGCTCATCGATGCTTTTTTACCTACCCAAAATGGTGAACCCCCTTTAGCTAGGGCTAAAAACTGGAACTATGAGGGTTATCCTCTCGAAACCAACACTATGCCAGGCTTCGCTGGCTCAAGTGGATATTATTTCCGCTACATGGATCCCCATAACAATAAAGAATATTTCTCCCATGAAGCAGTTAATTATTGGAGAAATGTCGATTTATATATTGGCGGCTCGGAACATGCTACAGGACATTTGATCTATTCGCGCTTCTGGTGTAAGTTTCTTTACGATATAGGATTAGCCGTTGAAGACGAACCCTTCCAAAAACTCATCAACCAAGGTATGATTCAAGGTCGTAGTAGCATCGCTTATCGTATTAAAGGAACTAACACCTTCGTCTCATTCGGCCTGAAAGACAATTACGATGTACAACCCATTCATGTTGATATTCATCTGGTTGAAAACGACATTTTAGATCTCAAGGCTTTCAAGAAATGGCGTCCTGACTTGGCTAACGCAGAATTTATTCTTGAAAATGGAAAATACATCTGTGGTTTTGAAATTGAAAAAATGTCGAAGTCTCTTCATAATGTACAAAATCCAGATGAATTAATTGATAAATATGGAGCCGATACTCTCCGCCTTTATGAAATGTTTCTTGGACCTCTCGAACAATCTAAACCATGGGACACTAAGGGAATAGAAGGAGTTTTTCGCTTTTTAAGAAAATTCTGGAAACTGTTTCATGATGATCAGGGTCATTTTTACTTAAGCGAAGCTGCGGCTAATGAAAAAGAATTGAAAATCCTGCACCGAACTATTAAGAAAGTAAAGGACGATATAGAACGATATTCTTTCAATACAGTAGTCAGTGCCTTTATGATTGCAACCAACGAATTAACTGATTTAAAATGCAATAAACGTGAAATACTCGAACCTCTTATAATTCTCATTTCACCTTATGCTCCACATATTGCTGAAGAACTATGGGAATTAAGCGGGCATACGGAAAGCATCACTTACGCCCAATTCCCCGAGTACAAAGAAGAATATTTAACGGAAACGTCATTCAATTATCCTGTTTCTTTCAATGGTAAAGTTCGTTATAATTTGACTTTACCCCTTCATTTAAACAATGATGAAATTGAACAGGAAGTCCTCCGTCATGACAAAACCTCATATTATCTTCAGGGTAAGATGCCTAAAAAGATTATTATCGTTAGGGGGAAAATTATCAATGTTGTTTTCTGAATCCGCTGTTTCTTTAATTCTACCTAAGCTTTGTACCAAAGATTAATTAAGAACTAATGGATTCTTGAGTTTTTTGACGAGCCATGATAAGAGCTTCAGCTATAGTAAAATCAGAAGGAATGGTTATTTTTAGATTAAATGGGCTGCCTTCACAAAATTCCACTTTGTTCCCGGCAAATTCCCAAATGCTGGCATCATCAGTAAATTGCTCTTGAAAAGAAGCTTGATAAGCCTTCTTCAGGGGAGTGGAATAAAATACCTGAGGTGTTTGAATTAACCAAACCTTATTACGTGGAAAAGGTTTCAATAAATCCGTATCATCAGCCATTCGAACAGAATCATGCGGTGAAATAGCAGGCACACAGCTACCCTTTTGTTCAGCTAAGAAATAAACATTTCTAATGAAGTTTACATCCAAAAAGGGCCGAGCCGCATCATGTACACCTACCAAAACCTCATCGGGAACTAATTCCAGAGCATTCTTAACGGAATGATATCTCTGTTCGCCCCCAAAAACCATCCAAGTCTTATTAAAGATGGGGTAATCCTTTTTCAAAGAAAACCAATATTCCTCCATAGTTTGAGGAATTACAACTATAACATGAATTTCGTCATAAGCTTTATAGAATGCCTCGACACTATACCACAAAACGGGTTTGCCACCTAACAATGCAAATTGTTTGGGAGTAGTGGAATTCATTCTCGAACCGCTTCCTCCCGCAACAACGATTGCAAATTTCTCCATCTTACTTGATAATTATCTTTAACAGGATTTTGACGCAGTTAAATAATTAACATGGCGTTACCATAAGTAAAAAATTTATATTTCTCTTGGATGGCTTCTTTATAGGCCTTCATAACAAAATCATAACCACCGAAGGCACACACTACCATCAGCATGGGAGAAAGTGGAAGATGAAAATTACTAATCAGTGCATCAGGCACGGAGAACTCATAGGGTGGAAAAATAAATTTATTGGACCATCCCCGGTAAGGTTTTATCTTCCCATTAATAGTAGCAGCTGTTTCAAGCGCCTTGAGGGAAGTAGTACCTACCGCACAGACCTTATGATTTGAGAGTTTCGCCTCGTTTATCATTTGCACACTTTCTTCTTCAATAAACACTTCCTCCGAATCCATCTTGTGCTTTGTAAGGTCTTCAACTTCAATTTCTCTGAAATTTCCAATTCCCGTATGTAAAGTAACTTCCGCGAACTTAATGCCTTTTAATTCCATTCGCTTCATTAGATTGCGCGTAAGGTGCAAACCTGCAGTAGGTGCAGCTATCGCTCCTTCGTGCTTGGCATAAATGGTTTGATATCTTTTGGCATCTTCAGGTTCAACAGGGCGCTGATGAATCTTGGGTAAAGGAGTCTCGCCTAATTGCATCAAAGTTTTTCTAAACTTTTCATAAGGGCCATCATACAAAAATCGTATAGTTCGGCCCCGCGAAGTAGTATTGTCGATAACTTCGGCAACCAACTCATCATTTTTCCCAAAATAAAGCTTGTTGCCAATTCGAATTTTTCGCGCCGGATCAACTAAAACATCCCATAAACGAGTCTCAGGATTTAATTCTCTCAATAAGAAAACTTCTATCTTGGCCCCTGTTTTTTCTTTCTCGCCATATAATCGAGCTGGAAATACTTTGGTGTTGTTAATTACAAAAACGTCTCCTTCACCAAAATAATCTATTACATCCCTAAATTGCTTATGCTCTATGGTTTGAGTCTTTCGATTCAACACCATTAGCCGAGAAGTATCAGGATCTTCATCAGGATAACTGGCTATAAGTTCCTGTGGTAAATGAAATTTAAACTGCGACAGTTTCATTGGCTATTAAAATTGTTTGAATGGTTTGAATTCTATCATAAATTTTCCGCTGATATATAACTCTTAATATCCTTTAATAACCCCTTAAAATATTTCCCTGAAATTCAAGCATCTGAGGAGATTATACAGTTGGGTTATTGATCTTCCTTATGGCATTTATAAACCATTGATTTTTATCAAAATGGTTTGCAAAATTATAACAATTCAAGGCCTTTGTCAAGAAAAATTTACATTTTGTTGACAAAACATAAAAATAAATCCAATGTCCCCTGTCAAACATCCTTTCTTTGTATAAATTTTTCTTATATTTATACTGAAAATGGGCTGTTTATGATATGATTAAATTTGTAAATTAAACCACAAAACTTAAAATTACCCTGAAAACGAAGATTCTCATCATCTGTGCAGCCTTTCTTATGGCCACAAATTTAAGTATGGGGCAGATTACTATTACTTACGAGGATTATCCTCCCGTTCCCTATTCCACATGGGAATATGTTCCAACTACTTTAGAAAATATCGATGTATTATCCAATGGGAACCAATCAAGTTTGGCATTTATCAAATTTAGTCCCTTACGACTCTTCTTCACTACAATTCATGGATTTGACTTCTTTACCTTTTGCTGGACTTTATCCTGAAGGCGATCTGGTATTTACAAAAAATGATAGCTATTATGTTATTTCACGTACTCTCGAATATTTGGCCATTATTGGAGCTGTATTACCCATTGATTCAACATCATTCATTTCAATCATCAATACACCACCTGAATTGATATACATCTACCCCTATACCATGGGTTCGTTCGTAGAAAGTCAGCCCCAAAGTTTTACTAAATTTCTTTACAACGATACCATCTCAGGTTATTTCGTCGATAGTCTAGCACTCGACATTCGCGCTGCCATAAAACACGAAGTCGTTGCATGGGGAAGCCTAAAACTGCCGTATGCCAATTTTCAGGTTTTAAAAACCTTGAGCAACAAAACTGAAACAATAACTATGTTAGCACATATTTTGGAGTCATGGATAAAGACAGATAGTAGCAGCAGTATTTATAATTCCATAGAATTCCAAATGAATAATTTGCTCTATCCTCTGGTAACCGTTGAATTAGATACTAACAACCAACCGACCAGTTTAAGCTGGGTAAAAGTTGATCCTTATTTAGTTACTAACAATCTTGACGATCGTTTTTTTAGCTTTTTCACCAATCCTGCTCAAAATTTTGTTCGATTTAAGACTGACCGTAACATCTCGAACATCAAAATTATTTCATTAGATGGTAAAATTGTTAAATCAGTAGAAGTTATTCCTTTTCAACAGATTTACATTGATTTAATTGACTTGCCAGCAAGTTTTTATACATTTATACGCTACGACGGTAAAATGATGATTCGAACGGGTAAGCTCGTGAAATATCCTTAACATCAGGCTGATGAACTTCTCAGTTTTAAATTAAATTTCTTCATTTTTTACGAAACAGTCAAGAAAAGAATAATTTTATGAAATTTGCAAGTGTTTATGGTATTCAAAGTATTTTTTAAAACGGTTCAATAAATTATATATCATGTCTATGAGGAAATTTTACTTTATTTTGTCTGTTTGCCTGATGTTTTTGATAACAGCTCAAGCACAGGTTATTGAATATTCTTATTCCTGGCAGCCCCCTATAATTCAAAACATCTCTGGTTATTCTACTATAATGCTTAAAGGTTGTCAGAGCGCTGGAGAGGCGGGTACTCCTGCACTTCCATATCAAATGGTATCACTACTATTGCCTCCGGGCCATGAAGCCGATTCCATTCAGATAAAATTCTCACAGCCCATCGAAATACATTTATCTTCGCCCATTCTACCGATGCAACATAGCAGACCTTACTCAATAGCAGGCACATCAACATGGGTTCAAGATGAAATGATTTATTCCTCTTCACTACCCTACCCCGCTCATAAACAAGGGAAACTAACAACCCATTTCTTCAGAGGCTTATCCATTGCTATGTCTACATTCACACCTGTAGAATATTTCCCTCATCAACAAAAAATTATTCTTTTTCAACATGCACAAGTCAAAGTCTTTTATCATGAGACTCATAGAGCCAAAAAAGCATTAGAAAACCTCATCCCTCGTTCATTTTCTGAAAAAGATCTAAAAAACTTCATCCAAAACACCTCTGATATAAGTAAATATTCTTCTGACCAAAAGTCAGTCGACCCCTACGAGCTGTTAATACTCACCAAAGAATCTTTCACAGAATATTTTATCCCATTGGCTTCTTTCTATCAACAAAATGGATTATTAGTTAGAATCGACACTCTTGAAAATGTACTGGCTAACACCCTAGGTCAAGATGATCAGGAAAAGATTAGAAATTACTTCATCACACAATATCAGCAAAATGGAATTGGGCATGTTTTATTAGGTGGAGATATCGAGATTTTTCCAGCTCGAGGATTTTATTGTAAAGTTATTTCCTCATCCATTTATGAAGACGACAATATACCTTCCGACCTTTACTATTCGGCCCTGGATGGAACGTGGAATGACGATGGCGACAACCTTTGGGGCGAAATAGGAGAAGATGATTTATTACCCGAAGTTGCCGTTGCCCGACTTCCTTTTAGTACCCCTAACGAACTTCAGAACATGATTCACAAAATCATTACCTATCAATCGAATCCTATCTCCAATGAACTCGAAAAACCCTTGATGGCCGGAGAACTGCTATATAACAATCCTTTGACTTATGGCGAAGACTATCTAAGATTATTGATAGGTTATCATGAAGATAATGGTTATGTGACTAATGGAATACCTGAAACTCAGGATATAGATTCATTATACGAAAGTTATTTGGGTTATTGGTCGAAAAATGATTTGCTGCAAAAAATCAATTCTGGGAAATCTTTTATCCATCATGCTGGCCATGCTAATTGGGACTATGTTATGAAACTTTCGTTGAGCGACATAACCAACCAGAATTTTTCCATGGTTAATGGAATTGACCATAACTACACTTTAGTTTATACACATGGATGTATTTGTGGGGCATTCGACTATTCAGATTGCATAGCTGAAGAAATGCTAAAAATCGAGAATTTTGCCGTTGCTGGGGCTTTTAATTCGAGATATGGCTGGTTTAATGAAGGACAAACCGAGGGGCCCTCGCTTCACCTTCATCGAGAATTTGTTAATGCCCTCTATTCCGAAGGCTATGACCGAATAGGTGCAACCCACATGTATTCTCGTATTCAAACTGCTTCATGGGTCAATGCCCCAGGCCAATGGGAAGAAGGGGCATTACGCTGGTGTTTTTATGATTGCAATATTTTAGGTGATCCTGCCATGAAAATCTGGACCAGCAATCTTACTTCTGTGGCTCCTATCGAAAATGAGTCTGACCTCTTCGTCATCCATTATTCTCCATCCACTCGTTTGATAGAAATAAACTTCTCAGAAAGCTCGAGTGTCCAAGTGCAGCTCATCGACCTTTCAGGTAGAATTATTTTAACAAAACGCATTATTAATCAAAGAAATATAAATTTAGATACAAATAATGTAAAAAATGGATTATATTTGCTGGTTCTCAATTCAAATTCTATTCACTTTTCAAAAAAGATCCTAATCCAAAATCTTTAACTAATGTTTTAACAATCAGATTAATCACACTATGATGAAAACAAAATTTTACTCTTTTGCAGCTTTTATGACGCTTGTGGTTGCTTTTATCATGCAAAGCGTTGGAGTTACTGCTCAAACTCAAACCATTACTATACAACATTCATCGGCAAAGCAAGGTTTTAACGTGAAAGAATCCAAATCAGATGCCGTTGAAATTCAGTATGTAATAAATGAGTTTTATTTAGAAGACTTTACCGCTAATGGCGAGCAAATGAAAAGCGTTTTGCTGCCAGGTGTTTTCCTTCCCAATGACGAAGGTGCTCCCAATTTAGCTGGTGAGAGCCGTTTCATTGCTATTCCCCAAGGTGCCACACCAGTTCTTGACATTAAATCGGTAGAAATTGAAAAATTTCAAAATATAGAAGTCGGCCCGGCTCCTCGTATCCCTCTCGAATCTGACGATAGTCCCTTACACTACGAAAAGAATCAAGCTATTTACTCCGTTAATGCATTCTATCCTGAGCAACCCATCAAATTATCGGAAGTTTCAAAAATTAGAGGTGTTGATGTGGTTATACTAGGAATAACACCTTTTCAATACAATCCTATTACTAAAGAACTTATTGTTTATAAGAACATCGACGTAGAAGTTCGTTTTGAGGGAGGGAATGCTCAATTTGGAGATAATGCGTATCGCAACCCTTATTTCGATGCCATCTTATCCGATAATCTCCTCAATTACAGTTCTCTACCTCATATCGACTATAATGAACGCTATGCAAGCTATTATGCTCCAACCGAGAATGATGAATGTGAATATATTATTATTTGCCCCGATGGGCCTGAATTTCAAGCTTGGGCAGATAGCATTCGCCAATTCAGAACCGAACAGGGTATTCTTACTAAAGTCTTCACCCTAACTCAGATTGGTGGAAACACTACTACTGCTATAGAAACTTTTATCAACAATGCCTACAACAACTGGAGTATAAAACCAATTGCTTGTTTATTACTGGCTGATTATGGCACAAATGCAACCAATAGTATTATATCTCCCATCTACGATAATTACTGTGTTTCAGATAACATTTATGCCGATGTAGATGGAGACATGATGCCAGATGTGGTATTTTCAAGAATTACTGCCAGAAATGAAACAGAATTGCAAGTAATGGTCACCAAAGCTTTAAATTACGAAAGGAATCCACCAACTGACACCACCTTTTACAATAGGCCTATCACCGCATTAGGATGGCAAACAGTACGTTGGTTCCAAATTTGTTCCGAGGTAGTGGGAGGCTTTTTTAGAAATACACTTGGGAAAAGTCCTATCCGGCAAAATGCCATTTATGCAGGAAATCCTAATGTGGATCCTTGGTCAACTGCTACCAACACCTCAGCTGTGCTTAATTATTTCGGGCCCAACGGACAAGGCTACATCCCAGCTACCCCCCAGGAATTAGGAGGCTGGACAGGTGGGACGGCTACTGGCATTAACAATGCTATTAACAACGGCGCATTTATTCTTCAGCATAGAGACCACGGTATGGAGACAGGTTGGGGCGAACCATCTTACACTAACAGCAACATCAACGCTCTATACAATACTGATCTTACTTTTGTGATGACCATTAATTGCCTGACTGGAAAGTATAACTGGGGCAGTGAATGTTTTGCAGAAAAATTCCATAGACATACTAAGAATGGATTGAATGCTGGTGCCTTAGGCCTATTAGCTCCATCCGAAACCTCCTACAGTTTTGTTAATGACACTTATGTATGGGGAGTTTATGATAACTGGTGGACAGATTTTATGCCATCTTATGCTTCTACTCCCGAACCACGTGGCATTTTGCCTTCTTTTGGAAATGCCGCAGGCAAATATTTCTTACGTCAATCGAGCTGGCCTTATAACACAAATAACAAAGCCGTTACTTACTACCTTTTCCATCATCATGGTGAAGCATGGAACGTAATTTATACAGAAATGCCTCAACCCATCGATATTACGCATGATACGGTAGTTTATCAAACCAATACTACTTTTACCATTCAGGCTACTCCAGGAGCACAAGTAGCTCTTACACTCGATGGTCAAATCGTTGGTGTGCAAACAGCTGGAACAAGTCCTATGGTATTCAACCTCCCTCCCTTAACACCCGGTCAGAAGCTTGTTGTGGTTGCTACCAAACAGAATTATTTCCGCTATCGCCACGAATTGACTGTTATGACAGATCAATTGCTTGCTAATTTCACTGCAAACATCACTTCTGGATGTGAAGGCCTTTCAGTTGACTTCACCGATCTTTCATCAGGGCATCCCACTTCATGGCTCTGGACTTTCGAAGGTGGTACACCTTCTACTTCGACCGAGCAGAATCCCACAGGCATAGTCTATGCTACCGAAGGTTCCTATCCGGTTACTCTTACTGTTATGAAAGGCACCGAAAGCCATACTACAACTCTCGATAATTTCATCACTACATGGGCTCAACCTTCAGCTCCCATCGCTCATGATACTTCTGCCTGCTATGCAATGCCAGTTCCCGATTTGATTGCCGAAGGAGAAAACATTCGCTGGTATTCGGATAGTTTATTAACTAATCAAGTGTATTCTGGTAACGTATTCCCAACAGGAATTACTCAAATTGGAAGTTATAACTATTATGTTACACAATCGGCAGGTACATGCGAAGGACCAGCTACAATGGTAACCTTAACCATTAGCGATTATCCCATTGTAACCCTAACACCTTTCGAACCTGTTTGTCTGAATGCAGCTCCATTCGAACTTACTGGCGGAAACCCAGAAGGCGGAGTATGGCAAGGTACTGGTGTTGATACGAATTATTTTAACCCTGCCCTCGCTGGTGTAGGCGAAAATACTCTTTCCTACACTTACACTAATGAGTATGGCTGTTCTACTACTATTTCACAACCCATGACCGTTATGGATTTACCCGAAGTTACACTTGCTCCTTTTACTCCACTATGCGATAACGTCGAACCTGTTGAATTAACAGGCGGACTGCCCGAAGGCGGGATTTATTCCGGAAATGGAGTGGAAAATGGATTCATTTATCCTTCGAATATAGGAGCTGGCGAAACCGAAATACAATATTCATATACCGAAACTACCACAGGTTGCTCAAACTTCGCTTTTCAGACTATATCCATCAAGGCATCACCAGTAATCTCATTTGGCGGAGATACAACCATCTGCCACAACCACATCATTACGCTGGATGCTACTAATGAAAACTCTACTTATCTCTGGTCAACAGGAGAAACTACTCCTACTATCCAAGTGGATAGCACAGGTGTTGGCATAGATGGTATTAAGAATATCTCGGTTACCGTGAATAACTCCGATGGATGCACAGATTCAGCAAATATTACCATTGCTTTCAAAGACTGCACAGGTATAGAAGAGCTGGCCTCATCCATAGGCATAAGCATCTATCCCAATCCTAACCAGGGAAACTTCACTATAGAACTTCATTCTAAACAACCTACTTCCGTCAATATGAGAATACTCAATCTTTTTTCACAACAAGTATTTGCACTCGATAACCTTAAGGTAAATCAACAAGCTCTACAAAATATCTACCTCGATCAACTTCCAAATGGAATATATATTTTAGTGATCGAAACTAATGGTCAAACCTTCACTCAAAAATTTGTTATCGACCAATAAAAGATTGAGCCATTATTAAAAACTTAACCCGCATTTTATTCGTCATAATAAGTTTCTTGAATATTATGCGGGTTTCTTATTAATTTAGCAGCCTTCAATAATAGAAACCTTTTAACCTAAAACCACAAACCTATGAAACAAATCTTCCAAATTTCAATTTTTTTGTTGCTGACTACTTATGTGTTCGGGCAGCAAGTTCCACGCGAAATGGTAATCCTTGAAATTGGCACTGGAACATGGTGTCCTTATTGTCCGGGCGCCGCCATGGGTGCCGACGACCTTCTTGCAAATGGTTGCTTAGTCGCTGTTGTTGAAAACCATAATAGGGATCCTTTTGCCAATCAATACAGCAATGCGAGGAATTCCTTCTATGCAATTACAGGCTATCCAACTGCTATTTTCGATGGCATAAGTAGGGTGGTTGGAGGCAATCATAGTCAAAGCATGTACTCCGCCTACCTTCCTCGTTACAACCAAAGAATTGCCATACCCTACGATTATAGCATGGATATGCAAATTACCAATTCAGGGCTAGATTATACCGCTGTGATTACTATAACTAAAGTAGCCCCCAATACGGCAACCGGATTAAAACTTCATTTCTTCGTAACCCAGTCACACATTTCATATAATTGGCAGGGTCAAAATCATGTCAACTTCGTTAACCGCCTGATGGTGCCCAATCAAAATGGTACTGCCATTGATTTCTCTGGTGGCGATGTGGTTACCGTTACTCTTAATTTTTCACTCAATCCTACTTGGCCGGTTGAAGACATCGAATTCGTTGCCGGTATTCAGGCTCAAAACAAAGAATTTCTCCAGGGAATTAAAAAAGCTGCAATCGATCTTCACGTGGATTTTGCTGCTAGCGATACCATTTTTCCCATTAATCAACCCGTTACTTTCACGAACAATACAACAGGTGGATATATAGGTACACCTGAAACTTATCAATGGTTTTTCCCCGGAGCTACACCTGATACTTCCTCGGAGGCAAATCCAACCGTTACTTACACCGAATGTGGTTCTCACAACGTAAAACTTATTGTGAATCATGGAGGGCAAATAGATTCATTGGAACGTCAAGCTTATGTACAAGTTGTGCCTTTGTTGGTTAATATTACTGCCTCACCAAGCGATACAAGCTTCTGGCCTTTCAATCCTATCGTCCTCGATGCTACAATCGACGATCCACAAGCAACTTATCTCTGGCAACCAGGTGGTGAGACTACACCCTCAATTACCGTTACTTTCGATCAGTATGGATTGGGAGAACATACTTTCACAGTTACTGTAAATAGTTGTGGCTGTGAAATCATTAAAAGCCATACCATTTGTTTTTATGGCGAAGAAGGCATTAATGATAACAAAAACCATAACCTCAATATTTTCCCTAATCCTGCTTCCTCTTCTTTACATTTCTATGTCGAAAAATCCGGAGTTTACAACATCTACATTAAGGATTTAACCGGTAAAACCATCATCTCGAAACCTTCTGAATATTTCATCTCGGGTAATGATTATATCCTCAACATCAAAGATCTAAGCAAAGGTATCTATCTTCTCCAATTAGTTAATGAATCTTCTTCGTACACTCAAAAGCTAATTGTGAGATAAATATCTGTATTGAATTCTAAAAAGAGAGCTGACATCCAACATGTTCAGCTCTCATTTCTTGTTTCCCGCAATGGGACACCCTGAAAATTTATACAAACCATTCGGTATAGTTCAGCCTGCTCTTCATCCATGCCAAAGAAGTTTGGATTTTGTTTGCCTTGATTCGGGTAAAGTATAGGTGATTTAATACATGTTTCGTGTCAACTCACTAGCCCTTTTTAGGGATATAACCGATTACTCTTCCAATAGGACTCTTTCCATATCCTTGAGTATGCAGTAAGCCGCAAAAGCAATGCAGATATGAGATTCTATGGGATTCCGTATCCTATGATAGATGGGAGGTATACGTAAATCTGTCTTGGATATGCGAAAAGCTTTTTCAATTTGCCAAAGATTCTTATAGTTTTCCATCACTTGATTATCCATTAACTTAGTATAGGTCAGATAACCCTTAATACCATCCTATCGTCCATCATTATTGTATTTCTCGTAGTCGATTTCTATAACGACATCTCCGCTTAACGTAAGATATTTGTTATTCCTCTATTGTTGATATGCGATTTGGTCAATTTGCCCGATTTGATTTGCTTTTCAAGCCTGGCTAAACCTCATTTGCGATTGTAGGCATCTTTTTTGGCTCGACTGGCTGAATAGTTCACTATTAATCTGGTATTGCCTGATTTTTCTATGCTCACCTGTCATCCCATCGCTAAATTCCGGGGCAAGTATTTTCTCTTTTATCTTTTCACACTCATTCTTAATCTTTGCCTAAAGAATATATTCGTATCCGTTAGCTTCCAATGCATTGATGTTTTCTTTGGAGAGAAGTCCTGCATCGGCAACTCCCGTAG
Organism: Bacteroidales bacterium UBA5762; assembly: GCA_002418865.1. Classification (GTDB taxonomy): domain Bacteria; phylum Bacteroidota; class Bacteroidia; order Bacteroidales; family TTA-H9; genus TTA-H9. Next base: position 8,348 of record DIEY01000097.1, on the reverse strand, counting down.
GTTAAACCACGTGTTATGTGTAGCCTTTTATTCTTCAAGTTTTAAGATAATTTCTTCTTTCAGTTTTGGAAGGTGATTGATAACAATGCTCCAAATTAAATCGTCGGAGATTTTGTCGTAACCATGTGCAATTCTATTTCTGGTCCCAATAATATTCTGGACATTTTCTAGCTGGAATTCCTTGTCTCGTTTCAATATTCTATTAACAGCCTCTCCAATAATTTCAATACCCCTTTCAACGGCTCGTTTTGTTCTTATATCGTTCATGTATTCTTCAAATTTCTTTGGTCTATCTTCAAAGTAACTTTCTATCTCCTTTATTGATTGTAAAATGTCGTACAGCCAAATTTTAATTTCGTTATCCATAAATTAATTGCTTTGATGAGTCAATAGACTGTCTTAAATATGGATTTTTGATTGCTTTTTCTTCCAATAAATCCACATCACGTTTAAAAAGTGTCTTTAACGAATCTTTTAAAGCAAAATAGTTGTCAGCATATTCATAAAGGTCCACGTCCTGAAAGTCAACAACCAGATCAATATCGCTATCTTTATCAAATTTATCTGTCAATACTGAACCAAATACAAATAGGCGTCTCACCTTGTATCTTGAACACAAATCGCGAATTTTACCGATATTTATTTCTATCAAGTTCATAGGACAAAGATAATAATTTTGGAAGAGGTTGCCAAATTGCACAAAAGGTTACACTCAACGTGCGTTTTGCGTGTATGTGCAGTAGCAGAATAAAAGCACTTTCCTTTCCGTTTAGAACAAAGTTTTTCAGAAGCGTTGACCAGTTTCTCCTGTAAAGTCTTGTTTGTGTTTTAAATAAAAGAATTCAAATCTAAAGTTGTCCTTTAACTCATTTAGTATTGGTCTATAAGTTTTTTCAACTCTTTGCTCGAATTAAATCCATTGTTTCCTGTTATTGCTTATCCTTTCAAAACCTCTAACAAATTTCTCATCTTGTTTTTTTACAAATTGTTTGTAATCCATGTGATTGCAGGTTTTTATAAATGGTGCTGACGGTCAGCTATATGCGCCGTGCGGGGATTACGAGGTATTATTCTTTCAAGTTATACATACTCTGTTAAAAATCTATAGGTTAAATACTCTGTAACTCCCGCATGGAGTATATAGCATGTTAGCAAAAGTTGTTAATATTGATGGCTTCAATTAAAAACAAATCTCATCATTAAATATCCGACGATTAGACCTATTATGAATCCTCGCCAGTATTTCCAGTATTTTTTTACATACTTAACAATCTTTTCCTTATTCATATTAGTATTGCATTATGATAAATATTAATAATACACCAATATAGCCATCGGGTCCACCAAAAAATCCTCCAACACAATCACATCCCAAAACTTTCCACCAGTTTGTTGGACCTCTTGCTGACCTTCCATCAAGAAATGAAGCATGTAACTGCCAAACTTGCGTTTCGTCAACTTCAGCTTTCCAGAACTCCATGCTTCTTTTGGCGACATAAATATGGCCATCAAATACATAAAACTCTGATTCATTCAATGTTGATTCTGCTTGACCTAACAAGCGATCAAATTCTTGAAATGATTCAACAATTCGGTAATTTGCATCTTATTTCAAAATATCCGTATTGATAATTTATTTTAGTATTAATCCAACCGGAAATATAACTATGAGATATATAATTCTCTTTAATAATCTTGAGGATAAGGTTGCCATTACTGATATAAACATTATCCGTCCCATTAGTATACATTTGAGGCTCTCCATAGTGGTCAAAATTATTTGCAACATTCCACCTCGTCGTGTCTAAAGTATTGAAATCATCGATAAATACGACTTCTCAGTTCTTATCATTTGAAGGAACTTGATCGAATAAATTATTACTTAAAAGCCAAATAATTGTTAAAATAAAAATTAATCTCTTCATATTTTCTTTCCTTTATAATTAAGTGAAGTAAAACAGCCTAATCCGCCTTGATATGTATTAAAAAAAATACTATCATTAATAAAGTAGCCTCCAAAACCATGATATGCAGAATCAGGATATAGACCACCTCCGAATTCACCATTTGTATTAATCTTTAATGCTGCATCAAGAATATTAATTAAAGAATCATTTTCTTTTGTAATAGTAACGATTACGGTGGTATCGTAATAAAAGGTTGAGTCGCCACAATGATAAATACCTGTTTTATTACATTGATAATCTCCAACGAATTTATCTCTATAATCAGGAGTTTCAATATTTTCTTTTTTACAGCTAATAAAAAGTAGCAGTAATAATAATATCCGAATTGATTTTTTCATTTTTCTAAGTATTAATTGTTAAATCTAAATTTTTAATCCAAATCTCCTATCTATTAAAAGGAGGTGGTTCTTTGTTTCGTGTTTGCATTGGCTCTAACGGCCGAAGCTAAGTGCAGGCGGGAAGTTCAAAGCAATCAACACCCAATAAACGACAATGCTTATTTGGTGTAAGATGCTTCAAATCAGTACTATTCGCCCGCTTGCATTTAGCTTTTGTTATAAGCATTAAGTTCTTCCTTCTTTTAATATTTAATCCATTTCCCCGTTTTAACTGCTTTGTTTTTTTTGTCAATTAGTCTGTAGAAGTACATTCCTGATTCTAGTGATTCTGTATTTATAGTGCTCTGATTTTCATCAAGCATTTGTCTAATTACAACTTGTCCGTTTATGTTTAGAAGTTCAAAGTCCATTTCATTGCCGGTGGTTTTAATATTCAACTGGTTTGTGCCCGGATTTGGATAAACCGTTGTCTCTGATTTATCAATAGGTATTTCCTGTGTCCAGGTTATTAGACCGTTACTATCAACTTTTACGATGTAAATATCCCTTTCTTGATTTTGTGTTTCGTAATCATACCTGTTACCAACCATAATACATCCGCCATCATTTGTTGCCAAAATACTGTAAAGGAAGTAATATGCATCGCCACCATACCAGTATTCCCAAATAGAACTTAAATCAGAGTTTATTTTTACTAGATGATACCAAGAATCAAATGTACTCAAGAAAGGATTTACATAATCAAAATTCGATGTACCAGATATATAAATATTATTATCAAAAATATCAATATTTTGATAAAATCCTGAATAATCTCGTTTAGTACCATCCATCTTAAAGTAATTATAATTTAGAGGATTGTTATCAAAGGTTGTAGATAAAACATTTAAACTGTATTTTGGAGCCGGTTCTGAACCACCGCTTCCACATAAAACAATAATGGAATCATTTAAAATAGAGGATGATACATAACTATTAATGTTATATGGTACGCTCAATATTTCGATGCTGTCAAATTGTTTAGTCAATTCATATCGCTGACTTCCAGCAGATATGGAACTGGAATATTTAAATCCAAACGAAAAATAACCCGATTTGTCAATCTTTTCTATTATATCATAGGATAATGAAATATGATAATCATTTGAAATAAAATTAGATGTTAATGAATCTCCCATTATGGATATTTTAGAAAAAAATGGATCATTATTATATGGTGATGGGGAAACAGTATCGTAACGAGTTGTATAGCCAGTAATAACGATATTAGTATCGGAATCTATAAAGGAGTTCATGTATGAAATCCACTTTTCAGAAGGAAGGTTGTAGTATTGCTCTGAAATTGTTTCAAGGTTACTATTAAGCTGCAAATACCATAGCTTATAGATATAGGTACCACTATAATTAAATTGACGAATACCTAGAATAAAATATGAGTCATTGAAATAATGAATATTAAAAAAAATATGAGAGTTTGTATTTGAATACTGAATAGTTTTTTGTTGGACTAAATTGCCTGTGCTATCAAGTTCAATAATATATCCACCAAAAAATCCTGTGTTGGCATCTTTTATCCTTCCGACCATTACAAAACCCCCAGCATTATTTTCAATAATACTATTTATGATCTGATCTTCAGCAACAGAAATTACTTTTTCAAAGAAATTCTGGGAGAAGGCACCGCTCATAATGAATAAGAACAGTGCAAAAATCAATAAAAATCTAATTTTGTTCATATTTAATAAGATTAAACCTGCACTATGATTTTTCAATCATAGTGCAGGCAGGTTCAATTATAATTCGTTTGGAGGATCTGAACTGGTGTGCCAGATTCCATACGTAATTATTGCATGGTGAATCATGTACCAACAATCATGTAGATCAGGCCCACAAAGAGGATAAGCAGTTAGATCTTCTAAAAAATAGTTTAAAACGCTGTGAGAACTAGTCGGTTTTAGTATATTACCAACAGTAATCAAGCCATTTTTATAGAATGATATTTCTGTTGTTGATAGGCACTGGTGATTTAAGGTGTACTCCTGAAAATCTTCAAATATAAGGCAGTCACCATTGTTGTTTGTGTAATAACAACCATAAACTTCCTCAAAAACAACATCGGTATAATAAGAGTTTCCTATTGGCACACTTATATTGTATTTCGCCAGTTGAGCAATCTTATCAGCAGCATCCTTACCAACACCGAGACCTGAACCATCACATCTGCCAAGTTCCCAACCCCAATACCAAGGGTAATCATTTACGTAATCAGTTGCTCCGTCAGTTCCAAAACCGGATGTAACTTTAAATGTTGCAGAATTATCGTTAGATTCTTTTAAAGATATGTCAGCAACAATAAGTTGTTTTTCGTTTGCTGTTATATTTGCATTGTATTCAGCCAGACTGTCAATAACCTGGTCGTATGCTACCTGAACATCAGCCCATAGTATTTGGCCGTTTGTAACAGGAACCTCTATAAATGCAGAATCGACAATGAATTCCTCTGTTTCAAAACTGGCATCACCATAAGTAAGATTAGATGCTGCCTCAATGTACCAAACTGCACTGTCAACATCCATTGGATCAGAACCCGATTTTAAGGTTGGATTTTCACGGATAAGGTCAATTTTGTCTCTAAATGCGATTATCCGTTTTTCAAGTTGTAAGTCTATAAAAGACTGCTCGATTTGGTTTGCAGATTTGTCAATTCCTGAATTTTCTTTTTGGCAGGAATAAATAATCAAACTTGCTACAATAACAATTGCTAAGCCGAAATAAGTAAATAAATGTTTACGTTTCATTTTAATATGGGCTTTAGCAACATACTATTCCCTCTAATATTTTATTTGGCAAAGGTAAAACCATTTCTTATAGTTATTTTCAAGGTAGTCAGGCTCTTCAAGATTACCAATTCTCCTTTCTTATTTTATTCTTATTGCTTATAATTCGTTTATACACGTTACTCTATAGCGCCTTATTTCCATATTTGGATGTATAGACGCTATAATGTTGCGTTTATCATTCATTTCAAAATTACAAAAACTTTTCATATTTAAAACAAATATACATGAAATTTTTCAATTACACACAAACACGTAAAAAAAATTTTTATAGGGAAACATTAAAAATATACGTCCTCTTCCTATTCATAATCTATTGTTCATCACCTTAAATGATTTGATATAATTTCCCATACTAACTATGATAAAATATATCCCATTTCTTATTTCCCGCAATGGGACACCCTAAAAATTTATACAAACCATTCGGTATAGTTCAGCCTGCTCTTCATCCATGCCAAAGAAGTTTGGATTTTGTTTGCTTTGATTCGGGTAAAGTATAGGTGATTTAATACATGTTTCGTGTCAATTCACTGACCCTTTTTAGAGATATAGATGACTTCTCTTTATATAAAACTCTTTCAAGCTCCTTGAGTATGCAGTAAGCCGCAAAAGCAATGCAGATATGAGATTCTATGCGATTCCGTATCCTATGATAGATGGGACGTATATGTAAATCTGTCTTGGATATGCGGAAAGCCTTTTTAATTTGCCAAAGATTCTTATAGTTTTCCATCACTTGATTATCCGATAACTTGGTATTGGTCAGATAACCCTTGATGCCATCCCATCGTCCATCATTATTGCATTTCTCGTAGTCGATTTCTACAACGACATCTCCGCTTAACGTAAGATATTTGTTATATCCTCTGTCGTTGATATGCGATTTGGTCAATTTGCCCGATTTGATTTGCTTTTCAAGCCTGGCTAAACCTCATTTGCGATTATAGGCATCCTTTTTGGCTCGACTGGCTGAATAATTCACTATGAATCTGGTATTGCCTGATTTTTCTATGCTCACCTGTCATCCCATCGCTAAATTCCGTGGCAAGTATTTTCTCTTTTATCTTTTCACGCTCATTCTTAATCTTTGCCTCAAGAATATATTCGTATCCGTTAGCTTCCAATATATTGATGTTTTCTTTGGAGAGTAGCCCTGCATCGGCAACTCCCGTAGGTTAAACCACGTGTTATGTGTAGCCACAAAAGGTTACACTCAACGTGCGTTTTGTGTGTATGTGCAGTAGCAGAATAAAAGCACTTTCCTTTCCGTTTCGTACAAAGTTTTTCAGAAGCATAGACCAGTTTCTCCTGTAAAGTCTTGTTTGTGTTTTAAATAAAAGAATTCAAATCTAAAGTTGTCCTTTAACTCATTTAGTATTGGTCTATAAGTTTTTTCAACCCTTTGCTCGAATTAAATCCATTGTTTTCTGTTATTGTTTATCCTTTCAAAACCTCTAACAAATTTCTCATCTTGTTTTTTTACAAATCGTTTGTAATCCATGTGATTGCAGGTTTTTATAATTGGTGCTAAAGGTCTGCGAGTACCCGAAGTTGGCGACCAACGGGAGCCAATTTTGGCGTAGCGAAGCGCAGCCGGGTACTCGCTGTTATATGTCGTTCTGGGTTGTTCTCGAAGTGCACCTTTTTTATTTGAATCAAATGATTTTTCTGGCAAAAAAACATTTTGGCTATATATAGATGTGTCAATATAGAATATCTCATTAATTGATAGATTTCCACCAGCAGTATCATATTGATATTTTGGAACTGGATATATCTTGTAATTTGATAAAACTAAACTATCTAATATCTCATAAGTGACTATTATGCTATCACAGGTTGGGATAGCTACAAGTTTATTAAATGAAGGTAATGCAGGTGATCCACAAGCACCTGTAACAATCCCATCAGGTATATTGATTCTCTTATATGAAACATATGATATAAGTGTATCCTTAACAAACATACCGTGAATTATAATCTGAAAATCTACTTTTTGATTTGTTGAATTCAAGTTGATTATTTCAGGGATTTCCTTTCCTGTTTGATCAAATGGGATCCAGATTTCCTGGCCCAGTGATGATACGACTAGCATTATAATGCTATAAAGAATCACAATTTCTTTCATGTTCACACTCTTTTAATAATCAAATATAAATATTTTACTTGTTAATATGTTTCCCCTGTAAGAAAGTTTTACAATATATAATCCATTTGGTAGATTTTGAGGGAGTAGCATCTTAAAATACTGATTGCTATTATTTATTTCCTCACTCGATACAAGCTTTCCTTGTGGTGAGAATACTTCTATTTGCCCATGTTTAATTTGTTCAGGAAGTCTAATATTTAATTGACCCTGGTTAGGATTCGGGAAAATAGTTAACGGTTGTGCTTTTGCATATGAGGTATCAAATTTAGGGTTCATGCCTGTAATAACTCCCCCACAGGTTGTTTTCAATATCAAACCATTGAATCCCACTAAGTAACCAGTATCTATTGAAGGAAAAGAAATCTCTCCAAATTGATAATTTGATTGATTTACAGGATATATACTCCATGATTCTCCTCCATCTGTTGATGATAACAATGAAGTACTTGATATGCCATAACCGGTTAATGAGTCTATAAAGAAAAAATTTTTGCACCCTGATTCGTTACACTTCAATTCCCAGTTTATTCCACCGTCGATGGTTTTATAGACCTTATTATCACCACTGATAAAACCAATATTGGCAGAAGGAAAATAGACAGAAATGATTGATCCTAAAATACTGTGATTAAGAAATGTCCAAGTTAGACCGCCGTTTTCGGTTTTAATGAGTTTTTCATTATCACCACTAACATAGCCAATATCCTCGTTAGTGAAAGAAAATGAGTAGGCGATAAAATATTGGGGTAAAGAAATACTTTCCCAGGTTAATCCTGCATCGGTTGTTTTTAATATCGTCCCATTCAATCCAACAGTATATCCTATTTCTGACGTGGTAAAGTGAGCACCAAACAGATGATTTATGGTTATGTTTGATGACAATACCTGCCAGCTTTCTCCTGAATCTACAGTACGGGTGTTGGTTCCAAATGGTCCAACAGCAACTCCAGTACCAGCAGATGCAAATCCAATAGCTCCCAACCAGGCAGATGTGCCTGATTGAGAATTAATAAGCAGACCCTACTTATTTGTAAATAGTCGTCCCTTAAAAACA
>DIEY01000034.1:47005-60520 GCA_002418865.1 Bacteroidales bacterium UBA5762 | reverse complement strand
ACTGGCAGGGTACTTTTTTATACAATGATTTGATGGAGCTTAGTATTAAAACTTTCGGAACTTTCGTCTTAAAACTTAAATTATTTGTTGTCCTTGTGATTGGATTTGCCTAAATAAAATGCCTATTCAATGAAAGTTGTTCAAAGGGATAAAAATGTAATATTTATTTTTTGTATTTTTATTGAAAACTGCTTCTTTATTTATTTGAGTTAGTACAATGCAAAATTTTTTATGAGCCTAATACCCATTACAGAAAAAGAAATTGAGAAATTTGTTGAAGCTGCACGGCTCAGTGAGCGCAAGAGAATAATATTTAACTATCATACGTATTCTGAAGATACTATGCAGAGGATGATCAATGCGATAGAACCAGGTTCTTATGTTCAGCCGCATAAGCATGAGAACCCTGATAAGTCTGAGGTTTTTCTCATTCTAAAAGGTAAGCTTGCCGTAGTGATTTACGATAGTTTGGGTGAGATTGAAGATTGTATTATGCTCGATCGTGAGAAAGGGAATTTTGGGGTAGAGGTACCTCCTTGTACATGGCATTCTATCATTGCTTTCGAATCGGGCACCGTTGTTTATGAAGTGAAACATGGTCCTTACGATCCAGCCACTGACAAAGTGTTTGCTCCTTGGGCGCCTGCTGAAAATCATCCCCAGGCCAATGAGTATTTATTGCATATCTTGAAAAAATTGAATATATTTGCCGGAAAAAATTCCAAAAAATGAGTTTATTACAAGAATTCAAAACTTTTGCCATGCGTGGCAATGTGGTGGATATGGCCGTAGGCATTATACTTGGAGGTGCTTTCGGGAAAATCGTTTCTTCTTTAGTAAACGATGTAATTATGCCGCCTATTGGCCTGCTGATCGGGGGGATAAATTTTACCGATATTAAAATTACCCTCAAGTCGGCTGCCTTTGATGCTAATCAGCATTTAATTCCTGCTGTAACATTGAATATCGGAAGCTTTATTCAAACCATGGTCGATTTTACTATTGTTGCTTTTGCTATATTTTTGATGGTCAAAGCAATGAATAGAATTCAGAAAAAGAAAGATAAACCCGCATCGGTTTCCTTACCTTCCAATGAAGAAAAACTACTTACAGAAATTCGGGATATTCTAAAATCAAAAAAATAATAAATCAGGAAAAGGAAGCATAATATCTAATGGCTGAATCTTAGTTTCCGATAAAAGTTGAAAGGCTGTGAGCATCACTGCTGACAGCCTTTGTCTGATCTCTGTAATTAATATATTATTGGGCTTTAAGGAAGTAATGTAAGTGTACCGAAGAACGCCCTTTTTTGTGAATTAGGATCAGTATATCTTATTTGATAGATGTAGACGCCCGAAGGAGCACGACTGCCATGAATCCGGCCATCCCATCCTGAATGAATATCTTTTGATTGAAAGACTAATTCGCCCCATTGTGAAAATATCTTAATCTCAAAATCTACAAGCCCTTCGGCTTCAACTTTGTAAATATCATTAAAGCCATCATTATTGGGTGAAAATGCTTTAGGAATATAAATAGAGCAGTTGAGCAGATGAATATCGAAAGTTTGTTTCACTCTTTTACCTTCGGTGTTTGTATAAGCTACATGATAGATACAATTATCAACTGCCTGAAAAGTAATGTTCTGGTTTTGTATGCCATTGCTCCACTGATAATTTTGTCCGTCTCCAGCAATTAGAACAACTTCTTCTCCTTTGCAAACCGAGATGATTTGATAATTAAGAATTTCCGACTCAACTGTGGCAATTGAAGGTTGTTGGGAAAGGGTGCTTTCGGGCTCTATTTCCGGAGGCTCTGTAATTTCCGTTTGATAAGGATATTCGGTTTGTATGGGCAGAACTTCAGTCTTTTCTTTTGAAGACAGGTTTTGATTGGTTTCGCTTTGAATATCTTGAGATTGAGAAGAAGGTAGCTTCGTTAATTGAGATGGTTCGATGCCAGAGATGGAGATTTTGTTTTTATCATTCAATTTATGCTTCAGGGTATCTATGGGAGCGCTTTGCGCTGGTTGGGTTCTTGNNTTGTGGAGTAGAATCTATAATTATGATGTGTTCCCTCTTTACGATTTGGTTCATTGAAGTTGGCTTAGGTTGTCGTATTAACCATATTACCGAAAGCAGTGCTGCAACTCCTATAATAGTAATTGCAATAATAAAGGGAGGTTGTTTAAAGAAGTTTTTATTCGATGGAGGATGTCCAAGGCGAGAAGCGATATTCTCCCAAACTCTTTTAGGGGGAGTTTCGGAATAATTTTCGAATTTTTGCTTAAAAAATTCTCCTATTTCGTCTTCTTGTTTCATCGTTTAATCGAATTAGTTTGTTTTTCAATACTTAGAATTTGTTTCTGAAGGAAGCGGCGTGCATGCATAAGCTGTGTTTTCGAAGTATTGATAGAAATGCCTAATATTTCTGATATTTCTTTATGTGTATAGCCTTCAATTTCGTAAAGATTGAAAATAGCGCGATAACCAGCGGGTAAACCTTGAACAAGCTTTAGAAGGTCTTTCAACTGTAAATTGTCATAACTAATTTGGACTTGTTCAGATATTCCCTCATCTGTTTCCAAATTAGTGGTAAGGTATCTCTTTTCTTTAATATAAAAATTAATAGCTGTATTAATCATAATTTTTTTTATCCATCCTTCGAGTGAACCCTCATTACGAAAATCCTGTAGCTTAGTAAAAACCTTAATAAAACCCTCCTGAAGAATATCCGAAGCTTCATCCTGGTTTTGTGCATATCTTAGACAAATTCCGTACATCTTCGGAGCATAGGTATTATAAAGGCGTCTTTGCATTTTTGCATTACCTTCGAGGCATCCTTTAATTAGCAAAGTTTCATTTTTCATGAAAGTTCCCGTTTGTTAATGACACTTAACTTAAAAGGAGAGTTGTATGAGAAATATAAAATTTTTGTAATATGTACTAATGCGGAATGACTGATTTATAAAAAGTTTTAAAAACTGAAATCAGCCCTAAGGACGACATCTATGTGCCATGATTTTTCTTGAAATAGATAGCTCGAGCGAATAGTAAAATATACAGGCATTGGCAACCTAACGATATGAAAAATTCCGGTAAGCTCCAGACCTGCAGTTTCGTACCATTGGTGGTTGTAATGAGCAAAGTCGGTATTAAGTCCTCCGTAAATCCTTTTGCAATAGATGAAAGAACCTACATTAACATCAGGATACAACAGAGGTGTACGCCAAGAAAGCTGTGATGAAAATATAGATCCGTAACCTAAATTAGTATATCCTCTTGGCAATGAAATAGAATGAGAGAAAACATAATGTTTTAAACTCTGATTTTCGAATCCTGCATAAAATTTAAACCCGTCGTGTGTTCCGAATGCAGGAGTATAAATTGAGGCTTCGGTAGCTATGCCCTGCACTTTATCAGAATTTTCCATCGGAGCCAGACGTAATAGTGCATAAAAAGTCTGTCCCCATCGTGGATAAATATGTTGTGGCGTTGATTTGAAAACTCTCGACCAGAGAAATTCGAAATTCATGGTGAAGAAATTATCGTCGAGTCTTAATGAAGGTCCATCTTTATATTTATCTACCCAGAGGGAAGAGAGGCCCATACGCAACGAAATATTTTGTTGCCAAAGTCTTTTCAACCAATGCCATGGGCAAGTAAGATTAAATTTCATTTCCAGCACTTGAGCTGGATAAGTTTCATCATTAGTTTGGGGAAACTCATCGTGGTTGATACTATGCCGATTTGTTTTATAAAATGCATCGAAACTAATAATTGGATAGAATCCTCTATATTGATAATTCAGGAACCATTGATGGGTTTCTTCTTGAAGGAGGTATTCGTAGCCGCCCCTGAAAATAGATGTGCTTAGCAAGTTTTGCGACATTAAGGTAAAACCGGGATTTACTGTAGCATCATCAGGCGAAATGGATACAGGACCATAACTGTGAAAATTGAATAAATGGGAAGATTTTTTGTAGGATGTAATCTCAGCTTGTGTATAGCTCGATTCTTCGTTCGAGAATGTGTAGGTATAGTCAGAACATGGAAGGCTGTGCCGATTGTCCTTCACCCAATAGCCTGTAACTTCTTCCCAAAGTAATGAATCTGAGGGAATGATTTTAAGTCTAAATCCATTGAGTGTATAATTGGCATAGGCTAAACGTTTTCTTTGGGAATCCCATATGGGGTAATCCGCGCCATATTGAGCTCGGGTAAGGCAGTAGGTTTTTTGTGAACTCAATGAATAAGCCATGATTTGAGGCTTTTGATAATAAGCTCCCGAAAAAAAGATGGTATCTCCCTTGCCAAATAGCCTATAAACCGGGTTAAAGGTATAGTTGGTGAGTTGCTGAATGGTTTTTTGTTTGATATCTGCCATTGCAAGAGCCTTCCCTTTATCTCCCGCCAACCAGAAAACTATCTGTTGGTTATTCATTTGCCAACGAGGACATTCTATTATTTCGTTCACTGGAGCATCAATAGTGGTTAGTATTTGATTTGTACTCAAATCGATAATATTTAAAGCAGATATTCCATCTTTCATGATATTTACTGAGGCGATTTTGATTTTATCAGGCGAAACATCAGGCGAAAAAAGAAGCTGATGAGTCTTTATTTCGGAATATTTTTTCTTATCGTGACTGAATATTCCAATATTTGATGAAGCACTATGCTGCCACCTAACATCTGGTCGTTTCACAATCATAAGTGTTATCGAATCGTAAGTACTTACCGATTCCGGAAGGTAATAACCTGGAGTAAAGACAATCTCTTGCTTACCTTCCGAATTAATCACGATCAATCGATCTATATCACCTAACTTTTGACGGATGCAAAGTATGCTGTTTCCTATGAAACCGATAGGAATGAAGTCGGTATATTCTGAAATTTTGAAGATGGAAGATTTGTTGTAATTTTTGGTGGAATAGGCATATTCTTTTAGTTGGGAAGCTTTGAGATGTTGGGAAGGAGTTATTCCAGTCGATTTTTTGAATCCGTGTGTAAAAGCTTGTGGCCGCCAAGGTTGGTGGGCGGCCCTTTCGAGACCTTTGTAGAAGATGTCATCGCCATATTTTAGATTTGCGTTCGAAATAAGGCGAGCGCCTAAAACATACCGATCGGGCACAAAGTCGCGATATGAGCCAAAGTAAGATTTATCATAGGAATAATGAATGCCTGCACTCCATTGAGCATTTTGCTGAAGAAAGAAAAAAGGATCTCTCAGTCTGCCAGCATGAGAAAATACGCTTTCGGCCCAAACCGCATCTCCTTCGATAAACCATAAGGGCAAATGCAAGCCGAGCACAAGTCCATGGGCTTGTTGTCCGAAAAAATACGACAATCCCCGAGTAAAACCTGTATTCAAACTGTTAATCTGTACAAAATGTCTGGATTCGTGCAAGGCTAAATAGTTAGGCCATGAAACTGCAGATAAATCCTGAGGAGGTGTAGTGAAGATCTCCATACGTGCAGGAGCCCATGAAACCCATGCATTCGAAGTGAGTGTTTGAGTATGCAATAAAACATCGAGACGAGGAAGCTTCAAATTTCGTGTATAATACTTATTACTTAAAACTTTTCGCAGCGATTCACTGTATTTTTCCCCTAATTCTTCTTCTCCCTTGGGAAATACTACTCGATGATAGGATGTTTCGATTTGCCGCCATTGAATATCGGATGGGTCTTCTCCCCCATAAAAAAATTGTGCTTCACATTGATAATGAAGAAAAAATAAGGATAACACTAAAATAACAGAGAAAATAAGGCGTTTTAAATACATAGCCATGAGTTTACGAGCTAAACTACCAAATATTCTCTAAATCCACCTGATATTTTTCTCAACTGAAAAATTGAAATTTCCTCAATCCTCTTGGCATCCTGTTGTCTTATAAAAGAAAGTCCCATAGAAAAAGTTTACAGTGAAATGTTTAATACTGATTGAGTATTACAAAGGTTTTAGTAGTGAGGCTTTCATTTATACCTATATCGTTTCGTGACACATTATAATACAAAATAATCAAGATCGATGGGGTTACGAAAATGTATGCTCGATGATAAGGGTGGTTTACTTTGATTTATAAGAAAGTCAGGTCACAACATTTTATCGAATAATTTGGGATAAAACAATTCAAAAAAATAATTCCAAAGAATATCATGGGGTGGAGGTGCTATCAATTCGAGGGGTATAGCTTTTACCGGATGAATCAGACTGATTTTTAGGCTGTGTAAATGAATAAAAGCACCCTCGTTACTTCTTGGAAAACCATATTTCAGGTCACCTTTGATGGGGCAACCTATATGGGCCAGTTGGGCTCTAATTTGATGATGACGGCCAGTGTGAAGCTCTATTTCGAGAAGATAATAATTAAAACTTTGAGCCAAGACTCGATAAGTTAAGGATGCTTCAGAACTATTATTAGTAGGATGGTCGAGTACAATGGTTTTGTTTTTAAGTTCGTTTCTCCGAATATAGTTTACGAGTGTGTCAGAATCCTTGGGAGGTTTATTTTTAACAATAGCCCAATAAGTTTTTTGGATTTTTCTTTCTTGGAGCATAGCATTAAGACGTTCGAGGGCTTTGCTAGTGCGTGCAAGAATAATAGCCCCACTTACGGGGCGGTCGAGGCGATGAACAACACCAAGGAATACTTCTCCGGGCTTATGGTATTTTTGAGCTATATAATCTTTGGCAGTTTCTACTAAGGGTTTGTCACCTGTTTTGTCTCCCTGAACGATTTCACCTGGAAGTTTGTTGATAACAAGCAGATGGTTGTCCTCATATAAGATACGCTGAGAAAGATCGATAAACCTTGCCATAGATGACGATCATTGGTATCTCAGTATTGTTCACGGGCATTAGGAAAATCGAGGTTTTTCACGTCTTCTATGTAGGTTTGAACGGCTCCTTTAATTTCTTCGTACAAATTGTGGTAGCGACGCAGAAAACGAGGAGAAAACTTGGTAGTAATACCCAACATGTCGTGTAAAACCAATACCTGCCCATCCACTCCAGAACCAGCTCCAATGCCAATGATTGGGCATTTTACCAGTTGAGTAACTTCGGCACCCAAAGTTGCAGGAATCTTTTCGAGCACTATGGCAAAGCAACCTGCTTTTTCTAATAATTGGGCGTCATCTTTCAGTTTGTTGGCTTCGGCTTCTTCTTTTGCCCTAACCACATAAGTGCCAAATTTATGTATAGATTGAGGCGTCAATCCTAAATGGCCCATTACGGGAATGCCTGCCGAAAGTATTCTTTCCACACTATCGATGATTTCTTTGCCTCCTTCTATCTTAATGGCATCGGCACCACTTTCTTTCATGATGCGAATGGCTGAAGCCAGAGCCTTTTTGGAATTGCCTTGATAAGTACCAAAGGGCAAATCTACAACAACTAATGCCCTCTGAACAGCACGTACCACCGAACTGGCATGATAAATCATTTCGTCGAGGGTGATAGGAAGAGTGGTTGTGTAACCTGCCATTACGTTTGAAGCACTATCGCCTACCAGAATCACATCTATACCAGCAGCATCAAGAATCCCTGCCATCGAATAATCATAAGCCGTGAGCATGGCTATCTTCTCATCCTTCAGTTTCATCTCTTGAAGAACATGAGTGGTAATCTTTGTATATCGTTGTGAACCAAGATTTTCATTCATAATCAGATTCTTTAAAAAATTTTTGCAAAATTACCAAAAATAATTGCCTTGGTTTTAATGATTTGAAATTTGCTTAATAGTATAAGCCTATTCTTTTATCGCAAAATCTTTACTAAGTAATGAAAATCTAACGACTTCATAGTCGTAAAATAAAATCAAATAAAGCTAAATTCTTTAACTAATAAGTCATACTAAAAATAATGCCTGTTTATGTAGGTCATAATCTTTGTGAGAAATTTTGCAATATTCAAACATTCCTTCACTATTTCACCGTTCGTTCAACGCCAACGACATTGTAGTAAATGATAAAAAACAAAGTGTAATGCAGCAATCTTAGATGATGCGCCCTTGTAATTTTTATCATTTCGCCATTTTATAATTTTCAAGTATAAATTTCAAGATTCTATGTAACTCGTCGCCATTTCGGATGATGTGTTCGTAATAATTACGTTGCCATATAGGTTGACCCGATGTTTTAGGCAATATACTGATTCGTTTTGTGGTATTTATTTTATAATATCACATAATTTTGAATAATAAGATTTTTCGCCTTTGTTGCAAGCGCGATGCGTGACTCGCCCCAACTATTTTATTTATAAATGTAATTCCATCATTCTAAGGCTTTTTCTTGTAACTTACATTAAATCTCCCAAAATTATTTTTAGCGCATTTGAATAATTAAAAAAGTTTTTTATTTTGTATTTGTTATTATATTGTTGATGCCCTGCATCACAATTTTAGTGGCACCTGTATTTCCTACAACATATTCTTTGCAGATTTTAGCAGCTTTTTCTCTTATTTTTTCGAAATTAGTATCTAAAATAATCTTCGATAGATCATCAGAAGATTTTACAACGAATGCTCCGCCTTTTTGGATCAAATCGTTGGCTTCCTGAAATTTTCGATAGTTTGGTCCGAAAAAAACAGGAATTCCATAAACGGCAGCTTCCAAAATATTATGGATCCCAGCCCCAAAACCTCCTCCAATATAAGCAACCCAACCAAATTGATATACCGACGAAAGTATTCCCACTATATCGATAATAAGAATTTTTGCATTGATTTGTGGATTATTCTTTAGCGATGTATATGTGATGGCCTTATCGCCAAAGCGCTCGAGCAATGACGATATTGAACCTCGATTAACCTCGTGGGGTACTAATATGAATTTAAAATTTTCATCAGCTCGCCGAATGAAAGGTTCTAATATTTTAATGTCGGCAGACCAAACACTACCACAAATAAAAATTTTTTTTCCGCCACAAAAAGATTTAATTTCTGGTAAAGGCTGAGGATTGTCAGCAACTGTCGCAACCCGGTCGAAACGTGTATCGCCTGATATACTCACATTATCGAAGCCGATATTTTTTAATAACTGTGCCGAAGTTTTATTTTGAACATAAAAGTGTGAAAATACCTTTAATTGTTCTCTAAATATTTTTCCATACCATTTAAAGAAAACCTGTTGTGGTCTAAAAATCCCGGAAACCAGTAATAGAGGGATTTTACGCACATACATCTCGTTTAAATAATTTAACCAGAATTCATATTTAATGAAAATGGCCAATTTAGGTTGAATAAGTTCGATAAATTTTTTTGCATTGGCTAAAGTATCTGCTGGTAAATAGAAGATATAATCGGCTCCTTGATAATTTTTTCTAACATTATAACCAGAAGGCGAAAAAAAAGTTATCAGGATATGGTAGGTTGGAAAGCTTTGGCGAAAAGCCTCTATAACCGGTCGTCCTTGCTCGAATTCACCTAAAGAAGCACAATGGAACCAAACTATAGGTTTGTTCTTATCAATTTGATATTGAATTCTTTGTAATAGATTTTTCCGACCTTTAATCCAATCCTTTGCCTTAGGATTAAAAACAGAAGAAAGCTTGATTAGAAATGTATAAAAATAAATTGCGGCATTATATATAGAATGCATTGTTTAATAGTAATAATAATCTTTGGGTGCTCTTGCATAGATGGGCAAAATCCATCCTGCTTTGATGCCTATCATCATATCGAAGCGGTCTCCTTCGGCAGGGGCCATGCGGTCGAAGTCGTATTCGCGAAGCGATGAAGTAAATCCTTCTATCAATTCGAAACCAACGAAAAAATTATAAATTCTTTTCGAACTAAGATGTTGATATCCAATAAACTGATTGAATGAAAAACCACCAGTTAGTCTGTCATAGCCTTTCTTGTAATCATCTCTCAATTGAGGTGCAGAATTATTAAGAACCGAGATGTTGATCTTATGAAGAAGATAGCCTACTCCAAATTCAACAATCAAGCCTGAATTCGGGTTAGGGCCAATAATAGGAAATAATTTTCCTGATGAGACGTAAAAATGATATCCTCTTTCCTGAACTGCAACATCGGCTGGAACGCCCTCCTGGTCGATGATGAATTGATGAGAGGTCGAAATGAGCCTGAAAAGCGAATCTTTTATTTTGACATCGTTTCCGAAAATATAATCAAAGCCAGCATCCCATAACCAATTTTTGTTTGTTTTATAAGTGAAGGCAGGCCCTACAGAATAACTGATTCCAAAACGCTGGGCCATATCGGCAGCTGGAAGATGAGTGCCCAAACGGGCAGAAACACTAAAAATACGAATCACAGAATCAGCAATATTTAATTGGCCTTCAGCTTTTTGAAAGCTAAATATCGAGCTGATGAGCATTAAAAAAACAACAATTTTCCTTTTTTGCATTCAGTTTTCTTTTTTCTGTGATGGTTAGAATAGAAACCGATGTCGAATGAAACGCAAAAGTAAGTAAAAACGTATCTAATGCTTCAGAATGATTCATAGGATGAAGTCTTGATTTTAAAATATATCATTTTCAGCATCAAATTCGAGAATCTAAAAGAATGAGGCAGTAGCGAACGTACTGAATTTATCATTTGCACAGGTTTAAATGATAGGGCATGAATATTCCGCCGTTGTCGGGCTTGGTTAAATAATTTCAATACTTTTGCGCCTGCATTGTAAAAACAATTAGAAATTCATGAGAAAGATACAAATGGTGGATTTGCATTCTCAATATGAGAAGATCAAACCAGAAATCGACCAGGCCATTCAGGATGTAATAGATTCTACGGCGTTTATTAATGGTCCTGCTGTAAAATCTTTTCAAAAAGACCTGGAGGAATATTTAGGAGTGAAGCATGTGATTCCATGTGGTAACGGAACTGATGCACTTCAAATTTCCATGATGGCTCTTGGTCTGAAACCTGGAGATGAGGTTATTACGGCCGATTTTACTTTTGTGGCCACTGTAGAGGTAATTGCATTATTGGGTCTTACGCCAGTTTTAGTAGATGTTGATCCTGATTCCTTCAATATCAAGCCCGAAGCCGTAGAGAAAGCCATTACCCCACGAACAAAAGCCATTGTCCCTGTTCATCTTTTTGGACAGTGTGCCGATATGGACGCTATAATGGGAATTGCCCGCCGTTATCATCTTTATGTGATTGAAGATGCCTGCCAGGCCATAGGAGCCGAATACCGCTCAAAAGATGGCTGGATAAAGAAAGCAGGAACTATGGGGGATATAGGGTGCACATCTTTCTTCCCTAGTAAAAATCTGGGTTGCTATGGAGATGGAGGTGCTATCTATACGAACGATGACAAGCTTGCGAATATGTTGAGAGGAATAGCCAACCATGGAATGTTTGTCAGATATTATCATGATTTTGTGGGAGTAAATTCTCGCTTAGACAGCATGCAGGCGGCTATTTTGAGGGTTAAATTGCCTCACCTCGATGAATATATTTCAGCCCGTCAAAAGGCAGCTCAGTATTATGACAATGCTTTTGCTGGCAATCCTTATCTAAAGATACCTTTTCGCCATCCTAAGTCATCGCATGTTTTTCATCAATATACACTGGTTTGCAATGGAATTTCTCGGGATGATATGGTCAGTTATCTGGCTACCAAGAATATTCCTGCCATGGTTTATTATCCTGTTCCACTTCATTTACAAAAAGCTTATAAAAGCGAACGTTATGTCGAGGGTGATTTTCCTGTAACGGAGATGCTCTCGGCCAATGTTTTTTCTTTACCCATGCATACCGAACTCGACGAAGAACAATTGCAATATATTTGTGATCATGTTTTGAAGTTTATTTCACAATTGAAATCATTATAGAAAAATTTTTCGAAGATGAGCAAGGATTATTTTGCACACGAAACTGCCGTAATCGATGAAGGATGTGTGATAGGCAAAGGTACTCGCATCTGGCATTTTTCGCATATTATGTCGGGTTGTGTTATTGGAGAGAATTGCAATCTTGGGCAAAATGTTGTGGTTTCGCCCAAAGTAATGCTGGGAAATAATGTTAAGGTTCAAAACAATGTTTCCATTTATACTGGGGTAATTTGCGAAGATGATGTTTTTTTGGGGCCTTCAATGGTTTTTACCAATGTTATCAATCCAAGGAGTGCTATTAATCGCAGGGGGCAGTATGCTCAAACCATAGTAAAGCGGGGTGCCACCATTGGAGCTAATGCCACCATTGTTTGTGGACATAATATTGGCGAGTATGCATTTGTAGGAGCCGGAGCCGTTGTTACCCGAGAAGTGCTACCTTATGCACTTGTAGTGGGGAATCCTGCCCGACAAGTTGGATGGATGAGCGAATATGGACATCGTTTGAATTTCGACAAAGATAATATTGCCATTTGCCCCGAAAGCCATGAGAAATATAAACTGGAAAATAATCAGGTATTCAAAATTTCTTAATTTTTAATTCTATGGAAAAGAAAGTTTACAATTTTGCTTTGATTGGTGCAGGAGGTTACATTGCGCCTAGGCATATGAAAGCCATTAAAGACACGGGCAATCGTTTGATAGTGGCTCTCGATCCGAACGACAGCGTGGGGATTATCGATTCTTTTTTCCCAGAAGCCGATTTCTTTTTACAACCCGAGCGTTTCGACCGACATTTGGATAAACTGCGCAGGCAAGGAGAAAATAAAGTAGATTTCGTAAGCATTTGTTCTCCGAATTTTTTGCACGATTCTCACATTCGACTTGCTTTGCGTAATCAAGCCAATGCCATTTGCGAAAAACCTATAGTACTAAATCCTTGGAACATCGATGCCCTCGAAGACATTGAAAAGGAAACCGGATTCAGAATCTATAATATTCTTCAATTGCGGCTTCATCCTCAAATTATCGCATTAAAAGAAAAAATACAAAATGGCCCTGCCGACAAAATCTATGATCTCGATCTTACTTATATTACTTCGAGAGGTAAATGGTATCATTATTCATGGAAAGGAGATGTAGAAAAATCGGGTGGATTGGCCACCAACATAGGGGTTCATTTTTTTGATATGTTAGGTTTCGTTTTTGGGAAAATCAGATTGGTCGCAGTTCATCATTCGTCTCCCACTGTTGTTGCAGGTTTTTTGCAATACGATAAAGCCAGAGTGAGATGGTTTTTGAGTATTGACCCGAAATATCTGCCTGAAGAAATTGCTGCCAAGGGCCAACGTACTTATCGGTCTATTCTGATAGATAGTAAAGAGTTCGAGTTTAGTGAAGGTTTCACCGATTTACATACTCGTATATATGAGGATATTCTGGCAGGAGGTGGTTATGGTTTGGAAGATGCTCGCCAGAGTGTGGAAATTGTGTATCAAATACGTAATGCTAAGCCCTTTGGTCGCATGGGTGACTTTCATCCTTACTTGCTCAAGGTGGATTAAAAGTATCGACTAATACAATATGTTAATGAGAAATTATTTTCTTGCTGATTCTCGCTGATTTTTTATCTGCGAATATCTGTGTCGAAATCTGTGGTGATCTGCGAGAACTTTAAAATTTTTTCTCGCTGATTAA
>DIEY01000034.1:45055-46950 GCA_002418865.1 Bacteroidales bacterium UBA5762 | reverse complement strand
TGAAATCTGCGATGATCTGCGAGAACTTTAAAATTTTTTCTCGCTGATTAACGCTGATTTATTTTCTTACTGATTGAAGCCGAAATTCTGTTCATGTTTTGGGTGAGAGATAGCTAAAATCTGCAAGGGTTTTTTTATTTGCTGTTGGTTTATAAGTTTTCGGAGGCAATTCTTCCTATAATCTTTCAGAAACATCAGACATCTTTGATAAACATGAGAGAAAAGAATTTGAACTTTGTTTTTGTGCAGTAAGAATAATCATATAATTTTGTAAGACTTAGTTCATTAGTGGAATATACTGTGAATGTGAGGTAAAAATAAAAAAATTGAGTCTAACTGAATGTTAATATGAAGATTTTGGTTACAGGAGGTACGGGATACATTGGTTCGCATACGGTAGTGGAACTGCAACAAAAAGGATACAATGTAGTGGTGGTGGACAATCTTTCCAATAGTCGGATCGAAGTACTTGATAATATAGAAAAGATAACTGGCATTCGGCCTGAGTTTTATCAATTCGATCTAAGCGAACAAGAACCCACATTTCGATTTTTCAGAGATCATAGCGATCTGGCCGGAGTTATTCATTTTGCCGCATATAAGGCTGTTGGAGAATCGGTCGAAAAACCTTTGCTTTACTATCGTAACAATATTCTATCGCTGATCAATATTTTAGAAGGAATGCTCGATAACGGAATCGCTCATTTAGTATTCAGTTCTTCTTGTACAGTCTATGGCCAACCCGATGAACTTCCGGTGCGAGAGACTTCGCCCATTAAAGAAGCCATATCTCCGTATGGCAATACAAAACAAATTTCAGAAGAAATCATTCGAGATACGATAAGGGCCTTCCCACAAATAAAAGCCATTTTGCTCAGGTATTTCAATCCTATTGGGGCTCATTCATCGGCTCTGATTGGAGAATTACCTTTAGGTATTCCCAATAACTTAATGCCTTTTATTACTCAAACCGCCATTGGTAAACGTGAAGTTTTACGCGTTTATGGAAATGATTACAATACACCTGATGGTACGGCCATTCGCGACTATATTCACGTGGTCGACCTTTCTGAGGCCCATGTAGCAGCCCTCAACCGTATGCTTCAAAATAAAATGAAGAATAACTACGAGATCTTTAACTTGGGCACAGGTCAGGGACATACTGTATTGGAAGTCATTCATTCATTCGAGAAAGTGTCGGGAGTAAAATTGAATTATGTTTTTACCGGTCGTCGGCCAGGTGATGTTGAAAAAGTTTGGGCCGATACTACTTATGCAAATCAGGAATTAGGATGGAAGGCCCAACGTTCTCTCGACGAAATGACACTTTCAGCTTGGCGTTGGGAACTTCGGCTAGCAGGAAAATTAAATGAATAATCTAAATATTTTGGTATGGAAAAGAGAATACTTATAACGGGTGGAGCAGGGTTTATTGGTTCGCATGTGGTGAGGCTTTTTGTGAATAAATATCCTCAATATCACATTTTTAATCTTGATAAACTAACTTATGCTGGAAATCTCGAAAATCTGCGCGATATAGAAGACAAACCTAACTATTCCTTTATTAAGGCCGATATTCAAGATAGCGACTCTATAATGAAATTGTTTATACTGCATCAATTCGATGCTGTCATCCATCTGGCTGCTGAGTCTCATGTAGACCGTTCTATTTCTAATCCTCTCGAATTTGTAATGACCAATGTGGTGGGCACGGTCAATTTATTGAATGCTGCACGTTTTATCTGGAAAGGAAATTTCGACGAAAAAAGATTTTATCACATTTCAACCGATGAAGTTTATGGTTCTTTAGGTTCGGTAGGACTTTTTACAGAAGAAACTCCTTATGATCCACATAGTCCTTATTCGGCCAGTAAAGCCAGTAGTGATCATTTTGT
>DIEY01000034.1:4739-44988 GCA_002418865.1 Bacteroidales bacterium UBA5762 | reverse complement strand
CCTTTGTGTATCAACAATATTCGTTTCAATTTAGCCTTACCAGTTTATGGAAAAGGCGAAAACATTAGAGATTGGTTATGGGTTGAAGATCATGCTGCAGCCATCGATCTGATTTTTCATCGTGCACCCAATGGTGAAACATATAATATTGGCTGTCATAACGAATGGAAGAACATCGACTTGATAAGACTTTTATGCAGAATAATGGATCGCAAGCTTGGAAGGCCTTCGGGAACCTCAGAAAGGCTAATTACTTTTGTTAAAGATAGAGCTGGACATGACCTGCGTTATGCCATCGATTCGTCTAAGCTGGAGGAACAATTGGGATGGGAGCCCAGCGTGACTTTCGAAGAAGGCCTCGAAAAAACAATCGACTGGTATCTCTCAAATCCTGAATGGCTAGCCCATGTAACTTCTGGAGAATATCAGAAGTATTATGAAGAACAATATATAAAACGATAAACCTGCTCTTCCGTTGTTCGAGTTTTTCCTTTGATTGGGTTAAATCCTATATTCCTGTGGCATTCAGCAACAATTTTCCTCAAAACTTGGGGTGAGTTTCAATTTTTATTTAAAAATGGAAGAAATTTTTGAGAAACCTTCTTTAAACGAATCCATTGCAGACGAAAAAATAATTTTGACTTCATCCCATTTTTCATCGGTTGCATTGTTAAGTTCTTCATATTTTTTTAGAAGCTCTTCTTTTTTTGCCTTCAGCTCGTTGATCTTTGCTTCATATTCGGCTTGAGTTTCAGCTTTAGCCTTATCTTTTTTGGCTTCTAATTCATCGATCTTAGCAAATATATCGTCTATACTTTTTTTAGCATTTTCTTTGAATGTTTCTCTATCCATGACTCGTATATTTTTAAATGTTTAACAATGAATTGAATGTATGATTATGTAAAATGTCTGGCTGTCTTGCGCAAATTTATATGGTTTTTAGTAATAATCACTATAACTTTCCGAAAACAGTAAATCTATTCATAACAAAAATTTTTCCTCCTTGATTTATTTGGAGAATGTTCAATTGAGGATTTCAATCAATCTACGAATATAGCATCGGCCTCATAGCGAAGGTTATCTATGATAAATGACTGGCGTTGAGGCGTATTTTTCCCCATGTAATAAGCAAGTATTTCGTTGATAGATTGATCTTTGCGAAGGATTACCGGGTCGAGACGCATTTGTGGGCCGATGAAATGGCGAAATTCTTCCGGAGAAATTTCTCCCAAACCTTTAAATCTTGTAATTTCTGCATTTTTTCCCGTTTTAGCCAAGGCTTCTTCTTTTTCTTCTTCGTTGTAACAATAAAAGGTATGTTGTTTATTTCTTACTCTGAATAAAGGAGTTTGCAAAATGAATAAATGTCCGGCTTTCACTAGATCAGGGAAAAACTGCAGGAAAAATGTGAGCAGTAGCAGTCGGATATGCATGCCATCCACGTCGGCATCGGTGGCAATCACAATCTGATTGTAACGAAGATTTTCCAATCCGTCTTCTATATCGAGGGCAGATTGCAAGAGGTTGAATTCTTCGTTTTCGTAAACGATTTTTTTTGAAAGTCCATAACTATTCAGGGGTTTGCCTTTGAGGCTAAATACGGCTTGGGTATTAACGTCGCGGCTTTTAGTGATGGAACCACTTGCTGAATCTCCTTCAGTGATAAAAAGTGTGGATTCGAGTTTGCGAGGATCGTTCGAATTGTAGTGAATTCGGCAATCGCGCAATTTTTTATTGTGAAGGCTTACTTTCTTGGCACGCTCGCGGGCAAGCTTCTTAATGCCTGCCATTTCCTTACGTTCTTTCTCATTTTGAATAATTTTACGCTGAATGGCTTCGGCCGTGGAAGGATTAATATGCAGATAATTGTCGAGATGTTTTTTTAGAAAATCATGTATGTATTTACTGATACTTTGCCCCTCAGGCTCCATCAGTGTGGATCCAAGACGAGTTTTTGTTTGTGACTCGAAAACAGGTTCTTGGATTTTTATGCTAATGGCTGCAATAAGACCAGTGCGAATGTCGGAGGTATCGTAATCTTTCTTAAAAAAATCACGAATGGTTTTTACATACGCTTCTCTAAAAGTCTGCTGATGTGTTCCCCCTTGAATGGTATGTTGTCCGTTCACAAATGTATAATACTCTTCACCGTAATGAGAGGCATCGTGCGTAAAGGCACATTCAAAATCAGCATTTTTTAAATAAATGATGGGATAAAGAGGTTCGGTTTCCATGTTCACCTCAAGCAAATCGGCTAATCCATTTTTTGCCTGAAGTCGCTGCCCATTAAAGAGAATGGTAAGTCCGTTATTCAAAAAAGCATAATTCCAAAGTTGTCGTTCCACATGTTCGTTAAGAAAGTGATAATTGCCGAAGATTTCTTCATCGGGTATAAAACTGACAAGGGTGCCAGAGCGCAAATCGCAGGGTTCTTCTACTTCTTTTATCAACAAACCTTTATGAAATTCGGCAATTTTTGTTTTTCCATCGCGAATGCTTTGAATCTGAAACCATGACGATAAAGCATTAACGGCTTTGCTTCCAACTCCATTTAATCCTACCGACTTTTTAAAAACCTTAGAATCATACTTTGCTCCAGTATTGATTTTCGAAACACATTCCACCACGCTACCCAAGGGAATACCCCTGCCAAAGTCTCTCACACTTACTTTGTGGTCTTGAATATTAACTTCTATGGTTTTGCCAAATCCCATCACGAATTCATCAATGGCATTGTCCAGCACTTCTTTTAAGAGGACATAGATGCCATCGTCGTGTGAAGCCCCATCGCCGAGCTTGCCAATATACATTCCTGGCCGCATGCGTATATGTTCACGCCAATCGAGCGAACGAATACTTTCTTCATTATAATCTACCGATTCTGTAGGCGAACTCATTATTTCATCCCTTTTTGCAAAAATATGGCAAATTCATGCTTGTCCCTATAAAAGCGTGAAAAGAATTTAAGATGAATTTATAGTGGGATTTAGAATCTTTAGTACCTTTTCCATAATTTCGTGCTTTATTATTTCTAAAGTTTATAAAAATATTCAATGAAGAAGGTTTTACTCATTATCAGTTTATTGGCCTATGGATGGGTATTTGGTCAGGGAAATTCAAAATACGTGAATCCATTTATTGGAACCGACCGGATGGGGCATACTTTTCCGGGAGCTACACTTCCTTTCGGATTTGTTCAGTTGAGTCCAGATACCGATACAATTCCCTATAATGAAGGGAATACTTATAATCCTTTGGTTTATCAATATTGTGCAGGGTATCAGTACAATGATCCGACTATCGTAGGATTCAGCCACACTCATTTTAATGGTACGGGTCATTCTGATTTGGGCGATTTTTTATTGATGCCTGTTTCGGGTGAGGTAAAAATCAATCCCGGCATAGCCTCACAACCGAGGAGTGGCTACAGAAGCAGATACGACAAGAACAGTGAAAAAGCCGAAGCTGGATATTACAGGGTTTATCTTACCGATTATGACATCAATGTAGAACTTACGGCCACTCAGCGCACAGGTGTACATCGGTATACCTTTCATCGTACCGACAGTTGCTATCTTTTACTCGATATGATGCATGGTATATATAACTACGATGGTAAAGTAGTGTGGAGCTCGTTGCGCGTCATTAATGATACCTTGGTCGTAGGTTATCGTCAAACTAACGGTTGGGCCCGCGATAGATTCATCTATTTTGCCATGACATTTTCTAAGCCCATACAAGAATATTATTTATTAAATCTTGATAAGGAAACATATACTGGTTTTTGGCGAAGGTGGAATATGGATCATAATTTTCCGGAACGTAGCGGTAAAAAATTAAAGGCTATTTTTAATTTCGATATGCGGTCGGGTGACCAATTAGTAGTCAAGATGGGTATTTCAGGGGTAAGCGAACAGGGTGCCCTAAAAAATTTGCTTGCGGAGGCAGTTCCTTTTAACTTTGATGAGATTCGCTATCAGGCGACACAAAGCTGGGATGCTGAATTGGACAGAGTACAAATTGTGGCTTCTGATGAAGAAAAAATCGTGTTTTATACTGCATTGTATCATGCATTATTGAGTCCAAATATCTATCAGGATATAGATGCTAAATATCGGGGTCTCGATTATGAGATTCATACTGCCATAGGATTTACTAATTACACGGTTTTTTCGCTATGGGATACTTTTCGTGCCCTTCATCCTTTCCTTTTGCTCTATCATCCGTTACAAGCTAACGATATGATTCTTTCCATGTTGGCACATGCTAATCAGAGTGTGCATGGCATGCTTCCCGTATGGTCGCATCATGCCAACGAAAATTGGTGTATGACGGGGTATCATGCCTTATCGGTCATTGCCGATGCCTGGGTTAAAGGTATCCGAGGTTTTCCACCCGACGAAGCCCTGAAGGCTATGCTCCAAACGGCAACCTACAAATCGTACGATGGTCTGGATGAATATATGCAATTGGGATATGTTGCCTCGGAAACATCCTCTACATCGGTCTCAACAACACTTGAATATGCATACGACGACTGGACGCTTTCGCAAATGGCCTTAACCATCGGAAAAGATAGTTTGGCAAAAATTTTCAAAAATCGTTCTTTAAATTATCGCAATGTATTCGATTATGAAACTGGTATGATGCGTCCTAAAAAACGCAATGGACATTTTGTGAAACCTTTCGATCCTCTTTCTACTCACAATCAAGGCTTCATAGAGGGGAACGCATGGACCTATAGCCTCTTTGTACCACACGATATAGAAGGTTTAATGCAACTGATGGGTGGGGCAGACAAACTCGAAGCTTATCTCGATACCTTGTTCACTATGGTGTTGCCTGAAAAATATTACGAAAATACAGAAGACATTAGTAAAGATGGGGTGATGGGAAATTATATCCATGGAAATGAACCCGGACATCATATTCCTTATTTATATAATTACACTGCGCATCCATGGAAAACGGGATTAAAGGTTGAAAAAATTCTGAAAACCTTTTATCGAAATTCACCATCTGGACTTTGCGGCAATGATGATTGCGGCCAGATGTCGGCATGGTATATCTTTAGTTCCCTGGGATTTTATCCTATTTGCCCGGGCAGTACCGAATATGCTTTAGGGAAACCCGCTTTTAAGGAAATTAACCTTCGGCTGGAGAATGGAAGTAATATTCATATTGTAACAAGAAATTTTCATGCTGATAAACCGTATGTACAGCAAGTTCTCCTCAATGGCAAACCCCTTTCCACTCCATTTATTCATCATTCTGATTTGAAAGATGGCGCTCAGCTGGAGTTTATTATGGGAAAGAGTCCTAAAATTTGAAGAATTCTCAATGCACCGAATCGAGCTGGTTTTTTTGAATTATTAAAAAATAGGAAAGAAACTACAGTTCATCTGGATGCATAGATTTATGTTAGAATTGAGATATTAAGTCTTATGTGAACACGCAATTTGAATTGACTGGAAATCTCAAGGGATGAAGCTTTCGGTAGTGTAAAGATTTAGAAATTTTTAATTTTCTTTAAAATTGAAATGAAAGAATCAGTTAAAGTTTTAATTTTACTTTGGTAAATGGAGAATTTTATGAAAAAGAAGGAAGGGAGTAAAAGTATTCATCAATGGCCAGAGGATGACCGGCCTCGGGAAAAGATGCT
Source organism: Bacteroidales bacterium UBA5762 (assembly GCA_002418865.1). GTDB lineage: Bacteria > Bacteroidota > Bacteroidia > Bacteroidales > TTA-H9 > TTA-H9. The sequence continues at coordinate 39,326 of DIEY01000034.1, read as the reverse complement.
GAAAAAAGGTCCTGATTCTTTGAGCAATGCTGAATTATTGGCTATTTTGATTTCTTCGGGTAATAGCGAAGAGAACGCTTTAGATTTGGCTAAGCATATATTGCAAGATAATCAAAACAATTTAACGTCTCTTTCGCGACTGGAGTTATCGGATTTGATGAAATATAAAGGAATTGGCATGGCTAAGGCTGTCAGCATAAAAGCGGCTTTGGAGCTTGGCAAACGCCGACTTTCCGAAGAAGCCTTCGAACATGGCAAAATTCAATCGAGCAAGGATGCTTACCAAATTTTCAGGAAATATTTGGAAGATAATCATTATGAGAGATTTTATGCCTTGTTTTTGAATAAGGCTAACAATCCTTTAGGTGAACCTGTTTTAATTGGAGAAGGAGGGACAGATGGAACGATAGTTGACCCTAAGCGAATCATGCGTTTAGCCCTCGAAAAATTTGCATCATCTCTAATTATAGCGCATAACCACCCCTCAGGAAACCTTCAACCGAGTGCCGCCGATGTCAATCTCACCGAAAAAATTGCTGCTGCGTGTAAATTGCTCGATATTACCCTTCTCGATCATCTTATTATTGGGATCAACAATTATTACAGTTTTGCCGAAGCCCATAAACTTTGAAATATTGAATCCCCTCCGAAAAGTCGTTTTTGACTATTTCGATAATTGCAACCAACTGATAATCAAATAATATTTGTTGTAAAAATTACTCTAAATGAGGTCGTCGGAGGGAACTCAATATTGCTTCATTGCACATTCAAATATTTCTTTGAAATGCAAAAAATGAATCAGACATAAAACTAATGTAATACTGTTTGCTATCGAAATTCATAAAACCAATAGAAACAAATAAGGGCATCCTCCCGAATGCCCTTGCGAATGAATTCAATTTAGACCGCTTAAGGCTTTAATTTTTCGTAATAAAATATGGAGACAATGAGGAGGATTAATGCAATTACAGGCATCAACATCGCCTGAAGAGGGTCACCACTGGCAATATGCGCTATGATGGCCGAGACAAATGTGATGAAGAAGCCCGAATAGGCAAAAATCTTCAATAGATAAGGTGTGATTGGCACAAGTAAAGCAATAACACCAAGGATTTTTGCTACTCCGAGTTCAATTCTGAAGTAGGAGGGGAATCCCAGATGTTGGAATGCGGCTTCCATTTGAGGGCTAGTAAAATAATTGAATGCACTCGAAAGCATCATCAACGAAAGTAAGCCAGTACTGGCCCAGAAAAGGATCTTCTGTGTGTTCATATTAGATAATTTAGGAGGTTATCAAAACTTATTTTTTATTGTTATTAAGTTTTTCTTCAATTTCATCGAGTCTATCGTTGGCTAAATGCACCATCATAGTGACTCTAACAAAGGGTAAACCTAATAGCATAAGTGCAAAAGCAAGTAAAGCATTGAGATAATCTCCATTCACTAAGTTGACTATCAGGAGAATTAATCCGACCAGAGCAGCAATGATACCGCCGGGAATTCCTAAAGGACATCTGAGTTTTTTCTTTTTTTCCATAAATTTTAGTTTTGAAGGGTTTGATTTAATGTTTGAATGAGAGCTGACTTTTCGGGCACTTGCCTGAAAATGATCTTTCCATCCAGCACAAGGGTAGGTACAGAATGTATTCCCAATTTTAACGACTTGATATATCCCGAAGGTGAAGAAATTAAAATCTTCTTCAGTTTTATCTTATCTCCATATTCGGGAAGTACATCATTAAGCATTCTATCCAGAATTTTACAATTTGGACAGGTCATCGAGTAATACATTTCTAATTGAACTGGTTGTTGCATTATTTTAATGAATTTTATATAAATTCTTTCTTCAATTGTGCTATAAAAGAAAGGAATTGAGTTGTATAACAATTAAAAAATATAATTGTTGCTAAAAATTTTAAGTTTGATTTATTTGAAGATTTCTTCAAGAAAATTTTTCATAGCTTGCCACGATCTGAGATCGGCTTTTTCATTGTAGGCCAATCCAGTTTCAGGATTATTCCCGTTGGCCGGATTGGTAAAGCCATGCACAGAGTTGCTATAAAAAATCAATTCATAATCAACACCAGCTTCATTCATCGAGTTGATGAAAGTATTCATGTCATCAGGGCTGACGAATTTATCTTTAGCTCCATGACAAACCAGAACACTGGCCTTAATGTTTTTAGCATCAGCAGGATTGACCGTACTCAATCCTCCATGAAAACTTACTACGCCCTTGAGGTCTGCACCACTACGTGCCAGTTCGAGAACCGTTGTTCCTCCAAAACAATAACCAATAGCAGCAATTTTATTCTTATCCACTTCGGGCTGTTGCCGAATAGCAGCCAAAGCTAAATTAGCTCGCTTTCTCAAAAGATTCTGGTCTTGAATGAAGCTTTGAGAAATCTTGCCAGCCTCCTGAAAATTGGAAGTAACAAAACCTTCTCCATAAATATCGGCTACTAAAGCTGCATAACCAAGTCCCGCTAACTGTTCGGCCCTTTGTTTGATGTAATCGGTTATGCCCCACCATTCATGCACAACTATTACCCCTGGCCTTGCGCCCTTGATGGCATCATCGTAATAGAGCCATCCTTTTAATTGCTTATCCCCATCAGAATAATTTACTGGCCGGTTCACTATTCTGGCCTCTACCCACTGAGTCATAAGTAATGTAAAAAGACCCAGTAAAAGAACTTGTTTCATTAAATTTTTCATTTTTCCCATGCTTTTTAGTTAATAAATGTTTTATATTTGCAAACGAAAAGTTAGTGAATAACTTTTTCGCTGCAAATATATAAAAGTTATCATGTAAAATTTTGATGATATCATAAATGTTATACACTTACCTTTAATATAGTTTTATTGAAATTCAAATAATTATGATCGAAAAATTTTTATCTAACAACTCAGATTTGTCGGAATGCCCTGTGCGTTCGGTCATGGATAGGATAGGTGACAAATGGTCTTTGCTTATTTTGCTGATTCTTAATGAGAAACATAATGTTCGTTTTAATGAACTTTACAGAATGATAAAGGATATTTCGCAAAAGATGCTTTCCGTAACCTTAAAGAATCTCGAAATGGATGGATATGTAAAAAGAACCATGTTTGCTGAGGTTCCACCCAGAGTCGAATACGAGCTTACTTCTTTGGGCGAAAGTTTATTGCCTCACATTATCGATTTGGTTAATTGGGCAGAGGAACATCTACCAGCCATAAAAGAATCACGTCAATCGCATTCAAGTGATATTCATCATTTATCTCATTAATCATTTTAACGATTAAGCAATGTTTCTTGAAGAAAGAATTTTTAAGAAGCAAATCTTTGTTAAAATAGCTTGAGCGAATGAAAAATTCTTTAGGTTTGTGCCCTAAAATATCGAAATTAAAATTTTGACGATATGGCCAATTTGAGCACAAAGTATTTGGGTTTAGACTTAAAGAGTCCTATTATAGCTGGTAGTTCCGGATTGACTTCTTCCTTGAAAAATATAGTCGAGTTAGAGCGTCAGGGTGTAGGTGCTGTGGTGTTAAAATCCATTTTCGAAGAACAAATAAAATTTGAGGCACATCAATCCATTTCATTTCAGGAATCGCCCTATCCAGAAGCATGGGATTATATTCATCAATACACTCAATCTCATGCTATCGATAGATATCTTCAACTTATCTCAGAGGCAAAAAAGAATACTTCTTTACCCATCATTGCCAGCATCAATTGTATAACTGCTTCTCAATGGACGAGTTTTGCCCGACAGATTGAACAAGCCGGTGCCGATGCACTCGAATTGAATATTTTTATTCTGCCTTCCGATCCTTTTCGTAGTGGAGAAGAAAATGAAAAACTTTATTTCGATATTGTTAAGGCAGTTCTTAAAGAGGTTAAAATTCCCGTTAGCATTAAATTAAGCTGGTATTTTTCGAGTCTTGCCAAGACATTATTACAATTGTCATGGACTGGTATTCAAGGAATGGTTTTATTCAATCGTTTTTACAGTCCTGAAATTGATTTGGATAATCTGGAAGTAACCAGTGGGCATGTTTTCAGTCAACCGGGCGAGATTACTCTTCCTTTACGATGGATTGCCATGCTAAGCGACAGGGTGCATTGCGATTTGGCGGGATCTACCGGAGTAGATGGTGGCGAAGCTGCATTGAAACTTTTATTGGCTGGAGCAAAGGCTGTACAAATGGCTTCGGTTCTATATCGTTATGGTTTCTCACGCATTGCCGATACAAATCAGCAAATCAATTCTTGGTTGGACAAGCATGGATATGAGTCACTTGAAGAGGTTATTGGTAAGATGAGCCTGAAGAATGTAGAAAATCCTGCTTCGTATGAAAGGGTTCAGTTTATGCGTCATTTTGCCGGCATAGAATAAATTTTCAGTTTTATTTCTGAGCTCAATTATAAATCTGTACTTTTTATGCTGAGATAGGTCATAATGGGTAGATGGTCGCTATATCCACCTTCGTATTTCATACCGTAATAAGTACGAAAGATTCTTTGGCCGGTATAAGTTTTATCAGGGGTTAGCATGAAATCAGGAGCAAAGATTTTAGCCTTTTGGGCAGCAAGATGTAATCTTCCCTCATACAAAGTTCTCGACACTATGATATTGTCAATGATATCCCATTGTCCTTGAAATTTATGACTTCCTATATTTTGTGTTTTCATCAATGGAGCCACAAGATTGATGAGAGATGATGAGCAATTGGCTGTATCTATGCAAGCCTGAAGGACATCTTTCACCGAAACGTCGAAGGGATTATCGTTTAAATCGCCCATAATCAAGATATTGGCATCACGTAGATGTAGCAAGGAATCTACTTGTTGTTTGAGTGTTTTTGCAGCAGCAAAGCGCCGAGGAAGAGAACCTGCTACACCCCCATATTTCGATGGCCAGTGATTCACAAAAACATGCAGAGTATCTATATTTCTCACTAAGCCTTTTACGTATAGAATGTCTCTTGTTTGAAGAGGTAGGCCCTTTTCGTCTTTTATTCTTATAGGCCTCGAAGACAAAGGCTCAAAATCATCTGGGTTGTATAGCATGGCTACATCTATTCCTCGTGGATCAGGACTTTCATAATGAATAAAACGATAGCCTACCGATTTGAGAGCCGTATATTGAGTGAGCATCCGTAAAACATTGTCGTTTTCAATTTCACACATGCCAATGATAGAGGGGTTTTGCCATTCATCGGCCGATAGAATTACACGGGCAAGGTTATTTATTTTTTTATATAAGCGTGCTTTACTCCAGTGATAAGAACCTTGGGGAGTGAACCCTTCATCTTCTTTTTCTGGATCATCTTCGGCATCGAAAAGGTTTTCGGCATTATAAAACATTACGGTGAGCACATTTTCCTGTGCTTGTGCCAGGCAATAAAATAAACTCATGCCCAAAATGAAAATATACTTCATCCCTCTAATTGTTTTAGCTGGCTAATTATTTGTTCGGGATTGGCATGAGAAAAGATGCTGTTGCCTGCAACCAAAACATCGGCACCTGCTTCTATCAGTGATTGAGCATTGTTTAAACCTACTCCACCATCTACTTCTATCAAGGCGTTCGAGCCCGACTCTATCAGCAATTCTTTTAATTTTTTGATTTTTTGTATCGTTTGAGGAATGAATTCCTGCCCGCCAAATCCCGGATTGACTGACATGATAAGTATAAGATCCACATCATGAAGGACATTTTCGATAAACATCGAAGGAGTATGTGGATTGAGAACCACTCCGGCCTTCATACCTAATTGTCTTATGGCCGACAGATTGCGCTGCAAATGCTGGCAAACTTCTACATGCACACTTAAAATATCGGCTCCAGCTTCTCGAAATTCTATGAAATATTTTTCGGGTTCTATCATCATTAAATGAACATCGAGAGGTTTTGTAGTATGTTTCCGAATTGCCCGAATTACTGGAAAACCAAAAGTAAGGTTGGGAACAAAAACGCCATCCATGATGTCGAGATGTATCCAGTCGGCTTTGCTTTCCTGTAACATCGAAATAGTATCCCCTAATTTTGAGAAATCCGTGCTTAAGATGGAAGGTGCTATAAAGGTCATAAGTTGAATGTTAAATTGCAATATTCATAAAAATTTTCGATATAAAAATGTTCATCCTTGAAGAATAATTCAAATAATTGATTCTGAATGTTATGTTATGGTTCTAAATTTGGCCAAAGCAGTAGATGCAAAAGCTTGTAATAGTGAATAGCGTGGTAAACTCATGATATTGCAAAGTTTATTAAATCATTGAATAAATAAATGCTTTTAAGACCTTATCGTTAATTTTGTAAAAATATCTTGAATGTGTTTTGCGTTTTCCTTTTCTGATGAAGATTTATTTTTATAATGCGAGCTTGGTTTTATTATTTACTGCGTCCATAGTTCAGGCACAAGTATTTCCTGTGAACATGAAATGCAGTGAAGTGTCATCGAATGGAGACATAACCATTTATTGGCAACCCAGCCAAAACACTATTGATCTGCAGAGATACGAAATTTACTATTCATTCGATATTTCATCTTCTTTCAACCTTATTGCTAATATTTCAGATTTGGGTATAACACAATATCAGCATATTGGAGCAAATGCCAATGTCATGCATGCTTATTATTTCGTTAAAACTATAACAACGAATGGCCTTTGGGTTAATTCAGATACCATTGCATCCATTCTTCCAGTAGGTAGCATTGTAAATCAGACTTATATTCAACTGCAATGGAATGCATTGATGAAAACTCTGCCATCGAGTAATGATGGATGGTATAGAATTTTTTATCGAGAAGAAAATGAAGATTGGATAAAAATTGACAGCACTTCCGGCCTGAGTTATATACACGATGTTCGTCCGTGTGTTGACAGGTACTATAAGATTGAGTTGTACGATGAATATTGCAAATCGGTTTCTGCTATAGTAAAGGTTGATCATGATATTGTTCAACCGCCCACACCTATTTTTGATAGTGTTAGTGTGGTTAATGGGCAGATACACTTGGGTTGGCAAGAGGTAAATGCTCCCGATGTGGAGGGTTACATTGTTTATTTGCAGGATCAAGGTATTTGGGATACATTAGCGTTAATTCCAAATTTTAATACTACTCATTTTATTGATGCGCTCAATGATCCTTCTGCACAATCGTGGAAATATTCAGTGGCGGCCTACGATTTTTGTGGAAATGTGAGTGAAGATATGGGGATTCCGCAGGCTCAAAATTCTATTTGGCTTAATGAGCCTGCTTTCGACGTTTGTGAAGGTCGCATCAGGCTTCAATGGACACCTTACGCCAATTTATCAGGAGGTCTCGAAGGCTATACAATTTATCTCAGTGAAAATAATGAAGCTTTTTATCCTTTTGTTCATTTGAATGCATCTACTTTAACGTATGATTTTCTTCAAGCTCAGGACAAAGTGAAATATTCCTTTTTCATTAGGGCAAATTCGAACAACCCTCTCATTTCGGCCTCCAGCAATGTTCGATCTTTACATGTAAGAATGCCGCCTCAGCCTCAATATGCTTATATTCGATACGGGACGGTAGTCAATAATCAGTTCATTGCCTTGAAATTTCTTATGGATAGCCTGTCTCCTATTCAAAAGTTTTTCCTCGAGCGAAGCACTAATCAATCAGCTAACTTTACTCAAATAAAAGAATTCATGGCAGATGATGCTAACTTATATTTTGTAGATTCTGCTGTGAATGTTTCCAAGAATCAATATCATTATCGTTTGCGTGTGATAGATAGCTGTGGGGCAGAAGCTTTGGTTTCGAACCTTGCTTCGAATATTTTGTTGAAAAATCCTCATGGTTCTCAACTTCAGTGGAATAAATACAAAGATTGGTTCAATGGACCAGAAGGATATATGGTTTACAAAATAGTGAATGTGGATACAACGCTTGTGGCTGAGCTTAGTCCTGAAGACACAACATGGAGTGATGCGGATATTGATCATGAAACTGGGGCCATGTATTTTATCAGGGCCATAGAAGCAAGCGGCAATCCTTTTTCTTTGAAGGAGACATCACAATCCAATACAGTAGTCATAGAACCAGATTATCATTTTTTTATTCCCAATGCATTTACTCCTTTTCGCAATACCACGAATCATCTTTTTAAGCCTTTACTCACGGCCATCGATCCTACGGAATATTATTTCGCAGTTTTCAGCCGTATAGGGCAGAAGATTTTCGAAACCCACTCGCCCGATGAAGGTTGGGATGGTACGTATAAAGGGAAAAAAGTGGAAAGTGGCGTATATGTGTATTATATCCGTTTATTGACCTCAAAAGGGAGGTACATTGATAAATCAGGTAGTTTTGTATTGCTCGACTAGGCTTCATGACTTGTCTATAAAACGCAATGTTATAGGAAGCAATTAAGAAACGCAATGCCATAGGAGCGCAAAACTTTAAAATTTCTATTTTTGCAAAATTGAAAATAAAAGTTATGAAAGAAAGAACTGCGAGAGTTGAGCGGGAAGGGCTCACTTACGATGATGTTCTTCTTGTTCCTTCTTATTCGGAGGTAATGCCACGGGAGGTGGATATTTCATCTTACTTCAGCAGAAATATTGCCGTAAAAATTCCCATAGTTACGGCTGCCATGGATACAGTTACAGAATCGACTATGGCTATTGCTATTGCTCGGGAAGGAGGGCTTGGAGTTATTCATAAAAATATGAGCATCGAACAGCAAGCCATGGAGGTAAGAAAGGTAAAACGTGCAGAGGCCGGAATGATACTTCAGCCTATAACCGTCAATGTAAGTGCCAGAGTTGCCGATGCGATCAATATTATGCGCGAACACAAAATAGGTGGTATTCCAGTAGTCAATGATGATCTTGTTTTGGTGGGCATCATCACCAACCGCGATCTTCGTTTCGAACGCAATCTCCGCAAATCGGTGAGTGAGGTTATGACACGGAAAGTCATCACTACCGAAGAATTTACCGATTTTGAAACGGCTGCCGAAATCCTCAATCAACATAAAATAGAAAAATTACCAGTAGTTGATAAACAAGGTCATTTAATTGGTTTAATCACCTATAAAGATATCATCAAACTTAAGTCGATGCCAAATGCTTGTAAGGACGACAAAGGCAGGTTGCGTGTAGCTGCTGCCGTTGGCATTGCCAGTGATACACTCGAAAGAATCAATGCACTTGTAGCCGAAGGTGTTGATGCAGTGGTTGTCGATACGGCTCATGGTCATTCGAAAGCAGTTTTAGAAATGGCTCGACAGGTAAAATCGGCTTTTCCGGGCATAGACCTGGTGGTTGGCAATATTGCCACACGTGAAGCAGCCGAAGCGCTTTTGAAATTAGAGGTCGATGCCATTAAAGTCGGAATAGGTCCAGGTTCCATTTGTACTACCCGAGTCATAGCTGGAATAGGAGTCCCACAACTTACAGCCATTATGGAGGTTTATGACGTGATAAAAAATACTGCTGTTCCATTAATTGCCGACGGAGGCATTCGATTTACTGGCGATATCGTAAAGGCTCTTGCGGCAGGTGCATCAACTATTATGGCTGGTTCTTTGTTTGCAGGAGTGGATGAATCTCCTGGCGAAGCTGTCATTTATGAAGGAAGAAAATATAAAACTTATAGAGGCATGGGGTCGATAGAAGCCATGCAAAAGGGTTCGAAAGATCGTTATTTTCAGGATATGGAAGACGATATCAAGAAACTGGTTCCCGAAGGTATAGTTGGAAGGGTGCCTTATAAAGGCTCTCTGAATGAGGTGATTACTCAGATGGTTGGTGGCCTGCGTTCGGGAATGGGTTATACGGGTAGTAAAAATATAGCCGAACTTCGTAAAGCCACTTTCATCCGCATAACACAAGCAGGTATTATCGAAAGTCATCCTCACGATGTAACCATCATCAGTGAGGCTCCTAATTATAGCCGCTAATCAATGAAAATTCTATTAAATATAAATATAATTCATATATGAGAATAAAAACTTTAGGGTTTATTACTGTTTTTGTGGGCTTGTTATGTATGTATATAAATAGCAATGCTCAAAGCTTGAAAGATCCTGTATTGCTTACTATTGATGGACAACCTGTCAGAGTGAGTGAATTTCTTAATATCTATTCGAAAAATAATGTCCAAACTGAAGCATCAGATAAAAAATCAATGGATGAGTATCTCGATCTGTTTATCAATTTTAAATTGAAAGTAAGAGATGCCGAAGTGAATGGGTTAGACACAATTAAAGCATTAAAAGATGAGCTGGCAGGATACCGAAAACAATTGTCCGCTCCTTATTTTATAGATTCTACGGTTTTTCAACGTTTGATAGATGAGGCCTATGAACGCATGCAATGGGATTTACGAGCAAGTCATATCCTTATTCGTTGCGATAAAGATGCTTTACCAGCCGACACCTTAGTGGCTTGGGAAAGGATGGATAAAATATTACAAAAAGCCCGCTCAGGCGAACCTTTCGATAAGCTTGCCCTACAATATTCCGAAGATCCTTCGGCTCGAGACCGTGAAGCTACTTCGCAACATCCATTTATTAGAGGAAATCGCGGAGATTTAGGTTTCTTCAGTGTTTTCAACATGGTTTATCCTTTCGAAACCGCTGCCTACAACACTCAACCTAGCCAGATTTCCGATATTGTTAGAACGGATTTTGGATATCACATCATACACGTAACTGATAAACGCCCCGCTTTGGGTAGGGCTCAGGTGGCTCATATCTTTTTCCAAATACCTCCCAAATCCTCACATGCCGATAGCCTTCGCATACAGTCACGTGTCGATTCGGTTTATCAACTTCTTCTTAATGGAGCAGATTTTGCCCAGTTGGCCAAAACCCTCTCCGATGATAAAGGCTCAGCCATGCGTGATGGCGTTTTACCTTGGTTTACTTGCAACCGACTGGTTCCTGAATTCGTAGAAAGGGTTTATCCTCTTAAAAATGGCGAAATTGCTCAACCTGTCCTCACTTCTTATGGTTGGCATATCATCAAGATGATAGACCGCAAACCCGTGGGTTCTTTCGATGAAGTTTATAATGATCTTGTGCAGAGAATCGAAAAAGACATGCGATACAACCTCTGCAAGCAAAGTGTTCTTAATCGTCTGAAAAACGAATATCAACTCTCACAAAATCAAAAGGCTCTTTCCGATTTTTATAAATGGGTGGACGACAGCATCTTTGTTGGAAAATGGCAAATGCCTCCAGCCAAGAAATTAAAAAAGCAACTCTTTAGCTTTGACGATAAAAAATATTCACAAGCTGATTTTGCTCAATATTTATATAAAACTCAAAAAAAACAACCCCCAAAAGACAAAGTCGTTTATGTGAATAATATGTATAAGGCCTATGTGGATCAGGAAATCTTAGCTTATGAAGATGCTAATCTCGAAACCAAATATCCCGAATTTGGCCTGTTGATGAAAGAATATCACGATGGGATATTGCTTTTCGAAATAACTCAGAAAAAAGTCTGGGATAAAGCCATAAAAGATACTACCGGGCTCCAGCAATATTATGAAAAGGTGAAGTATAATTATATGTGGCCTCAACGTAAAGAAGCCACAGTTGTAAAGGTAAAAAATATTGTAGATGATCAAACGGCTAAACAGCTTGCCAAGCAAATTGCCGAATGGATCAATCTTTCTGATATGACCACAGCAACACTAAAGAATAAAATTTTGCAAGACTCTACGCTATTGGTAGATATTGCCCGCGAAAAATTTGTTGATGGTGATAATGCATTGATAGATAAACTCCATAAACCTGGCGAAATGACTCAGGAAATTATCCCCGACGAAAGCGGAAAATTCAATCTCGAGTTGGTAATACTTCACCGAATTGTTGACCCTGAACCAAAAGCACTGGACGATGTTCGCGGACATATTACAGCCGAATATCAGAATTATCTTGAAAAAGAATGGATTAATGAATTACGTTCAAAATACAGCTGGAAAGTCAATGATGAGGTATTTAAAATGATCAAAGCCCAATACTAAAATAGGTTCATGTTATAAAATCCCTTTATTTTTCTCTATGCTTTGATTCATCTTCAAATATTCAGTACTTCAACTGTTTAATGAAATTTTCGGCTAAGTTTCGAAAATTCGCTATAAAACTTGGTAAATGCCGTGAACTCGCAATATGTTGAATCTAATTTTGTTAATTACAATAAGTTTTTTTGATGTGAAAGAAAATTCAGAGTAAGTATATAATCAAGCCATTGGCTTTTAATAAGCAGTTTTATTGAATGAGATGTAAGATATTTTTGTTTTCATGTATTATCCTTTTATCGTTTGCCCAATGCAATTATGTGAATAAAAGACTGAGGCACGATGATACTATATTGGCTAAAGTTCATGATGATTATTTATATAGTTCTGATATAAAGGGAATTGTACCCGATGGAACAGCTCGAGAAGACAGCATACTCATTGTGAAGAATTTTATCGAAAATTGGGCACGTAATAGGGTTGAGCTTCATTATGCCGAAAAGAATCTATCTGCCGAAGAAAAGAACTTCAAGAAACAGCTGGAAGATTATCGCAACTCATTGATCATTTATACTTACGAAAGCCGTCTAATTGAGCAAAAACTCGATACTGTGGTTCTCATAGAAGAAATCGAAGATTATTATCAAAAAAATAAGCAAAATTTTATTTTGCGGGAACCCATTATAAAAATGATATATGTTAAGATTCCGAAAGATTCGCTAAAGGCTGCCCAATTGGCCAGAAAATTTTTGCAACCCGATACTATACTCGACTATGATGCCTTCGAAAGATTTTGCCTTACCCGAACCAGTGATTATTACATTAGCATTAACAACTGGTTCTTGTTTCGTGATTTACAAAACATGGCACCCATTACTACCTTTAATGAGGAGCTTTTTTTAAAAGGCAATCGCTTAATCGATTTAACCGACGATCAATGGAGATTCCTCGTACGCATTTATGCCTATGTTACTAAAGATGGAATTTCACCCTTAAGTATGGAAATGGAAAATATTAAGAATATCATTCTCAATACTCGCAAACAAGAATTAATCAGTAAAATGCGTGAAAATCTTTATGAAAAGGCTTTAAAGAATGAAGATATAGAATTTTATTAATTTTTTAATGAATCATGAAAAATATTGGAATTATTATTTTGAGTTTATTTTTAGTAGTACCAACTGCCAGGCTTTTCAGCCAGCAAGAGGTCGTAATTGATGAAGTAGTAGCTGTTGTGGGAAGCAAGATGGTTTTATTTTCCGACATCGAGAATCAATACATACAATACAGGGCTCAGGGAAACATACGAGGAGGGGCCGAACAAACCAAATGTGCTATTCTTGAAAGTCTTCTTTATAATAAACTCTTGCTCAATCAGGCCGATATCGACAGTATAGAAGTTACTGATAAACAAGTAGAAACCGAACTCGATAGACGAATAAAATATTTTATTCAGCAAATTGGATCGAAAGAAAAGTTGGAAGAATATTTTAAGAAGTCGCTGGATGAAATAAAGGATGAATTCAGGGAAATCATTCGTGATCAAATACGGACAGAAATGGTTCAATATAATTTGACAAAGAATGTAAAGATTACGCCAACCGAAGTTCGTTCTTATTTCAAGAAGATGCCGGATGATAGCATTCCCATGGTGAATACCGAGTATGTTATTGGACAAATTGTAAAGAAGCCCAAGACAAGTTTAGCCGATGAAATCGAGGTTAAAGAAAAACTTCGAGCCTTACGTAAGCGAATTCTCGAAGGTGAAAATTTTTCCACTTTGGCAGTTTTATATAGTGAAGATCCTGCTTCATCAGCCAAAGGAGGTGAAGTTGGCCTTTATGGTAGAGGAGAATTATATCCCGAATATGAAGCAGTCGCCTTTAAATTAAAAGAAGGAGAGATATCCGATATTGTTCAAACTAAAGCAGGCTATCATATTATTCAGCTCATCGAACGCCGAGGTGATTTTGTGAATACTCGTCATATCCTTATGACGCCTAAAATTTCACCCGAAGAACTTCAAAAAGCGGCTTCTTTTCTCGATAGCATAGCCCAACTCATCACCACTAAAAAGATTACTTTCGAGGAAGCTGTAGAAAAATTCTCGGACGATCCCAATAAAATGAATGGTGGTTTAATGATTAATCCATATACTGGTACAACCCGCTTCGAACCCGATCATCTCGATCCAAAAGTATTTTATGTGATCGATAAGCTTGAACCAGGCCAGGTTTCAGGCCCTGTCCCGTTTAAAACCGAGGAAGGGAAAGATGCCTATCGCCTGCTATATCTGAAGGAAAAAAGCAAACCTCACCGTGCCAATCTGAAAGATGATTACGATCGTATTCAAAATTGGGCTTTAGAATATAAAAAGGAACAGGTTCTGCAAAAATGGGTGAATGAACGCATCAAGCAAACCTATATCTTTATTAATCCTGCCTATTCCAATTGCCAATTCCAACATCAGTGGATTGAAAAATTAGTAGGAAAGCAAGATTAGCAATCTTTAAAAATGTCAATTTTTTTATGAAAACTTACAAAGAAACGGAATCTATAGAACAGCTTCACGATATATACGAGAAGATGAAGGTCGAAATTGGTAAAATGATCATTGGCCAGCATGAAACCATTGAAAGAGTGATTACTTGCATCTTCAGTCAAGGTCATTGTTTGTTAATTGGTGTACCTGGTCTTGCCAAGACGTTGCTTGTCAACACAGTAGCTAAAGTTCTTGGACTTTCATTCAGTCGTATTCAGTTTACACCCGATTTGATGCCATCCGATATCATAGGTACTGAGATTTTAGATGAAAACCGAAGATTTCGTTTTGTGAAAGGTCCTGTTTTTGCTCATGTTATACTTGCCGATGAAATCAATCGTACACCTCCCAAGACTCAATCGGCTTTGTTGGAATCCATGCAGGAAAAAGCTGTTACAGTAGCCGGAACAACTTATACCTTGGATAATCCTTTTTTTGTGCTTGCAACGCAAAATCCCATAGAGCAGGAGGGAACCTATCCTTTACCCGAAGCCCAGCTCGACCGCTTCATGTTTAATATCTGGTTAGATTATCCTTCGTTAAAGGAAGAGATTAGCATAGTGGAAGCAACCACAGGTCCTGGGCTTCAACAACCCTCTCAATTACTCGACGCCCAACAGATTTTATATTATCAAAATTTGATCAGACAGCTGCCGGTTACTCCGATTATTTATGAATATGCTGTAAAACTGGCTCGTAGTACACGACCTGGGCCGGGAGCGCCTTCGTTTACTACTAAATACATTACTTGGGGAGCCGGCCCTCGTGCCTCACAATATCTCATTCTCGGAGCAAAATGCCACGCAGCTATCGATGGAAGAATTGCTCCCGACGTAGATGATATACATGCCGTGGCTACTTCAGTGCTTCGCCATCGCATTGTTCGTAATTATAAAGCCGAAGCCGAAGGAATTTCAGTAGATGATATCATTCACAATCTCATGGAAAATGTTTAAAGAAAATATCTCAAAAAAATTAATCAATATGTTCAAACCTATTCATTTCCTTAAAACTTGTGCCATACGGCTTTATATCTTCTTGGGAATTTTATTGTTCTCATTCAATAATGCTTATGCCGATGAAGGTTTGTGGCTCCCTCTTCTGCTGGAAAAACTCAATCAGAAAGATATGCAGATGAAAGGCCTGAAGATAACCGCTCGCGATATTTATGATGTGAA
Source organism: Bacteroidales bacterium UBA5762 (assembly GCA_002418865.1). Classification (GTDB taxonomy): domain Bacteria; phylum Bacteroidota; class Bacteroidia; order Bacteroidales; family TTA-H9; genus TTA-H9. Next base: position 23,603 of record DIEY01000034.1, on the reverse strand, counting down.
TCATTCCAGCTTAAAAGATGCTATTGTACAATTTGGTGGAGGTTGTACTGCCGAAGTAGTTTCTGACCAAGGCTTGCTATTAACAAATCATCATTGCGGTTATGGTTACATTCAAAGGCATAGCTCTATACAACAAAATTATCTCGAAGAAGGATTTTGGGCATCGACCTTTAAAGATGAACTGCCATGCCCCGGATTAAAAGTATCGTTTTTAATAGAAATGCGTGATGTAAGTCAAACTATTCTCGATAATCTGCGGCCCGATATGGACGAGAAAACCCGTGTGAAGACTATTTCAGAGATCAGTGAGCAAATTACCAAGGAAGCTATTCAAGGAACTCATTATAAGGCGGAGGTTGAATCTTTTTATAATGGAAATCAATTTTATCTTTTTATTTATGAAGTTTTTAGGGATGTTCGCCTTGTAGGTGCGCCTCCTTCAAGCATAGGGAAATTTGGTGGAGATACCGACAATTGGATGTGGCCTCGGCATACTGGAGATTTTTCGGTTTTTCGTATCTATGCCGATACTAATAACCTTCCAGCCGATTACAACCCGAATAATCAACCTTACAAACCTCGCCGTTTTCTTCCGATTTCTCTGAAAGGCATTGAAAAGGGTGATTTTACTTTTGTTTATGGATACCCTGGTTCTACTCAGGAATACCTTCCATCTTTCGTCATTCGGTCTATCACAGAATCGCAAAATCCCGTCAGAATTCACCTGCGTGATATCCGTCTTCGAATTATGGATGAATATATGAAGGCAAATAAAACCATCAGCATTCAATATGCCGCTAAAAGTGCAGGTATAGCCAATGGATGGAAAAAATGGATGGGAGAAAATCGCGGCATCAAACGAATTAATGCCATTTCAAGAAAACAAGATTATGAAAGAAAATTTTCTCTATGGGCACAACAAGGAGCTTACTATAGGTTGTTACCACTTTATGAGAAAAAATATCAGGAATATGCCAATTATCGTGTATCTGAAATTTGGCTTTCGGAGGCCGCTTTTGGAGTAGAAATTCTTTCGTTGGCTCGCTCATTCCAAACTCTGATAGATGCTTCCATCAAACCTCAACCCGATACTTCACTCATTCGAAAAGCCAAAAAACAACTGCTTTCTGGTCTTCCCTCATTTTATAAAAATTATAATTCTACTCTTGATTTCAAAATGATGGAAGTATTACTCGATGAATATCAGAAGAATAGACAAAATATTCTTTTCCCATCATCATTCGACGATTGGAATAAAAAATATGGCAGCAGGCTTTCCAAAATTTTCGATAAATCTTTATTCTTAAATCAAGAACGTTTACTTGGATTGCTGAAAAATTATAAGCCTTCAGATGCAAAGAAGATTCTCAAAGACCCCATTTATGAACTTGCTTCTTCATTCGCCTCATTCCAAAAGAATGAACTTCAGGCAAAAATGAAACCTCTTCAGCAATCACTCGACAGCCTGCAGCGCATTTATATGAAAGCACAAATGGAAATGGAGCCCGATCGCTTGTTTTATCCCGATGCCAATTCTACTCTAAGGATTGCTTACGGAAACATTCTCGATTATTATCCTCGCGATGCTGTTCATTATCTGCACCAAACCACTCTTAATGGTGTAATCGAAAAAGAAGATTCGACCATAGCCGATTATCAGGTACCCATCCGATTAAAACAACTTTACGAGCAGAAGGATTTTGGGCGATATGCCGATAAATCGGGTAAGATGCCGGTAGCTTTCATAGCTAACAATCATACTTCGGGTGGAAACTCGGGTAGCCCGGTATTAAATGCTGAAGGTCAGCTTATTGGCATCAATTTCGACCGAAACTGGGAAGGAACAATGAGCGATTTGATGTACGATCCTGATTTATGTCGTAATATTACGCTCGATATTCGCTATTGCCTGTTTATTATTGATAAATATGCCCAAGCCTCACGACTGATCGATGAAATGTCAATTATTCAATAATAATAAAAATGAGTAAGATACACCAATTTCGTAATGAACTATTCCCATACTTGTGGTTTGTGTTTTTTTTAGCCTCGTGTTCTTCAACTCAACAGACTGTAACTCAAAGAAGCCAGATCAATTACACTCCTGCGACGATAGAAAGTTATTCTAAAGGCGTTGTGAGTGAATCCGAAAAACAAGTACTGGATGATTTTATTGCACGAAAAATAGAGCTATTGCGAAAGCAACAAGCCTTAGTGCCAAGTGCAGATATGGGAAATGAAAATGACTCGAAACAATTAGCCGAACTCCAAACGCAAATGCAACAACTCGATAATGAAATCAATGCTTATCTCATCAGAGGTGAAAGAAGAGATTATTATTATGATGCTTTGCAAAAAGCCATGAAAGATTTTCAATAAATCTAAATTTCTATTTCGCAATAAATAGGGCGGTGATCCGATAGCCAGCCTTGTGGTGTTTGATTGAGAATGATTTTGTAAAGTTTAACTCTTGCATTCTGGGGCACCCAAATGAAGTCGATATGCTCGCAGGAATCTCCATCAAAGCCCGTAAATGTGCAGTTGTCGGCTATTTCTGCTAGTTCTGCAATGGTTTGTGCTTCCCTCAGTGTGCTTGATGCGGATAATATTTTATATACATCGGTTTCTACGGAAGCATTGAAATCTCCAAGAAGAATAACGGGTGCCTTTTGACTCAGCTCTTGGCAAAGCCTGCTTATCATTTGAGCGCTTTCTATTCGGGCCGTTTCTCCCCGATGATCGAAGTGTGTATTGAGCACATATAATTCTCTTTGGCTTGATTTTTCTTTCAATAAAACGATACTGACTATACGTTTGCAGGCTGCATCCCATCCTACTGAGCCGGGAACTTCAGGTGTTTCGCTCAGCCATAAGGTCTTGCTATCTTTTAATGAAAAAATTTTAGAATCGAAAAAAATAGGGCAATACTCGCCTGCTTGCTTTCCATCGTCCCGTCCAACACCATAATAGGCATAATCTCGTAAATCCTTTGCAACTTCCTCTACCTGATAATGTAAGGCCTCCTGTAAACCTATTATAGCGGGATGTGTTTTTTGCAACATTTTAATAACGGCTGTTTTCCGATAAGGCCATGCATTTTTACCATCTTCTTGAGTATCCAACCTTATGTTGAATGTCATCACTCCTAATAAGTGATGCTCTATTTTTGGATTTTGCGAATAAGCCTGAAGGCCAGTCAAAATCGTACAAATGAACAATAGGTACAAAATTTTCCCGAACTTTGGCATAGTAGAAGGGGGTTAGGTCATATCTACATATACTTTTTTCAAGGGAATTTTGTGACCGTCTTGTTCACAATAAGGGCAAAAGGTCGATTCCTCTGTAAAATAAAATCCACAACGGCGGCATTTGTATCGAGCTTCTTTATACACCTTGATGGGATTGTTACTCTGATAATAAATAAAACCTCCTAGCGGTGTCACTAAAATGCTTATGATCAAAGTAAGCCACCAGTTGATCTTTTTTCTGTAAGATAGAAAGGTTAATACCAAACAAGCCATTAAATAAACACTCAGAAATATGATTAAATCCATCAGTAATAATGAATTAATGCTTTAGAAATTCGAGTGCAAAATTAAAATATTTTTATTCATATATACGAGGGCAATTATTTGAATATTCAACAAGAAGTTATTTAAGTATTTTATTCAAACTTAAGAATGAACAATCTTTGAGATTTTGGTGTTAAGAAGGGGTCTAAAAAATAGATATTTCATGAAACAAACAGTTATCAACGATCATTCTGTTAAAACTATGAATTTACTGAAATTATTTTCGGAATATAATCCACTCGATGACAAGATGTTTCAGGTCATGGACAATGAAGGAAGGGTTCAAGAGCCTAAGTATCTGCCTGAAATATCAAATGAACGACTCATCAAAGCTTACAAGGACATGTTGTTTGCTCGTACTGCCGATTTAATGGCTGTTTCTTACCAGCGCCAGGGGCGAATGTACACTTATCCACCAAATTTTGGTCAGGAAGCCATTTCGGGTGGACTCGCCGTAGTGATGCGTGATGAGGACTGGTTTGTACCAGCATTTCGTGAATTAGGAGCCTGGCTGGCTAAAGGAGCTACATTGAAGGAAGTTTTTCTGTATTTTATTGGATATGAAGATGGTACAGTTTTTAAAAATGCCAAAAATATTCTTCCTATTTCGGTTCCTATTGCTTCTCAATTGCAGCATGCTGCTGGTTTGGGTTATTCTATCAGATACAAGAACGAAGATAGTGTAGTTTATGCTGTTGTAGGGGATGGAGGTACCTCGGAGGGCGATTTTTCGGAAGCCGTCAATTTTGCAGCAGTTTGGAAGGCACCTGTAATATTTGTGGTTCAAAATAACCAATATGCCATTTCAGTGCCTTTTAAAATGCAAACTCGTTCTGTGAATGTAGCCGTAAAGTCTTATGCTTATGGAATACCTGGAATTAAGGTAGATGGTAATGATTTATTTGCCATGGTAAAGGTTTTGAATGAAGCTTCTGAATATGCTCGTGCAGGCAATGGCCCTGTCCTTGTAGAAGCTTTTACTTATCGTCGCGGTTCACATACTACTTCCGATGATCCTACTAAATATCGAACTAAGGACGAGGAAGAAATGATGGCCGCTACAGATCCTATCGATCGTCTTCGCAAATATCTGGTAGCCAATAATATTTATGATGCTTCCAAAGAAGATGAACTATTGGCACAATTTAAAAAAGAAGTCGAACGCCAGTTTAACGAAGCCGAAAACTATCCTGCTTATCCCCTCGAAAATGTATTTAAATACACTTATGTGGATATGCCCGACGATTTAAAACAACAACAGATTGAACACGAAAAATTCTTAAAATGGAAGGAGACCTTGCAATGAAAGTTATGACCATGGTACAGGCAATCAATAATGCCCTCGATATCAAATTTCAGGAAGATCCTACAATTGTGACTTATGGAGAAGATGTTGGAGTTGAAGGTGGTGTGTTTCGAGTAACCGAAGGTTTACAGAAGAAATATGGTGTTAATCGTGTTTTCGATTCGCCACTTGCCGAATCAGCCATTGTAGGAAGCGCAGTTGGAATGGCTGCTAACGGATTGAAACCTATTGTAGAACTTCAGTTTTGTGGATTTGTTTATCCTTCCTACAATCAGATGATTAGTCATGTAGCTCGTTTTCACAACCGTTCGCGTGGAAGGTATAAAATGCAGATGGTAATTCGTTTCCCTTATGGTGGTGGCATCAATGCTCTAGAACATCATTCAGAGAGTATGGAAACCATTTATGGGCATATTCCAGGAATAAAAGTTGTAATTCCCTCAACTCCTTACGATGCCAAAGGTTTACTCATTTCGGCCATCGAAAGTGAAGACCCTATTATATTTATGGAGCCAAAACGCATATATCGCGCTATTAAACAAGAGGTTCCCGAAGAAAAATATAGCATTCCTTTGGGGAAGGCTAAAGTCTTGCAGCAAGGCACAGATCTTACACTGATTGCTTGGGGTGCAATGATTCGCGAAGCCCAGAAAGCCATGGTGATGGCCAAGAAAGATGGTATTTCTATTGAATTAATCGATCTTCGTTCTATTTATCCTATTGATCGTCAAACGATTATAGAATCAGTTAAAAAAACTGGTCGTGTGGTTATTGTGCATGAAGAACCCTTGACTTTTGGCACGGGTGCTGAACTCACTGCCATTATTAACGAGGAAGCCTTTCTAAATCTTGAAGCTCCTGTGAGCCGTGTTGCCGGTTTTGATACCATAGTCCCTTTGCCTAAAGGCGAACCTCATTACATCATTTCACCCGAAAAGATTTATTATCACATCCTTAAAACGATGAAATTTTAATTTAAAAAGGTAAACTTCAGAATATGAGATATATATTTAATTTTCCTGATATAGGTGAAGGGCTCGACGAAGGTACTATTGCCGAATGGTATGTGCAGAAAGGCCAGAAGATAGAAGCAGGTGAGCCTATTGTAAATATGGAAACCGATAAGGTAGTTACCGATATACCCTCGCCAAAATCAGGAGTAATTGTAGCAACTTATGGAAAGATAGGAGAAACCATTCGTGTAGGTTCTCCTTTAGTTGAGATAGAAATAGAAGGCGTTGAGGGTGAGGCTGCGGTTGCTGAAGCCAATAAAACTGAACCTGTTGAAGAAGCTGCTGGAGTGGTGGGCACTCTCGAAGTTGCAAGCAATGCTGCTTTTTTGCCTTCAGGAGATGAAGGCTTAGAAAATAAACCTTCTGTTGTCGAAGGTAAGCCCGCCAGAAAAGCCTTGGCTACTCCAGTGGCTCGGGCAATGGCCAAGGAATTGGGAGTTGATATCAATCAGATTCGTGGAACCGGTCCTTCGGGTCGTGTCACTACACAAGACATCGAAAATTATATCAAGAAGCAGACCACGACTCCTTCAGCTGCCCAATCCGTAACTCAAGTTGTAGAAACCTTAGGAGCGCAAGTAGAATATGAGAACTTGACCCAGATACGTAAGACCATTGCTCGTAATATGACGCAATCGAAACACAATGCCGCCCACATGAGTGTTTTCGATGAAGTAGAAGTAAGCGAACTGGTTAGAATACGTTCAAAGTATAAATCGGCTTTCGCTGAAAAAGGAGTTAAGCTAAGTTATTTGCCGTTTATTTTGCGAGCTCTTGCTATGTCACTGAAATATCACAAAGTATTGAATTCTCAGCTCGATTTGGATAACAATCGCATTATTTACAAAAAATACTATAATATTGGTATTGCTGTAGATACCGAAGATGGCTTGGTAGTTCCAGTTGTTCGCAATGTAGATCGACTGAGCATTTTCGAGATTGCACGTCAAATCAATGAGATTTCAGAGAAAGCGCGTAACCGAAAACTTACTTTAGAGGATATGAAGGATGGGACTTTTACCGTAACCAATTATGGATCAATTGGTGGGCAATTTGCCGTACCTGTAATCAATTACCCACAAGTTGGCATTTTAGGTGTTGGCCGGCTAATCGAAAAACCCGTTATTAAAAATGGTGAAATTACCAAAGGCATGGTTTTACCTCTTTCATTATCTGTGGATCATCGGATAGTAGATGGGGGAGAGGTGGCACGCTTCCTCAACCGCTTGATGAGCTATCTGGAAGATCCCATTTCACTTATTATGGAATAATTATAAAATCAATTAGAAAATATGGATTATGATGTTATTATAATAGGAGCTGGTCCAGCAGGTTATGTGGCTGGTATAAGGGCCGGTCAGGTTGGATTGAAGACAGCAATCATCGAGAAACGTCGTATCGGTGGAATATGTTTGAATGGTGGATGCATTTCATCAAAGGCAATCATCGAAAGTGCTAAACTTTATCGTCGGATTAAAGATCAGGCTTATGATTTTGGTGTCGAAGGCCTTGATCAAGCGAAAATTCATTTTAACTGGCAACAAGCAAGCAAGAGGGCTCAACAAATTTCAAGTCAACTTACTGCTGGAGTTTCTTTAATGTTACAGAAAAACGGTGTCGACATTATTGAAGGTGAGGCTCGTATAACTTCCGATCATTCTATTTCCGTAGAAAACCGTTTACTAACTGCACAGCATATTATTATTGCTACAGGTTCGCATCATCTGCCCTTAAAAGCAAAATTGCCTCCCGAAAAGGTTATGGAGATATGGCGTTTATATCAACTTGAAGAAATACCCCAAAATATCGTTGTAGTCGGAGAAAGTTCCATTGCCATAGAGCTGGCTCAATTTTTTAATCTTATCGACAGAAATGTCACTCTCCTTGTTCCTTACAATAGAATGATGCCTATGGCTGATGAATATCTTGCTAATTGGATGTTGAATAAACTTCAAAATGACAAAATTCAGGTTATTTTCAATTCGTATGATATTGCAGATACAAGCCATTTCGAAGGTAATTATCTTATTGTGGGCGATCACAAGGTGGCCTGCGATATAGTTATTAATTCAAAACTTCGTCAAGGAGTTATTCCTCCTTGTGAAATTCCTTTGGATGTGAAAGAAGGTTTTATAGTTACAAATGAATTTTTACAAACCAATTATCCAAATATTTTGGCTATTGGCGATGTGAATGGTAGGCTAATGTTTGCTCATTCAGCCTCGGCCCAAGGCTATCAGGCTATCAATTTTATCAAGGGAATAAAGGAAGAAATCGATATAAGTAAAGTTCCTTTGAATATGTATTCACTTCCCGAAGTTGCCCAGATTGGCCCTACCGAAGCTCAATTAAAGGCCCAAGGTTTACAATATCGTGTAACGGAGTATCCGCTTTCAACCAATGGGAAAGCTTTATGTGAAGGCAATACCGAAGGATTTATACGTATTTTATCGGAAGCAAAATATGGTCAGGTACTGGGTGTTCAGATTATTGCAGCTAATGCAACTGATATGATTTCGGAAGCCTCAGCATTTATGCAAGTCGAGGCCACTATTTTCGATGTAGCAAAAACAGTACATGCACATCCCACTATTTCCGAAGTATTTATGGAAGCAGGTTTCAAAGCCGTAGATGAAGCCAAAAACCAGTAATACTCTTCGATAGTCATCGTTAATATTGAGAATGCTATAATTAGAAATTTTTCAGGATTTCTCTTTATGAGTTTTCCGATGGTTAACTGATTAAAGGCCAATGGTCAAAAAAATGAGATATATTCATCGATAGTGGAATATTTACATATTGATGTTTTCCACTTTACCATTCAAACGGCTTTTTTCTGCTCTAAAACCCATGATATGGCTTTCGATGGATTGACTCATGGTAGAGGTAAGCAGATTAGGATTATGTTGGTCCACAGCTTGAACCCAGTTGGATACCAGTCGCCAATCGCCTCCACCATGTCCGGCATGTTCGTAATTTTCAACATCTATGGCCTTAGATTCTAAGGTTTCCGATTTACCAGTACGAAAGTCGTATATGGTGAATCTGTCCATATCGCCTTCAATATAGCCCATACTCCCCATAATACGGGTGCGACGTCCGCCCCACGGAGTAAAGGCTTCCATACTAAAGCTAGCCGTTATACCTCCTTCAAATTCAATATTGGTGATATAATGATCGCACTGGTCGTTGTCCATATCATAGACACAACGGCCATAGTTTGTAGTACGCAGGTATTCGAGTATAGCGTCGCCTTGTTTTTCCTTCTCCTCGGGTAAATCAAAAACATAGAGCCAGCCACGTTCTCGGTAATAAATTTTCATGGCCGAATAAGGACAACTACTTTCGATGGCACATCCATTCATACAACGCGGAGTTGCTCCTGGAGGAGTATTTTCTTTTTTAAACCAACTGAGATCGCCAAATGCTTGAATTCGTTTTGAAGGCCTATCGACAATCCATCGCAAAATATCGAGATCGTGACAAGATTTGGCAAGAATAATAGGGGTAGATTCTTTAGAATTATGCCAATTGCCTCTCACGTATGAATGGCTCATGTGTATATGCTCTATGGGTTCCATGTGCTGAATGCTAATCAATTCACCAATAGCTTTTTTTTGTACGAGTTCTTTCAGCTTGATAAAATAAGGCGAATATCTTAAAACATGACAAACAGCTACAACTTGCCCTGTTTTTTCGGTAAGCTCCAGAATGTCTAAACATTCTTTCTCCGAAGGAGCTATGGGTTTTTCTAAGAGTAAATCATAACCCATTTTGAGGGCGGCCATTGCTGGACCATAATGTAATCGGTCGGGGGTCGTAATGATGATGGCATCGGCAAATTTAGGACGTTCGAATACCTGTTCCCATGTAATAAATCGATTTTCATCGGGAATATGATGTAGCCTACTGTATCTTTCGTTACGAATGGGGATGGGTTCGGCCACGCCAACAATCTTCAGCTGTTCCGGATAATAAAGAGCATAATTACCATATACATTTCCCCTTGAGCCTGCTCCAAGGGTTATAGCCGTAATAGGCTTGGAAAGTGGGACAGCAGGTTCTTCTGGTAAAATAAGGGGATAAACTGACTCGTCCTTTGGCCATGAAATTTTAGGCAATAATGTTCCGCCTAAGGTGAGACCCAATACCTTTAATACATCTCTTCTCGAAAATTTTTCTGCCATGTTTTTTGGTTTTTCTGACAAAAATAAAAATTTTGAAATTCGAATTCACTAAAAGAGGCTTGTCTCAACTATATAATTTATCAGTCACAACGTAAAGCTAAAGATGTCTCTTAGAATCACCAATATTAGTATAATTTTTCTTTGAATTTTTAATGCTAAAACGTGTATTTCGACAGAGTGTTGTAAATTATTATATTCATTGATGAGTAATAAATTGAGATTTTATAATTTGATCGAATAAAATAATTGTTTTCTTGTCGTTTTAGATTTGCATTTCGTTAGAGCTCGGACAACGAATCGTTAAGGTATGGAGGAATTTTCTATGATATCGTTCGAGTTACTTCGTCGATGACAAAGAAATGAATCGGTCGAATACGTTGATGTATCCGTCCGCCATCATTTTCCATGAAAAGTGTTGTTGAGTATATTCTTTTCCTTTTTCTGATAAGATTTTAAGTCTATTTTTATCGCTTAACAATTCGTGTATCTTGTTGGCCCATGCTTGTGCATCGCCGCTGGGTAAGAGTATGCCGTTCTGGTTATGTATCACTGCACTAGGGATTCCGTCAATATTGGACGCCAACACGTAGGTTCCCCGCATACTGGCTTCGAGAGCTACCAGACCGAATCCTTCAACATCGCCTGGGAAAGAAAGGTTAGGCATCACGAATAAATCGGCTATCGATAGAATCTGATAAAGATCTTCATCCGAAACCTTTCCCAAATGGTAAGCATTTTTTTGTATGGCTAATTGTTTGACAATTTCCGGTTTGTCGGTTGGAAATCCGAACAACAGATGAATTTTATAGCCAATGTTTCGAGGAAGTTTTTGCACGAATTTTTCGAATTGTGTTTGCTCTTTTTTCAATGGGCCCATCATTAAAAATATGGTGTTATCATCCAATAAAGGCATGACATTTTTCAGAAACCACGAAAACCCCTTTCGTTTAACTGGTCTTCCTGTAGAAACAAGTACATTTTTACCGGCAATATCAATTCCATAGATATTCTGTAGTTTTTGCACTATTGTTTCATCAAAAGGAATATCTCCGAGGCTGGTATTTACTCCGTTATTAACCGTGAAAGTTGTTTTCTGGTTGAAACCTTTTTTGAGGCATTGCTGGCGGGTAAATTCACTTACACAAATGGCCCCGTCATATTTTCTTAATCTTGGTACAAGTTTGTTTTGAAAGAAAGCTGAGGGAAAGGTTATGTCCAGGCCGTGATAAGTAACGACGATGGGAATGCGAGTTTTTTTCTGCAACCAGAGCATGGCAACACCCAAGGTTCCGTCGTTCAAATGAATCAATTTTATACTGGGATGTTGTTTAAGATAGGATTTAACCTTCCACCTGAGTTTTAAAAACCAAAGAAATTTATTCATTTTGCCCTGATAGGCGATGATGTGTGTTTGGTAATAACCCGATAATCCTTTGATTAGCTCATAGCTCTGATTTTCCATCCCCCCTATAAATGGGGGATATTTATGAGTAATGCATAGAATTTCTTCGGGCATTTATAAGGTTTTATAAGATTTTTTTTTTGAGATAATCGGCAGAAAAATTCCTGCTATAGCCAGCCAAAATAGTTGACGCGATCTTCTTACTAATGAAACAACAAACCAAATCTCGTTGCTTGCAATCCCAATAACATCGAGCATAATTTTATTACCATATTCTTCAATACCGATTTGTCCTGGAACTACGGCACCCAAAGATTTGAAAAGGGAGACGCCCATTTCAACTGCTACTGCATCTACAACCGAAATAGGAATATGTAAGGTTTGTAGGATGATGAAAAATTCTAATGCTCCAAAAATCCAATGAAAGGTTATTAAAAGAAAAGCCAGTGAAAATTTTAATTTATTATTCTTGAAATAAGAAGATGCTATTGTATTTATCTCGTAACAAGAGTCTATTGTTTTTTCCTTCAGGAAGGGCCATTTCGTCTTAGAGCGGATTTTTTCCATCGTTTTTCCAAAGTATAAATGATCGTCCAAAAGATATTTTGCCAGAAGGAAACCGAATGCAATGGCCACAGCAATCATAATAAAAATAATAATAGCTTCAGTACTGCTACTGAGTTTTCCGAAGGTTAAATAAATTATGGAGATGATAATCAGCAACATAGCTGATAAAAAGTTTATCATCCTCAATAACAAGATTGAACTTATACCATTCTGTTTAGTTATCCCATTTTTGGTAATTAAGGAAATTTTGAACATGTCGCCCGCCACGATACTGGTTGGGTTAAACACTCCAAGCATTTCACCGACGTGCCTAACGGCAAAAACTTCGGCAATAGAGGTCTTCTTTCCTTCATCGCCCATGCACAACATCCATCCCGTGGCAGATAAAACATAGGCAATAAATGAAGTAATCACGACCAGCACAAACATTGACGGTGTTTTACGAAGATAAGTCGTTAAAGAATGAAAATCAATTTCGGATATAAAGCGAGCTATCAGTATTAAAACCGATAACATTAAAATGGCGATAATGTATTTCTGGTATTTTTTAATCCTTGCCATTTTTTTGGATTAGAAGATAAGTATCCGTATTCTTATGAAATTCTTATATTGCAAAATTAGTCGGATAAATTTCCTTTGCCAAGGTGTCATCTTTGGCAGAGGAAGGATAGCGTAAGGCAGCTAAAGTTTTAAGATCGGTAAAATACTCTTTCACCAGATAATCCCAATGTAAGGTCGAAGCATATTCTATACCGTGTGATCGCATTTTTTCTTTGAGAGCAGTATTAGAGAGTAGGGTTTTAATGTTATCAACATATTCACTTGCGTTGTAAGGTTCGCACAAAAAGCCTGTTTTTCCGTTTATTATTAATTCCTTTGAACCTCCGCCACGGGCAATCACCGGCACGCAGCCACATGCCATAGCTTCGGCTACCACATTCCCGAAAGTTTCTGTAACAGAAGGAAAAACGAAAATATCGCAGGAGGCATAGACTTTTGCTAAATTATCGTGGTCTATATATCCGAGAAAAAGAGCATTTTTCATTCGTTTACGTGCTTCTTGTTCCGCAACTCCGCTCCCAGCAATAATAAAATTTACTTCTAATTGCTGGGCTTGCACTTCATCGTAAATGTTGAACAAGGTTTCCAGATTTTTTTCCCAAACCAATCTTGAGGCAAACAAAATATTTGGTTTATCATTCTTAGTGAGTTGTCGTATGTAATTTTCATCCTTTTTTGAAGGATTAAAAATATTGATATCTATTCCTCTTTTCCAAAGTTTCAGGTTATTCTCATTTACACCACATTCCTTGAGCTCTTCTATCATTTCTATGGTGGGCACGTAAACCATTTTGCAAAAATTGTAGAAATTACGATATCCACGCTTTACCACCGATTCTGCTGGTTTTATAAGGAACGGCAAAAGTTTGAAATAATGTTTCATGTAAGAAAGAAAGTTGGTATGGTAGATAGACAAGATTGGGATTTGATTCTTTTTACCATACTTTAATGCGAAAAAGCCCAATGGCGAAGGTGTTGCTATATGAATGACGTCAGGATTAAAATCGTTGAGCTGTTTTGTGATTTTATGATTGTTGAAATAGGGGAGAGCGGCTTTATAGTTGGGATTGAATGGCAAAACAATGCTCGGCATTTTTATTATCTTATGGTTTATCTTTTCTTTTGGTGGCATACCCGTCAAAAACATAAATTCAAATTCTTCTTCGGGAATCTTGTCTATCAGTTGATACATTGTTTTTATGGCGCCATCGAAGTCACGGACAAGAATGTCGGCAAAAAATGCTACTCTTATTTTTTTATGAGGAGGCATCTCTTAATGATTTAAAAATAATTGAGTTGAAAGAAAATGATCAGTTTATATCTTATTTCATAAATCTCTGATCATCATCTATCAGCAGAAAATTTTACAAAATTATTATAAATTGTGCAAAGAAACGGAGCTTATTTTATGGTTTGATTTGGGTTTTATTAAGAAATTGTGAATAAGCCTAATGTATAGAAGTTATAAGCCTGAAAAACTGAAGTATTAAATGAAAGATAAAGATTTTGCTCAATTGCTTTTCATTTTTATTTCATGTATCATACCTGAACAGAAACACCCAAACAATCTCGATATGAGATAGAGGAAATATGGAGGGTTTATTTTTTTGCAGGCTTAAGGCATTGATATTTTTATTTCAACCATTGATCAAGCCAGTCGAAGAACACGCGTTGCCAGAGCACTGAGTTTTGGGGCTGCAACACCCAATGATTTTCGTCAGGGAAATACAGAAATTCGGCCGGAATTCCACGAAGGACCGCGGCATTAAAGGCACTCATGCCTTGAGAAGCTACAATTCGGTAATCTTTTTCACTATGAATAATCAATATGGGAGTATCCCATTTATCTACGAAATGATGAGGCGAATTGGCATAGGAGCGCTGTGCGATGGCATTATCTTTCTCCCAGTAAGGACCACCGAGGTCCCAATTTACAAACCACATTTCTTCTGTTTCAAGATATTGAGATTCGAGATTGAACATGCCATCATGGGCAATAAATGCTTTGAATCTTTTATTGTGATGTCCTGCCAGCCAGTAGACGCTAAATGCTCCATAACTTGCACCTACGGCACCCAGATGGTTTTCGTCGCTCCATGGTTCGCTCGCTATATCGTCAATGGCCGAAAAATAATCCTTCATATTTTGGCCACCATAATCCCCTGACACTTGTTCCTTCCATTCTTGCCCAAAACCCGGCACTCCTCTTCGATTGGGAGCAACAATAATATATCCATGAGCTGCCATAAGTTGAAAATTCCATCGATACGACCAAAATTGGCTGGTAGCATTTTGAGGGCCTCCTTCACAAAAAAGTAGAGTAGGATACGATTTTAAACTATCGAAATGAGGAGGAAAAATAACCCAAGACTTCATCATTTTTCCATCGGTGGTTTTGGTCCAGCGTTCTTTTACTCTCCCCAAGGTAATCTGAGAGAATAAATCTTTATTAATGAACGAAATTTCTGTAATTTCTCCATTACTGGGATCGATGGAGAAAATCTCGTCGGGTTGTTGAATAGTCATTCTAATTCCATAGAGCTTATTGCCACCATCCACAACGGTTTTAAAATCGTGCATTCCATCAGTAATTTGCCTGATTTTACCATCCGCCAGAGAATAGGAATAAATCTGATAAGTAGCCTGATGATTACTGATAAAATAAATCATGTCGCCAGTTTTGCTCCATGCGATTTGGGATACATCTCCATCGAAATCTTTGCTGGCATAGATTTTTTCACCAGTGGTTAGATTTAGCAAGAACAAGCGTTGGAGGTCGGCTTCGTAGCCATCTCTTTCCATACTCCACCATGCCAGATATTTTCCATCGGGTGAAAATACGGGTTCCATGTCATAGCCCATCATTCCCGAGGTTAAATTAGTGGTTTGGCCAGTCGCCAACGAATAAGCATAAAGGTCGGTATTGGTGCTCAAAGCATATTCTTTGCCTTGTTTTTTTCGGCATGTATAAACAATGGTTTTACTATCGGGGCTAATGGTTACTTGTTCCATCCCGCCGAAAGGCCTCACGGGCGATTCCCATGGTTCGCCTTCCATGATGTCTATGCCTTCGCTTACTTGTTGGCCATCGAAAGATGCGAAGAATAGGTGTGAATAAGCATCTACCCATGAATCCCAGTGTCGATACATCAAATCATTCATCAAGCGGCCGCTGGTTTTGTCGAGTCCTTCGAAGAGCTCTTCCTTGATTCTTTGGCGGGGAACATCCGTGGCATAGACCAAAAGCGACATATCAGTTGAAAACTTGTACCCATTGACTCCATTCTTTACTCGAGTAAGCTGTTTGCGGTTTTTTCCGTTTTTATCCATTATCCAAACCTGAGGAGTACCCGATTCCGTGGAGATAAAGGTAATTTTTCCCTCTGGTGTCCACCGAGCATCATATTCCGATACCTGAGTATGTGTGATCTGATGGCGCTGGCTTCCATCGGTGTTCATAATATAAAGCTCTCGGTTGCCCTTATTTTTGTCTAAATCATACCAGGTAACTCCAAAAAGAATTTCACTGGCATTAGGTGAAAGTTGAATATCACTTATGCGGCCAATGTTCCAGAGCAATTCGGGAGTTAAGAGGTCGCTTTCTAATTGGTATGACTTGGGACCTATAATATCGTCTTCTACCTTGTTGTTTTCTTGCTTTATACAAGATGCAAGTGCAATGACGAGGCTAAATGACATTACAACATTTCGAATAATTTTACGCATGTCCTTTGATTTTATAATTATTGTGGTTTTCATAAATATGGCCATAAAAGTAAAAAATTATTATAAACTCGTTGATTATTGATTAACATGCATATATTTGTATTATATTATAACAGCTTATTCATCAAATGGGAGTATTTCAATAAAATATGAATAAAACGACTAAGGACTCATTTCGAACCATCATCAGACGAGAATATATCAAGGCTGCTTTGATTCCTATCATGATTATCGAAGTCATGCTGTTGATTCTTTATTTTTCAATCAATTTTTATAAAGATAATAAAGCTAAGGAGACTTTGCTTAAAGAAGCGAAAGTGAACTTAAGTGAAATATCCAAGCTTGAAACCGAGAAGATCAATTTAGAGTTGAAGCAAATCAGTCAGTTTGCGCGAATTCTTCAGAGTGAAAATCAACGCTTTTTCGAACAGCCCGATCGATATCCGCTGCCTGCCGAACCACCTATCTTGAAAATTGCTGCTAATGGGAGTATGTATAAAGAAAATGACAATGGGGGCAGTAGCATTTATTATTCTAATTTAATTCCTTTCACTTCAAAAAGTTTTACTAAAGCCATACAAACCGAAGCCCTCGATCCTTTATTCAAAGAGATCAAAGAACTCGACTCGAATATTGTAGCAGTTTATTTGAATACTTATGATAATATGAATCGTTATTATCCATTCATAGAAAAGACCTATGAGCAATTTGAGCCTGGGTTGAACATACCGAGTTTTAATTTTTATTATGAGGCCGATGCCATACATAATCCATCACGAGGAGTAGTTTGGACAGAAGCTTATCTCGATCCTGCAGGTAAAGGATGGATGGCTTCATGCATAGTTCCTATATATAATGGTGATTTTCTCGAAGGAGTGGCAGGGATAGATATCACTATAGAAAATTTCATCAAGCATATACTTCGATTGAAAATCCCATGGGAGGGGATGGCCTTTTTAGTTAGCAAAACCGGTGATATTTTGGCCATGCCTCCGAAAGTAGAACAGATTATAGGTATTTCGGAGCTAAAAAGTCATACTTATGCCGAAACCGTTAAAAAAAATACATTTAAACCTGAATCATTCAATCTACTGAAAAACCCTGAAACAAGCCAAATCTTTAAAGATTTTTTACATTCAAAGGAATTTTTAGAAGAGTCCCAGATAAAGGGTCATGACTTTTTGTTATCGAAATATCCTGTAGAAGAAACCGGCTGGCTAATGGTTACCATGGTCGATAAGGATATTTTATATGCACCCATCTATTCCTTGCATAAATTGGGTATTTTATTGGGTATCATTGCCATATTCTTTTTGATTTTGTTTTATGCAGCATTTTTCATATTTTTAACCAAACGAGCCAAGAAGGTAGCTAATGATCTTTCTTCTCCATTGGATTATGTAATAATAACCACTTCAACAATAATTTCCGATAAACCTCCAACATTACTTAATCCAGTGGGTATTATTGAGATAGATCATTTATTGGAAAATTTCAACCGAATGATGCAAAAGCTTAGATCGGTTTATGATGAGCAGGAGATGAAAATTGCAGAAGGCGTTAGGCAATTACGCGAGAAGGATCACATGTTGATTACACAGTCTCGACAGGCGGCTATGGGAGAAATGATTGGAAATATAGCACATCAGTGGCGGCAGCCTTTAACCTCTATTGCTATGATGATTCAAAATATTCAGGATGCTGCAAAATATGGCGAACTTGATAAAAAATATCTCGATGAAAAAATCAAACGAATTATGGAAGTTATTTCCTATATGTCGAAAACTATCGATGATTTCAGAAACTTTTTTAAACCTTCCAATGGGAAGCAGGCTTTCAATATTTGTGATACTTTAGATTATGCACTTTCATTTATTCGGCCTTCATTCGTGCACAATAATATCCTTATCGAAACCCAATGCGACAAAAACGTTGTACTCGAAGGTTATCCCAATGAATTTGCCCAGGTCCTTCTCAATATTTTGAATAATGCAAAAGAGGTGTTGGTTGAAAGAGGAATAGGCCAGCCTCGTGTATACATACATTTGAAGAAAACTTTCGATAAGATTACACTTGCAATAGGTGATAATGGCGGAGGTATAGACCCTGATATTCTCGACAAGATATTCGAACCTTATTTTACCACAAAGGAAATGGGAACAGGCCTTGGATTATATATGTCGAAAATGATCATAGAAAAAAATATGAATGGAAAATTATATGCTCAAAATACTTCTGACGGAACTGAGTTTATCATAGAGTTGTATGAGTAATATTTTTTCTTTATGGATTAAGATATTTTATCCACAAAACATTGAATAATGAAATTTAGAATGATGAAGCTGAATTTTGCTCAACTCAGTTAAATTTAATAAAAGCCCGATTTTTCCATCAAAATAGAATAATATATCATAAAAATAAATAATTTTGTTTAATATTTGCCTTGAATACTTTTGTGTTTTAAAAATTTAAAATAGTATATGGAAAAATATCCCATAAAGGTATTATATGTAGAAGATGAAATTATGGT
>DIEY01000034.1:0-4720 GCA_002418865.1 Bacteroidales bacterium UBA5762 | reverse complement strand
GCCAATGGAGCAGAAGGATTGGAATTATATCGAAAGTACAAACCCGATATCGTCATAGCTGATATCAAGATGCCGGTAATGGATGGACTTACCATGGCGGCCCATATTAGGGAAGAAGATCCTTTTATGCCTATCATCATTACTACTGCCTTCGAATTTACCGAATATCTCGAAAAATGTATAGAAATAGGTGTGAATAAATTCCTTGTAAAACCTTTAGAGCGTGAAGCCATTGATAAAGCACTATTGGATGCCGTGAAGCTGGTTGAATTTAAAAAGAAAAATGAGGATTATCATGAGCTTCTCGAACTTTTACTCGATTTCCGTCATAGAATCATTATTATTATCGATCTTACCAAGGTGAATTCCTTTGATACGAATTTTCTAAACTTCTTTGGCTTAAAAAGCCATGACGAATTTTATGAACAATATCACGATTTTGTTACCTTTTTTAAAAATAACAGCCAGAATAGTTTCGTCTATGATCCTTTTAGCGAATATGCTTGGATAAACTCATTTTTAGACCTTAATGGGATTGAAAACAATATTTTTTTTAATTTTAGTCGTTCGTCTGATAAAGGGCCTTATGTTCTTAGATTTCACTTGTTCGATAACGATACGAAAGTTGGCTTTATCCTTACTGCAATCGATTGAAGCATGATACAAAAAGCGTCTGAAAAGTTTCCGGTCAGTGTTTTATATGTAGAAGATGAAGAAGGCATTAGGATACCTACCATCGAAATTATGAAGAGATGGGTCGATAATTTATTCGTAGCCCAAAACGGTGAAGAGGGTTTGAAAATTTTTCATAATGAACACCCCGATTTAATCATTACTGATTTGAAAATGCCTAAGATGGGTGGTTTGGAGATGATTCGAGAAATAAAGTCTTTTGATAAAAACATAAGAACTATTGTGGTTTCGGCCCATAGTGATGCAGAGTATTTTATGGAAGCCATCCAGATTGGTGTTGAAGGATTTTTATTGAAGCCTGTTTTGCGTGAAAAATTATATGATGCACTTGCTCGCCAATGTCAAATTATATTGTCGCATAAGAATGCTTGCTTTCAAGAAGAGAAATTTATAACATTAGCCAATTCACTCAATGAGGCCATTATGATTGTCAACGAGGCTGGGAAAGTTATCTTTTGGAATAAGGCGGCTTCCGAGATTTTTGGGATAAAAGCTGAACAAGCCTTGGGTATGCCTTATCATTTTATTCTTCAAAATGATAGTTTCTTGGAACAATGGGCGGAAGATGAATCTCACCTCAGTATTTTATTGGGCAAAGAAAAAATCCAAAGACAAATCTATGAGGTAAATTGTGTACGAACTAATGGAGAGAATTTTACGGCCGAAGTTTCACTTTCTGGTTTAAAGAATGGCAATGCTGTTTATACCATTATCATTTTACGTGATGTAAGCCAACGCAAAAGTTACGAAAAAAACTTAATAGAAGCCCGAGAAAAGGCTGAAGAAGCCATGCATGCCAAACAACAGTTTCTCTCGGTGATGACCCATGAGATTCGTACACCTTTACATGGAATTTTAGGCGCTATAGAACTATTGGCTACCGAAAACCCACGCCCCGATCAGGCTGATTACCTGAAAACAATCGAGTTTTCGGGAAATTATCTGCTTTCTCTAGTAAACGATATTCTCGATTTCTCGAAGATTGAAGCCAATAAAATTCAATTCGAACATGTGGGTATGGAAGTAAGAGAAATTGTTGAAAACTTACTTAACTTGTTTTCTTTCAAGGCTCAGGATAAAGGAATTATATTAAATGCAGAATTCGATCCCTTGCTTCCCGATTATGTTCTTGGCGACCCGGTAAGGCTTAATCAAATACTAAATAATTTGATAGGCAACGCTATAAAATTTACCGATAGAGGAAGTGTTAAAGTTAAAGTAAGTGTATTAACAAGACGCAACCATCAAATTGAATGTCTGTTTGAGGTTATTGATACAGGAATTGGCATTCCATCAGATAAAACTAAGGAAATTTTTAACCTATTTACTCAAGCCGATTCCAATACTACCCGAAGATTCGGAGGTACTGGACTCGGTTTGGCTATCAGTAGAAAACTCGTCGAGTTACAAGGAGGCACTATGGGAGTCGAAAGTCATCTGGACGAAGGTAGCCGATTTTATTTTACATTGAGTTTCGAGGAATCATCTGCCGATGCCATTTCTTATGAATCGAAGGCTGATCATTTTGAATTGCTTACTAATGTAAAAATATTACTGGTAGAAGACAATAAAATCAATCAAATGATTGCTCTTAAATTTCTATCAAGATGGCAGGCTGAGGTAGATGTGGCTCTAAACGGAAGAGAAGCCCTTGATTTTGTTAATCAAAAAGAATATAACATTATTTTAATGGATTTACAAATGCCCGAAATGGATGGCTATCAAACTTCAATGGCAATAAGAAATATGGCGGGAGAATATTATCAGAAGGTCCCAATTATAGCCCTTACGGCTTCTACCTTTGCCGAAGTAAGGAATAATATTTTGAAATGTGGAATGAATGATGTGATTAATAAACCCTTCATTCCTGCCGAGTTGAATAGAAAGATATATTACTATGTTAGGATGTTGCAGCAATAAATAACCTTTAGTGAAGCTTTTCCTTACTTTTGTTCGAAATTTAACAGAATGGAAAACTTCTGGAATTTGTTGATTTCCAACATACAACATACCTCCCCCCTTGAATTCTTTGCCGTAGGCTTCGGTCTTTTAAGCGTTTTCTTTATCATGAAGGAAAATATTTGGGGTTATCCTACTGGCCTTGTAAATGTGGGATTATACGTTTATTTGTGTTTTAAGGCTCGACTGTTCGCCAATATGGGAATTAATGTATTTTATTTTATTGTCAGTATTTATGGATGGTATAATTGGACTCACCCAGGTCAAAACCAAACACATCTCGAGATAAAACGATTGAATAAAAAGGAAATATGGTTAGCCTTGGCCAGTTTTACCTTGTTATTCCTATTGATATGGTTACTCTTAAGTCATGTTCCCGAAAGTTCATCTCCCTTTTTCGACGCTCTTACAACCGCAATATTTATAGTTGCTATGGTTCTTCAAGCATACAAAAGACTTGAAACTTGGATTTTTTGGATAGCAGGAGATGTGATTGCCATTCCTTTGTTTGCTTCGAGCGGCTTGGCATTTACTGGCTTGCAATATTTGGCTTTTTTTCTTATGGCCATTTCTGGCTTCTTTTCATGGAAAAAATCCCTCGCAAGTCATGTATAAGATTTCTATTACTGGTCCCGAATCTACTGGAAAATCATGGCTTGCTGAAAACTTGGCTTATGTTTTCGATGGTGAATGGGTAAGCGAATATGCACGTGAATACCTCGAAAATCTCCAACGTCCTTATAACGTTGATGATATTGTTATAATAGCCCGCCAGCAAAGACAAAACGAATATAAACTGGCTGCCAAAAATCCACATTTTTTATTTTGTGATACGGATATGTTGGTGTGTAAAATTTGGTGTGAGGTAAAATATGGCTTTTGTCCCCAACAAATACTCGATCTTTATATGGAAGACGATTATCAGCTTTATTTGCTGATGAATATCGATTTACCATGGGTGAATGATCCTTTACGCGAACATCCCCATATGCGACAACAACTTTTTGAATTATACCTGAATGCCTTGATAAAAGACCAAAAACCCTTCGAAGTTATCAGCGGCCTGAATGGACAAAGACTTACCAATGCAGTGCAGGCTCTCATTCGTCATTTCGGCGATGCAAGCAATTTTTTATTACCACAACGACTCGATACTTATAAATATTGATCCCATCTCTCCATGGTCTTTCTTAATTTTGTCGTTTATTTTTTATAATAAAATATTATGTCGGTAGCCGAGAATCTAAAAAATATTTTAAGATCTATACCAAATAACGTTAAATTGGTAGCAGTAACTAAAACCCAACCTGCCGAGGTGATTATGGAAGCTTATGAAGCAGGCCATAAAATTTTTGGCGAAAATAGAGCTCAGGAATTACGTTCAAAGTATTTCTTGCTGCCCAGTGACATCCAATGGCATTACATTGGGCATCTGCAATCCAATAAAGTGAAACTTGTTGGTAAGATTGCCAGTATGATTCAATCTATTGACAGTTTATCTCTACTTCAAGATGTTAATGATTATGCTCAGAAGAATCAGAGAATTATTCCTTGTTTATTGCAATTCCATATAGCTACTGAAGAAACCAAATTTGGGCTCAACTGGGAAGAAGCTATTCATTTAGTAGAAACTATGAATATGGTCAAAATGGAAAATGTTTCCATTTGTGGAGTGATGGGTATTGCTACTTTTACAGAAGATAAAAATTTGATTAGAAAAGAATTCAAACAGCTGCGCGAATATTTTGAAAAATTGAAACAACTCTATTTCTCACAGCAAAAGTCATTTTGTGAGATTTCGATGGGCATGAGTAATGATTATCAGATTGCCATAGAAGAAGGAAGTACAATTATACGTTTGGGTACTGCTATTTTTGGCCCTCGAAAATAAAACCCAAAACAATTTTTATAATCTTTTTAGGTATAGAGAAAACGCTTGATGCTATTCTTAGGCGTTTTTTCAAACTCATGAGGATAAATTTCTATGCGATTTACGTTCATGTAAGCAGGTAGTTTTTTATTCATTTCGTCTTTAAACTTATTTAGTCGTCCCTTAAAAACACGATAA
>DIEY01000022.1 GCA_002418865.1 Bacteroidales bacterium UBA5762 | reverse complement strand
CGCGACTTCCAGATCACTTACGGTCAGGGCAACGGCAACGTACGCGAGTACATGCTCGCCGTCAGCCAGTACGCCTACCTGCTGGCACACACCTGGCTGCCGGCGGGATACGACCCCGCGCACCTCGACCGCGCCGCCCTGCAGCTCCCCTTCGGCGAGGGGCTAGGTTTCCGGCAGATGAGCCTCATCGCCCTGGCTGACGCGGTGGACGCCGTCGCGCGCGTGTGGCTGCGCGACCTCAGAAGATATATGAAGTGGGAGAAGGAAGAATAATGAAAAAATGAAGTGGAGTAATTTATGTTTTATAGCATTGCGATTTTATGCATAGAAAAATACATGAATCTACAATATTGAGTATCATAATATTTCATAAATCTTGAAATCATATCCAATATTGTCAAAAGGAAAATTATGGGATCTGCAATACGCCGCTTACAGAAAAGAAGCAAAGCCAAGAGATTGTTATCAGAATTGATGTATGATTCTGAGCACATTCTTGTAATTCATTATTCCTGTGAAAGTTTTTATGATCGCCCAAGTGGTACATCGCCAAGAATTACTTCAATTGCTGTTAAAAATTTCGACACTGGGCAAACGAAATCTTTTTCAGTACACCAAATGGCTGAAAGACGAGGAGTGTTACACAAAATTGATCAAGTGTATGATGTGCTGGAAAAGGAAATGTTGGATGAATTCTATAAATACGTTCATGCCCATTCAGGTTTCAAATGGTTACATTGGAATATGCGAGATGTGAATTACGGTTTTGAAGCATTAGAACATAGGTATAAGGTATTACAGGGTGAACCGCAAGAAATTCCCGAACAAAATCGAATTGACCTAAATCGATTATTGATTGCCATATATGGCGTCGGTTACATTGGCCACCCAAGATTAACAATGCTAATTGAAAAAAATAAGATAAGTTCTAAGGATTTCCTGACTGGAGCAGATGAAGCCGAGGCATTTATTAACAAGGAATATGTAAGACTCCATTTTTCAACTTTGCGTAAGGTTGATGACTTAGCAAATATAGCATACAGAGCAGACCAAGGTTCACTTAAAACAAATACAACATGGAAAGAATATTGGAATTGTATTCCTCAGGCAATTGGAGAGTGGTTTAAGGAACACTGGTTAGCTAGTTTGCTTCTGGGAATTATAGGTATTATTGGTTTAATAATTGGATTGATCCAACTATTCTAATTCAAATGGTGATTTTATATGAGTGGACAATTAATAAAAAGTATTGATTTTGAATATTCTCAAGCTTTACAAGTGCTTGATTTAGCTAAAAAAGAAGCATTAAGCCCATATATCGCTAGTCTTTTAGGGATTATTTTTAGCCGCTCGGAAAATCAGAACTGTCTTCAAGACATACGTGAATGGTTGTTTAATTACATAACGCCATACCTATATTCAGAACCAAGGAATCAAGCAGATTTACGAGAGAAGACATTAGCAATTTCTACATATTTTTTAGTAGAAAACTCAAATGATCAAATATATGCACTCCCCAATGAGTTACTTAATAAATATCTAGAATATGCAAGTAAACAAGATTGGTACGGCGATACATTTTTAGCTTTTACTATTGGATTACTATCTGACAAGCATGTCATTTCTGAAAAGGCTCATGTATATTTTAAACACAACTATTCAACTTTCTTAGAGCAACAAGATATTCAGGCAATCAGCCAAGCATTATTCTTAATTCCTTCCATTGGGAAGTCACTCAGAGAATCTGGCTTAGAAATAATCAGAGCATGTATAATAAACCCAAATGCCCAAATTTATGATAAATCTTGGGGATTCGTCGGTATAGCAAAGTCAGATTTACAAGGTGATATCGCCATTCAATCTCAATTAAAAAAGAGTATATATAAGGATATTGCACGAATATCTACCCTGTTCTATTCAAAATTAGTTTTCTCAGCTCAAAAAAGTAATTATGCAAAAAGCGACAAATTATCCAGAGAGACAAACTCAAATGAGAACCGAGTAATAGGAAGCGGTGATATCGAGGAGACTCAGATTAATAAATCCTCTGATATTGATATCGCTGAATTAAGTTTAATTACATTAAGTGTTTTACTTTCTAATTCATTCTTCAATCTTAGTTTATTTGGAATTCCAGAAAAACAAATAATCCAATTCATCAATTCAGAAAACAGGCATGAAAATGGTTTTATCCAAATCTCAAAGTCTGCAAATTCCATTGGAAATATATTATCGATCCTTAACACCCTAGTTATTGGTGCATTAGTCAGCAAATTCATATTCGGAATAAATATCGAAAACGGTCAAATTTTTTCCACTTCTGCTCTTGGGTTAGGTGATATAGCTATAATTCTTGTTTGGCTTGATTATCTATTCTCGCAAATATATGCCTTAATCCGAGGTGAAAGTGCTCTAGAGGGAATGAAAGGCATACCAATTTTTCGTAGTGCAATCCACTTGTTTAAGAAAAATGAGGTTAAGTAATGCCAGGAACAATATCAGTCAATGAAGTCCGTATTCAAGTCAATACTCTTAAAAATTTATCGGTATTCAAATGTTCTTTGTCTGGGATTAGTTCTCGACACAAGAATCAAATCGAATATGTACTGCGTAATGAATTTGAAAGAGTATCGATTTTTGAAGGCGAAATAATATTTATCCTCCCCTTTGACCAGCAGAATTTAGAATGGGATAAACAAACCTTATTCTCATTCTTGGGAAAACAACAAATCAACCTTAATCTCAAACAAATATCATTAGTGCCATTAAGGGAAGTTCCTGAGCGTGTGATTGAACGATTAACTTTTGCGATGATTATATTTCAAGCCATGAAGCAAGGTATTTTTTCTATATTTGGGCACACATTTTTTAAACCGACGTTGGTGGCAGGTAAACTAGCCCATAAAGCAGTCGAAGTTTCTACACATATTGAAGATGGCTTCGTAAAATTTTATCTTGACCCAACCTATATAGCCTTAACAAATATTACTGATACAGTAAGAGAAAGTAGAGAGAACTTAGAGTTAGTCGGATTATGCACATATCGCACCAAAAATTTGTGCTCTCTCGTTCGCCCTGATGGCTCCTGCAATTGCTTAATTCCAGGAAAACTTGGGCATTATGTACAAGAAGTAGATATAGAGGAAGTAAAGAATGACTCAAAAGATTTTATTGTAAAAAGGTTCAATTCTTGTCCTAAGTTTTCTGAACATAAAAAATTCATTCAATTGAAAGCGAGTAAAAAAGGAACAAAGTATTCCTTTTTCCCCTCTTATGTTGTGTACTCGCGTTTGTCCAGAATGGATCTGAGTTCAAGCCCTGAAGTGAGAATCAGCTATCGCAAAGCAACCTTAATGGATTCCGATTGCCGATTAATTATGACCAATGATTGGGTAAGGCAAATTTTCATGATAGGTCAAAAAGGACTTCAAAACTGGGGGGCTATAAAAGTAAATCAAACAGAAATACCAGTTGAAATCGTATTGACTGTTACCCATGCAGTTGACCCAGAAACTTCACAGGGTGTATATAAAGCAATTTATTTACCTGACCAACAAATCACAAATGATAGTAAGAATCCAACTCCACAGAACCAAAGTGGTGGATGGTTATTTACTAATAAGGGTGCATTTGACAGGAGAGATTCAAATAGGCCGTTTAAAACTATTTCTCCATACGTTATAGTTCCAAATAATGAGCAAATCATAAGTTCGTGCCGGAAATTAATAAATTATTTTTCTACTGGTCAATATAAAGCTCGTTGTGGGGGTGATCGAGATTTTATAGGAATAAGTTTGCTTGAAAACAAAGGAAAATACAATACCTCTTTTGTAAATGCTTTTGAAGAGGAGGAAGGGTTGTTTTTTGTTGAAGAAACAGTTCAGGGATATCAAAAGGCTGTACAGGATATTGTAAGAGACTGGAATGTATCTTCGAACCGGGATAGTAATAAACACGCAATAGTGATAATTCCTGGCCAAAACGAGATAGATGATAATCCTATCTATTACCAATCAAAAAAAATACTTGTGGAAGCAGGTATACCGTCCACTTTTATCACACGTGAGACACTGAATAAGATAAATGATCCAAAAGTAGCGTTTGGTCCAATTTTGGATTCTCTTTGGTTAAATATATACTCAAAAATGGGTGGGAAACCCTGGCGTTTGGCTAATAGTCTTGGAAATGTTCATTGTTTCATTGGTGTCGGGTTCGGAATCAATCCAGAAGCCTCTGGAAATCATATCTTTGCTGGTATTGCACACATCTTCGATAGCTATGGCAGTTGGATAGATGTCGCCTCTGATTCTGCTAACCTATCCCAAAATGATTTAAATAGTTTTGAGGGAACGGAAAAATATGCACAAGGATCTACAAGTTTTAAAATTAGCGAGAGCGTTTCACAGAATATCGTATATAATGCGTTGAAATTGTATCAACAAAAACAGACTAAGACTCATGAAAACGCGACAAATATTGTATTACACAAATTGGGACAAATATATGAATGTGAGGTGATTGGTTTCTTAGAGGGTATTCGGCAAGTGCTAGGTTCTTTAGGAAATTGCAGGTTGGGGTTATTACAAATTGAGCAAGAACATCATATAAGACTATATGGCAGTGCAACTCAATCGGTTAAAGAGAATAATACAATATTCAGGGGGTCTGCTTTGCAACTCAATAATGAAAAAATAATTATTGCCTCAACTGGGCGTAGCTATAAACAAACTTTTTCAGGGTTATTTTCTAATTATCCCGGTATTGGTACTCCCCAACCATTATTACTCACATCAATTGTCCCAAATCAATTAATCCTTCAAAAATATGGTTGCAACATTAACCAGTTTTATAGCATTGAAGATCTTGCAAAACATACGATGGCTCTTACGCAACTCCATTGGGGAAGTTTAAAGGACAATGTTAGGTTACCAATCACTACTTTATATGCAAAAAAAGTGGCTGATTTAATTTCCAAAACTAATATGAGAATAAATCCTGGATTGGGTTACTATCGGCCTTGGTTTTTATAATATCGCCTGATAGCAGGCTTAAGGTCGGTTGAAAACCCACCTATTTTCCGCGTAAGTTGCGTTCCGCGGTTTTCGAACCCCCCAAATGTTTTTTGAGTGGGGCTAGCGCACCTCCCCACTACCCCAACAATGAAACCACCGCCAGCACCACCCCAACGCCCATCAGCACGATCCCGATGATCAAACTCACTGTTCCCCCATGCACCTCGGTTTCGAGCACGGCGTCCTGCGGCTTATCGGGGTTATAATGCACCGTCACCGACTGCCCCACCGGGTAGCGCGCGATGATCTCATCGCTCTTCCTGCGGTTAAACGTATTCGCCCCAAAGGCGATGCGTTCACCTGTGTATTGCAATCCCATTAACTCGTAGCGGTAAGCCACCACCGGCTTGTAGGTGGTACTGGTGTGCCCGTCGTTATCCGTGCTCGTGTGGATATCCACACGCGAAGCAGTGATCTCTCCCGGTGTGGTTGGCCAGGTTTGCGCCGCGGCTGCCCTTCTTTTTGAGGTGATGCTGATGATGACAAACACCAGACCAAAAACCACAAAAACGCCATAGACGATCGGTGACATATTTTCCTCCTCTTTAATCTAGAAAGGTGAACAGGATTTCACACACCAGGTCTTGTTTTCCCTCTCTTTA
>DIEY01000072.1:26285-115969 GCA_002418865.1 Bacteroidales bacterium UBA5762 | reverse complement strand
TTTTCCTTTTATAAATAGCATGAAGAGAAGATTTTCTTACAAAAGGTTTATTTTCGAAGAATCAAATAATAAGTAAATTCAGTACCCTCAATGGAATAACTAAAAACTCATCTGTGACTCTTTTATACAAATGAATGGTAACTCTGCGTTTAAGAATATACACTTCATGAAAAATTTAAGATTTTATTTTCGCATTACAATTACATTACTATGTATATATGGCTTTTCTGATTCGATCTTTAGTCAGCCATTATCACTCGAAGAATTGATGAGGGAAAAAGTTTATACTTCGTACGATGAAGCTTTTGAAGATCCATGGAATTGCGTAGTACTCGATTTAAGTTATCAGAATCTAACGTTCAATTCTGAACGTGTGAGAAATTTAGAAAATCTCAGAGTGCTTCATTTAGCAGGCAATCCAGGTATTGACTTCGAAGAAGCTTTTACGCGTAAGTACTATGGAAGTTTACCTTATTTGCAGATTATCGACCTTCAGGAAAATAACATACAATATCTTCCATCGGGTTTATCAAAATTTCCTTATCTCTTCATGTTTTTTGCTGGGAAAAATAAGATAATTGAAATTCCTGATTATTTCTGCAATTTCGAATATCTTCAGGTATTATCGCTTCATCACAATAACATACAAACGCTGCCCGAATGCCTTAACTCACTCGATAGTCTGCAAACCCTCGATTTATCTGGGAATACTTCTTTACAGCTCGATCAGATTATTTCTATTTTAAAACAATGCAAGAGTCTGCGTCAACTTTATTTGAGTGAATGCAATCTCGAACGACTTCCTGTTGACATAAGCGACTTACAATCTTTGCAATATTTGAATCTCTCAAGCAATAAGCTATCCAAGCCACCACAATATTTATTTCATCTATCTCAATTACAGGAACTTTATTTATCCAGTAACAATATTAGTCTTCTGCCCGATGATATTCAACATTTAGAAAACCTTGAAGTGTTGGTCTTAAAAGGCAATATGATGGCAAGTCTCCCGAATACATTAAAAAGTCTTCAAAAGCTTGTGTATCTCGATGTTTCCAACAATCGTTTGGAACAAATTCCCGATTCTTTGTTTTTTCCGAAAGGATTGAAGGAATTGCATCTGGCATCCAATAAAATTACCTCTTTACCTGCCGGCATTAAAGAACTATCACAACTCGAATTACTCGATTTGTCTTCAAACAAACTCAAAAGCCTACCCGACGAAATAGAATATTGTACCTCATTAAAATATATCAACTTAAAAGGAAATCCTATTAAAAAGGAAGAAATTCAACGCCTAAAAGACAAATGGGAAAACATTCAAATTGTTTTTTAACTCAACAGAAAAAATAGATTCAGAAACTATGCTATAAATCATGGTTAAATTATAAAAGTAGTGTACTATGAAGAAGTGGATGATTATTTTACCTTATTTATTATTGATGATTATGGAGAATTATGCACAGGAGAATTTAAAGTATCAATTGCCACCGCCTGAGATACTTCAATTGGTGGATGTGAAGCCACAACCGGCCGTATTTATTGATTATGATAATAAATACATGATATTATGCGAGCGTAAGGCTTTTAAAGATATAGAAGAATTGGCTCAACCTGAATTGAGATTAGCCGGATTAAGAATAAATCCAGAGACCTATAGCCAAAGTCGGATAAATTATTTTTATGGAATTCAGCTAATAGAAATTGCAACAGGAAAAGAATTACCCATTGAAAATCTTCCCGATAGTTTAAAGATGGCTTATCTCAGTTTTTCACCCGATAATAAGAAAATTGCATTTACCAATACTTACCGAAAGAATATTTCTTTATGGGTTGTAGATATTCAAACTCAGCAAGCAAGGATGATATATCATCAACGAATGAATGCATGTTTAGGGGCGCCTTATCATTGGGCACCGGATTCTGAGAGTCTTTTAGTGAATGTTGTACCTGAGAATTGGCCTTCCTTACCGATAGACAAGCCTTTACCCGAAGGCCCTATAGTTCAGGAAACAAAAGGTGAAAAGTCGGCATTTCGTACCTATCAAGATTTGCTTAAAAATCCATATGATGAAAATTTATTTGAACACTATGCTACTTCTGCTATTTTGAAAATTGGTCTGGATGGCTCGCGACAACCATTTTTACCCCCAGCAATATATCAAAGCTTAAATTATTCGCCTGATGGAAAATTCATTCTAGTAAGCACCATACAAAAACCATTTTCTTACCATGTCCCTTATTATGATTTTTCGATGAAATATGCAATCCATAGCGGAAGTGGTGAGTTTTTACATGATTTTTATCTACGGCCCGTTGTTGAAGATGTTCTGCCCATGTTTGATGCCTGTGAAAAAGGTAGAAGGGCTATAAGGTGGCGCAGTGATAAGCCAGCCGAACTTTGCTGGGTAGAAGCACTCGATAAAGGTGACCCTAGAATTGAAACCGATAAGAGAGATGCCATTTATATTCAAGATGCTCATCTCTATAATCCACCCACACAGATTGCTACAACTCAGTATCGTTTTTCTGGAATAATCTGGGGCAATGACCAAATTGCTGTTTTAAACGAATTGTGGTATAAAAATAGAAGAAGCCTTACTAGTTTTTTCTCTCCTGCCAATCCTTCATCAACTAAGAAAATTGTATTCGATGTATCTTTTGAAGATCTTTACGCCGATCCAGGAGATTTTCTAACCCAAAGAAATGAATTCAATGAATGGATATTGAGGTTTTCAAAAAATATGGAATATCTTTATTTGGAGGGCGAAGGCTACAGCCCTGATGGTAATCGTCCATTTTTAGATGAACTCGATGTGGCGTCTTTAACTAAACGTCGTTTATGGCAAGCCGAAGGCAAATTGAATTATGAAAACATATTAAGAGTAATTGAGCCAGAGAAAATTGTTATGATTACTTCAATAGAAAGCAAGTATGAAACACCCAATCTTTTTGTACGAACAGGGAAAAAATTGCGTCAACTCACTTATTTTACCAGTCCTTATGGTGACCTTCAGTCAAGAATAAAATCAGAAAAAATATTTTATAAAAGGAAAGATGGGGTTGAGCTTTCAGGCACGCTTTATTTGCCTGCCGCTTACGATCCTGATAAAGATGGTCCGTTGCCATTGCTCATGTGGGCATATCCGCGAGAATATAAAGATGCCAACAGAGCAGGTCAAATAAAGGATTCACCACATCAGTTTGTTAGTTTTAATTATGGTTCGCCGGTATTTTGGGCCTTGAGAGGTTATGCCGTTCTCGATGAGGCTAGTTTTCCCATAATTGGAGAAAATGATGAGGAACCTAATGATACTTTTATTGAGCAATTAGTAGAAGATGCTCGTGCAGCAATAGAATATCTTGCCGAAAGAGGTATTGCCGATCGTGAAAGAGTGGCTATAGGAGGCCATTCCTATGGAGCATTTATGGTGGCTAATCTCTTGGCCCATTCCGACTTGTTTGCCGCTGGAATCGCTCGCAGCGGGGCTTATAACCGAACCCTCACTCCATTTGGTTTCCAATCAGAAGAAAGAACATTTTGGGAGGCTCCAGAGGTATATTTAAAGATGTCTCCTTTTATATATGCCGATCGAATCAAATCGCCTTTGCTTCTTATTCATGGTGAAGCCGATAATAACTCCGGAACCTTTACAATGCAAAGTGAACGTATGTTTGCCGCTATCAATGGCCTTGGTGGAACAGCCCGATTGGTTATTTTGCCTTTTGAAAGCCATGGTTATGTTGCAAGAGAAAATATCCTACATACACTTTGGGAAACAGATCAATGGCTCGAAAAATACGTCAAGAATAAAAAATTGAATATCACTCCTCAACCTAATCAGGAATAATTATTAATAGCCTTATCGTACCAATACTTTATAAGATCTTCCATTTCTGGTGTGAGTGTTTGTTTCCTTCTTTGCATCACAATACGTGCTGTCTCTATGGCATTTTCAATTTTATAGCGTTCTATTCCATTTTTTCCTCCCCATGAAAAATCGGAGATGTATTTGGGTGGGAAATCGGCTCCAAACACATTACACATTATGCCCACTATAGTTCCGGTATTAAACATGGTGTTGATGCCGCTTTTTGAATGATCACCCATAATGAGGCCAAGGAAAAGAAGGCCCGTATCGATAAAATGACCATTGGAATAAGCCTTAATTGAGGAATAATTATTCTTTAAATCAGAGTTATTGGTATTGGCTCCAAGGTTTACCCATTGACCTAGGTAAGCATGTCCAAGAAATCCATCATGCTGTTTGTTGCTCAAAGAGTGAATAATACTGCCTTCCACTTCACCGCCAATTTTACAATAGGGGCCAATACTGGTATTGCCATAAATTTTTGCGCCTGCTTTTATCAATGTTTTATCTTCAATTGCGCAAGGTCCTTCAATAAAGCTATTAGGCATAATAGTTACTTCATTCCCGATATAAACAGGGCCATTTTCGGCTGAAATGGCAACCCCAGGGTATATTTTCGAATTATTGCCGATGAAGATTTTTCCCTCTTCTATTAGATAGACCCCTTCGGGTAATTTACTACCGCAATAACCGTTTCCTGGGCTCAGTTGAAAATCATTGATGATTTGATTACCATTTTCATAAATTAAATCCCATAAATAATGAGCCATTTTAGAACCCGCTTTAGGGTAATTGGTAATTTTTATCTTATTATCATTCGGGAAAACCAGCAAGCCTTCTTCATCAAAAGCCAGAAGGCTTAATTGTGATGCATTTAACTTGGCTGCAGCAAGCTCTCCTTCTATGAGGAAATATTGGCCCTCTACTGCTGAATTAATAAAAGCGTAAAACGTGGAATCGGCTAACAAACGAGCATTAATAAAAAGGTAAGATGAAGAAGCCAGTTCGTTTATTCTTGCAGAAGCATAAGTTTGGTTCATGAGAGGTTTTAAAATATCCCTTACAAAATAATCGACCGGAATACCAGGATATCTCATGCTGGTTTTTTCCCTCAATAAGTATATACCACATCGCAAATCAAATAATGGCCTCAGCTGCGTCAAAGGGTGGAAATAATGGCAAAATTCGTCTTCAAAAATTCCAATACGCATACAATATAATTTTTACAAATGTAAATATATGAGTTGAAATGAGGTAATATTTTAGAATTATTCACCTTATGCAGTAGATTCAGATAATATCGATGGGAAAGTCATAATTTTGCTCATTAATCTAAAAATTTTAACATATTTTAAAGTCATGAGTACAAACACAAATTTAAATCCCAACCCTCTGGTGCAATATTTAAATAAGCCCTGTAGCGAATTTACAAAGGCGGATATCATACGATACGTTGAGGATAATAATATTAGTATGTTAAATTTCAGGTATGTTGGGGGAGATGGAAGACTCAAGACCTTGAATTTTGTTATTCACGATTACCAGCATTTAGATACTTTGTTAAGTGCAGGTGAAAGAGTAGATGGCTCGAGTTTGTTTCGAAATATTGAAGCTGGTTCGAGTGATTTGTATGTTATACCAAGATATCGTACGGCCTTTATCAATCCATTTGCTGAAATCCCTACATTGGATATTTTGTGTTCATATTATACTAAAGAAGGTATTCCATTTGAAGATGCTCCGGAGAATGTTCTTCATAAGGCACATGAAGTTTTTAAGCAACATACAGGCTTAAATTTTGAAGCCATGGGTGAATTGGAATATTACCTTATTCAGCCACGAACCGAACTATTTCATGCTGATGATCAGAGAGGATATCATGAATCGACTCCTTTTTGTAAGGGAGCTGAATTGCGCAGGCAAGCCATGCTTCATATTGCCCAACTTGGTGGTTTTATAAAATATGGCCATTCCGAAGTGGGTAATTTTTCATTAGGAGATTTTGATTACGAACAGAATGAGCTCGAATTTATGCCGGTAGCTGTTGAAGATGCCGCAGATCAAATTGTGATTTCCAAATGGATTTTACGCAATCTGGCTTATAGACAACATATTAATTTGACCTTTGCACCCAAAATCACTACAGGAAAAGCTGGTAGTGGGTTTCATATTCATACACGTTTGATGAAGAAAGACGAGAATATGATGATTGAAAATGGTGGGTTAAGCAATATTGCAAAACGTGCCATAGCTGGTTTTTTAGATTTAGCACCCTCACTTACGGCTTTTGGCAATCAGATTCCTACTTCTTATTTTCGTTTAGTGCCATACCAAGAAGCTCCAACTAATATTTGCTGGGGTGATAGGAACCGTTCTGTATTAGTGCGTGTACCTCTCGGATGGTTAGGCAAGGCTAATATGGCTAAAGATGCCAATCCTCTTGAGCCATCTGGAGAATATGATTTTTCGCAAAAACAAACAGTTGAATTTCGCAGTCCCGATGGTTCAGCTAATGTGTATTATTTATTGGCTGGTTTGGTCGTAGCAGCCCAACATGGCCTTGAAATGTCCAATGCTTTGGAATATGCTGAACGCACTTATGTCGACGTAAATATCTTCGACGAAGCCCATAAGGAAAAACTCAAAGGATTACAGCATCTTCCTGCTTCATGTTGGGAGTCGGCCGAGCAACTTCAGGCTCAAGCTAATATTTATACTCGCTTTGGGGTATTTTCCTCTTCTTTTATTGAAGGATTAATTCAGCAATTAAAATCGTATAATGATAAAAATCTCAGACAAGAGGTAGAAAATAATTCTGAAGCCATTTTACATCTTGTCGAAAAATATTATCATTGTGGATAATTTGAAGGATATTTAAAGAAAAATATCTATCTTTGAGAATAGATTTTGAATAGTTTTTAAATTTTTCAACTATAAAAGCAATAAGTTATGAAACATGAATTACCGCCATTGCCATGGGCTAAGAATGCTCTTGAGCCATATATTAGCCAACAAACCATTGAGTTTCACTATGGGAAACACCATCAAACGTATGTAAACAATCTGAATAATCTTATTGTAGGAACTCCTTTCGAAAATTCCAGTCTCGAAGATATCATTTTGAAGGCTGAAGGGGGAATTTTTAACAATGGTGCTCAAGTCTGGAATCATACGTTTTATTGGAATTGCTTAATGCCCAATGGTAGAAGTGAACCTCAAGGGGAGCTTGCCAAAGCTATTCAAAGAGAATTTGGCTCGTTCGAAGCTTTTAAAGAAAAATTCTCAGCTGCGGCTGTATCTCTTTTTGGTTCAGGTTGGGCATGGTTAGTCAAAAATCCAGATGGTCATTTGGAGATTATTCAAGAAAGCAATGCAGGAAATCCTCTTCGTAAGGGTAAAACACCTCTTTTGACTTGTGATGTGTGGGAACATGCCTACTATCTCGACAAACAAAATCGTAGAGCCGATTATGTGGCTGATTTTTGGAAAATGATCAACTGGGAGGCTGTCGAAGCAAGATTCTGATGGTATGAATAGTTTGAGGTAAAGTTTTGTGGTTTTTTATTCTGGGAATTTTGAGGAATAATGTAAATTTTATCGAGATAGAAAAGAGATGTACTATGGTGGAACTTAAAAACCCGCCATTCAAATTCGATTAGCATTGCAAATGTGTACAAAATAAATCTCTCTCATCTTTATTGACAAATAAGGGAGAGAGATTTTTCTTATGAATAAAAGAAGTTTATTCTACGGTAACCGATTTAGCGAGGTTGCGAGGTTGGTCGACGTTGCATCCGCGAAGAACGGCAATATAGTATGCCATCAACTGCAAGGGAATAGTTGCCAGTATAGGAACTAACATTTCTTCAGTTTCAGGTATTTCGATATAATAATCTGAAAGATTTTTTACTCTTGTATCTCCTTCAGTTATGATAGAGATAATACGACCTTTACGAGATTTTACTTCTTCTATGTTAGAGATCACTTTTTCGTAAGTACCTCTATTGGTTGCAATAACAACAACAGGCATTTCCTGGTCGATTAAAGCAATGGGTCCATGTTTCATTTCGGCGGCGGGGTAACCTTCGGCATGAATATATGAAATTTCTTTGAGTTTTAAGGCTCCTTCTAAGGCAACGGGGAAATTGTAACCTCGACCCAGATAAAGGAAATTGCGTGAATAAGTGAAGATTTTTGAAAAGTCCTTAATTTTTTCTGCTTTGTCGAGTATTTGACTGACTTTATCAGGAATGGTTTCCATTTCGGTCAGTATTTCTTTAACTCTCTGGTTAGTAATAGTTCCCTTCTTTTGACCCAAGGCTAGAGCCATAAGTGCCAGAACGGTTACTTGAGCTGTAAAAGCTTTAGTTGAAGCCACGCCTATTTCAGGTCCTGCATGAGTGTAGGATCCTGCATCTACATAACGAGCGATAGAACTACCTACAACGTTACAAATTCCATAGAGGAATGCTCCTTTTTGTCTTGCCATTTGAATAGCCGCCATGGTATCGGCCGTTTCGCCCGACTGGCTGATGGCAATCACAATGTCGTCAGGGAAAATGACAGGATTACGATAACGAAATTCCGAGGAATACTCAACTTCGACAGGAATACGGGCTAAATCTTCTAACAGGTGTTCTCCGACCAATCCTGCATGCCATGAAGTTCCGGCTGCAGTAATGATGATGCGGCGCGCCTGCATAAATTTCTCAAGATGATCGATAATACCCGCCATAGCAATAGTGGTCTTATCCTCGCTTATTCTTCCTCTCATGCAGTCTTTAATGGTTTCGGGCTGTTCGAATATTTCTTTGAGCATGAAATGTTCAAATCCCCCCTTTTCCAACTGACTGATATTAAGTTCTAATTTTTGTATTACAGGATTTTTTTCCACATCTTTAATCGTTTTTATCCTAAGATTTTCGCCTCGTTTGAGAATAGCTATTTCTTCATCGTTAAGATAAACAACATCTTTAGTAAATTCAACTATAGGAGACGCATCGGAGGCCAGAAAAAATTCATTATTGCCTATGCCAATGACTAAAGGGCTTCCTTTACGTGCAGCAATCAGTGTATCAGGGTCATTCTTATCCATAACCACTATTGCCCAAGCTCCAATTACGTTATTAAGAGCTGCCTGAACTGCTTTTATCAAGGGAAAACCCGAAGAGGTTTTAATATAATGAATGAGTTGGACGAGGACTTCAGTATCGGTATTACTACGAAACTGATAACCATGTTGAATGAGAGAATCACGAATAACGGCATAATTTTCAATAATGCCATTGTGAATAAGGGCTAGTTCGTCGTTTTGGGAAAAATGCGGATGAGCATTCACTTCATTGGGTTCTCCATGAGTAGCCCAACGTGTATGAGCCATACCAATAGTGCCATGAAGATCTTTCCCATTAATCAATTTTTCCAAATCGGCTACTTTGCCTTTTGTTTTGTATACATGAAGCTTTTCATTGAGGATAGCAATACCTGCGCTGTCGTATCCTCTATACTCGAGGCGCTTGAGTCCATTAATTAAAATGGGTTCAGCATCTCGGTAACCAATATAACCTACTATACCACACATTTTTAAAAAGTTTTTGTTGAGGAAAAAACATAACAAATTTAAGGTAAAAAAGTATAAATGAGATGTAAACGTAAACGTTTTGGAGATAAAGATGGAAGAATTGGATTAGTACCTCCAAAAATAAGTCGGTTGCCTCTTACTGAAGGGCTTGAAGCAATAAGTGTTAAATGACGAGTAGTATCGGCTGTTCCATCGAATATATTCTGGATATAACGTGGAATACGGAAATAGTAATTTTGCTGTGTAGGGTTGTAAATACCTCCAAAATATTCACTTCCTATGCTTTGTTCTGCAAGAAAATATACTTTTCCCGTTGTGTCTTCTTCAAAAAGAACGAGATTGTCAGGGGCAGTATAAATAGATGAAGCATCAATATTGGAGATAATAAGGCTGGCTTCTGTAATAGCGACTTTCGTCCCCTCAGGAACCAGTCCTTTTAGGCTTGGGATAGTGATTACTGTTTTTACACCGCCCATAGTCTGCAAATAGAGTTTGTCTTTTCCAAGAGATTTGTCGTGATAAATAACTTGTTGCTTGAAAACAGGATCTGCATGTGCATAGCCATAATGATCGAAATGATTGAATCGAGCCGTTGCTGCATTAACAACCAAACTAAAAGACAAGGAATCACTCTCATCGTTCTTATAATACAAGATTAACTCAGTAAGTGTAGATTCGAGGTTAACATATAAAAGAGAACCTTTACCCGGCATATTGGCATCTTCTGCGGTAATATACAATCCTTTCATATACTGAATGAATTCAGCATTTTCGCCCAGGGCCTCAGTAGGGGTTGAAAACAGTTTTTGAATAAAATTTGGAGCAGATTGGTCGAGGCGGATACGAAGATGAGGGGCATATTTTACCGAATCTATATATACACTGTCGTAAGGCCGAGCAATGAGGCTTTTTGAGGCGAGTGGCACAGCGGAATGAGCAATGCTATTTGTGGAGTAATATGTGCCACCGTAACTTATTGTATCGAGAAGTTCGTAAACATTGATAGTAAGATAAGAGGTAGAATCACCATAGGCCCCTTTAAGTGCTAATTTAAGAATGGCCGAATCAATGGTAGGATTAGTCCCAAAGCTATGTCCAACAAAAGGTAAGGAAAGTTGAGTATAAATTCCTGCTGTAGTAATACCAAAAATTGGATCCCAATAACTTCCAATGATATTTTGACTGGTCTCATCCGTACGGACAGAGTCTTCCAAAACCGAGTAAGCTTCGATGACTATAGTTGTATCTCTACCATATTGAAGTTTATCGGTAGGAGGAATGATGCTAGTTCCTATTTGATCGGGTTCTTTAGTACACGAATCAACTATAAAAGCTGTAGCCAATAAGGCGATGATAAACAAATTTCGGATTAATTCTTTCAAAGTATTGATATTTTAACTAACTCAAAGGAAATACTTATAATGTGCAGGATTATTTTTGCAAATATAACCTAAGTCTTCTCATTTTTGAGAATTTTCTCATAAAAATCATTATAAGCGTCAATATAGGTTTCTTCATCTTGGAGAGGAAGAATAGGCATATTTTTTTGACTAAGATAGTTTAATATCTCGGGGTTTACGTTTTCGCTTGCAATAATTGCTCCATCGGCAAAATCGAGGGCTCCTTGCATTATCCCTACAAAAGTTCCTTTTTTATAATTAGTGAGATGTTTTTCCTTGATGCCAGGAAGCTTTATTTTCGATTTGATTGTTTTCCCAAGTTCACCCTCAAATTCATCATCATACAGTGAAACAATAATTTTTGCATCACTAAAAATAGGATTGTCTTTGTAGGCTGTTTTTACATAAAGTGGGAGTAAACTTGTAAACCATCCATGACAGTGGATAATATCGGGATTCCAGCCTAACTTTTTAACAGTTTCTAGTACTCCTCTTGCAAAAAATACGGCTCTTTCGTCATTATCCTTGAAGAACTTATCGTTCTTGTCGTAAAACTGAAACTTTCGGGCAAAATAATCATCATTATCAATAAAATATACCTGCATTCGTGCTTGCTGTATGGAAGCCACTTTGATAATGAGTGGGCGATCAGTATTATCAATAATAATATTTATACCCGATAATCTAATTACTTCATGTAGCTGATTTCGCCTTTCATTGATATGCCCATATCTTGGCATAAATGTTCTGATTTCTTTTCCCTTTTCCTGAATCCCTTGAGGAAGGTATCTCGAGATACGTCCCATAGGGCTGTCCTTCAAATAAGGAACTATTTCTTGAGATACAAAGAGCACACGAGCTTTAGTCATTATAAAAAAGTTATATAAATCGTCGTCTTTTCTTTGCAAAAATACGATTTTTTACTCAGATATAGAAAAAATTCATTGATTACTAATTCTATATAAAACTATTCTTATCTAAGTTCATTTTTCATAAGAATGAGAAAAACAAAAAGACTGATGGTGTAAGTTTTAAAAGAAGTAATATAAAAGGTTCTATTGAAAAAAAGTTTCGCATCGAGTAAAATAACCACACAGATGTGTTTCATCAATTTGAACTCTTCAGCAAATTATTGCAATCTTATGAATATCAAGAATATAGTATTTCTTTCAAGATTTTATGAGTATGAATCTCTGAAAAACCAGGTAAATGTTGATGATAATATTGAAGTAGAATATCTATTATGACAGATTTGTCACTAATTTGAATGTTAGGTACAAAATAGTCGGAGGCGCTAAATGCTTTGATGAGAAGTGAGAGAATTTCGACATTCTCACCAGTAATATAAACATTTCGTTCTGGGAAACTTTCCTGGAACTTTCCTTCCTCCATGTTGAAAGTAATAGTTTCCGAAGTGTAATTATTTAAAGGGGTAATCCCTAAAAAACTCGACAATCTGATAAGAAACCAGATAGGTAAAAAAGCTATATTCTCTTCTATTGTTTCGAGCTTAATGATGATTTTTTCTATAAAATCGAAAAGCTGGGGATTGGCTTCTTCTTCCTTTATGCTATGATTGAGCACTTCGGTTATAAAAAGGATAATTCCTGATATAATCACATTATTTTGGGCTTTATAGCTCAGAAAATAATTTCTTGCTTCTTTTAAGAAGTAAAGTTGGCGATGTGGTTTTTCTTCATATATGATTTCGAGAAGGGTCAATGGCTGAAGCTGAGAAGGTTTCAATATAGAATTCTTTCTGCTCATACCTTTGACCATGAACGACTTTAAGCCACTCTCTCGAGTATATAACTTTGCAATGATGCTGTGATCGCTATAATGAATATAATGCAGCAGAATTGCCCGTGTATGAATGATATTTGGGATAACAGGGAAAATTTAAATCTATAAAGCAAAATTAGC
The DNA here is from genome assembly GCA_002418865.1 of Bacteroidales bacterium UBA5762. GTDB lineage: Bacteria > Bacteroidota > Bacteroidia > Bacteroidales > TTA-H9 > TTA-H9. The sequence continues at coordinate 103,193 of DIEY01000072.1, read as the reverse complement.
TTTTTGAGGGCTTATATAAATATAAAAAGATAAGAGGTTTTTTCTACCCAAAAAAGCAAGATAGCATTGTAAGGAAGATAGAAATGGTTTCGAAGTGTTTTATTCATAAATACCCACCTTGCCTTCGCCTCTAAGAACCATTAGTCCATTCATGGCCAAAGCACTCATTTCGTCTTCTCCTGGATAAACTATAATAGGTGCTATAAAGCTTGTCATTTCTTTGATATAGTTAACCACGTAAGTATTGTGGGCTATTCCTCCTGTAAGAATAATAGCATCGACATTCCCTTTTAAAACGGTGGCCATAGCTCCAATTTCCTTAGCAACTTGATAAGCCAATGCGTCTTGAATAAGACTAGCCTTTTGATCGCCTTCGCGTGCCGCCATTTCAACTTCATAAGCATTATTGGTATTCAGATAGGCCATATACCCACCATTGCCCGTAATCATCTTTTTTACTTCTTCAAGTGTATATTGCCCACTAAAACACAAAGTTGCCAATTGTCCTGCAGGTAAAGTCCCGCTACGTTCAGGGGAAAAAGGCCCTTCTCCATCTAAAGCATTATTTACATCAATAACCTTCCCTTTTTGATGAGCTCCAACTGATATGCCACCTCCTAAGTGCGCTATCACAAGGTTAAGGTCTTCGTAATTCTTGTTTTGCGATCGAGCATATAATCGAGCTATAGCTTTTTGGTTCAAGGCATGAAAAATAGACAATCTTTTGAAGAGAGGATGCCCTGCAATTCGTGCAACATCCTGTAATTCATCTACTACAACCGGATCGGCTATATAGGCTTTGGCATTGTTTAAGGATCGAGCAATTTCATCGGCTATAAGTCCACCTAAATTGCTGGCATGTTCACCCATTACTCCTGCCTTCAAATCTTCTATCAAACGGGCGTTAACTTCATATACTCCGCTGGGGATAGGTTTTACCAGACCTCCACGCCCAACTACCACTTTTATACTGTTTAGATCTATCCCAGCAGCTTTCAATTCTTTCAAAATGATTTCTTTTCTAAAAGAAAATTGATCGGTAATTTTCCGACAGCATTGCAATTGTTCAGGCGTGTGACGTATGGTTTTCAGAAAGATGTTTTTGTTTCCTTCATATACGGCTATTTTGGTCGAAGTTGAGCCTGGATTGATGGCAAGAATACGTTCATTGTTCATTATACTAGAGGTTTTTATTCGACATAAGGCATGCGAGAGCCAGACAATAAAATTTTGAATTTTCACTTTCACTTCTCGACATCAGAACTACAGGTTTGCGAGTACCTTGTATTAAGCCCGCCAATTCTGCCCCAGCAAATCTCACTAAACCTTTATAAAAGGCATTACAACTTTCAAGAGAAGGAAAGATTAAAATATCGGCGTCTCCCTCGATGGGGGTATTAATTCGTTTAATACTCAGACTTTCGGGTTGGGTAGCCAGAAAAATATCGAGTGGGCCATCTACAATAACTTCCCCAAGTTGTCCACGTTGAGCCATTTTGCTTATAATACTGGCATCAATTGCTGTTTGTGATTGATTCCCAGCTTTTTCAGAGGCTCCAATGAAAGCAACTTTAGGTTTAGAAATGCCAAATCTTTTAGCCATCTCAACTGAATACTTCAACATGGCAACTTTTTGATTGAGGTCAGGATAAGGGATGACCGCCGTATCGGAAATGAAGAGTAATTTATGATAAGTAGGTATTTGCATAGCAGCTACATAAGTCATTACTTCACCTTGATTTAATAGTCCTGATGTTTTATCCAGCACTGCTTTCAAAAAAATATCAGTGCCAATAATGCCTTTCATCAAAATATCAGCTTTACCTTGATTAACCATAGTAACGGCTTCACTTACCGCTATTTGTTCATTGGGTTGATGAATAATTGTATAGGAATGATCAGGAATTTCATAATGAGCAAGCAAAGATTCAATAATTAATTGATTGCCAAAGAGGATAGCCTTTGCGAAACCCGTAGAAATAGCGCGATGAATAGCTCCAAGGGTGGCATGATCTTCGGCAGCAACCACAGCAATGGTTTGAGGAGTTACTGTTTTTACTTTATCCACTAATTGTGTAAAATTAGTGATCATAGAGCAAAAGGTTAAAGGGTGGTTTGTTATTAGTCGGCTGAAAGGGCAGCCAAAGCAATGGAATATGTTTTTGAGAGAGCGCTATCGCCTCTTGAGGTGAGGATAGCTGGGCATTTGGCTCCTATAACGATTGCTCCCAATTCACCTTTGGCGAGTTTAGTATTGAATTTATAAAAAACATTACCCGTTTCGATGTTGGGGAAAAGCAGACAATCGGCATCACCGGCCACTTCACTCTTTACTTTTTTTATAGTGGCACTCTCTTTGTCGATAGCTGAATCAAGTCCAAGAGGGCCGTCAATAATGGCTCCTTTAATCTGTCCGCGTTCACCCATTTTTGAAATGATGGCTGCATCAACACATGCGGGCATATTCGGTAACATTTGTTCGGTTGCGGCAATAATCGCCACTTTAGGCTTTTCATTTCCCAGCCGATGAGCGGTTTGTATCAGGTAATTCGTGATGGCGATCTTCTGGTCTAAGTCTGGAGAAGGTATAATGGCTACATCACCAACTATTAGTAGTTTGTCGTAATTTGGGTTTTCAATTACCGTTACATGACTCAAGATGGCCTTTGGGGGCAATAAACCTGCATCTTTATTGAGAATGGCTCTCATATATTTATCGGAGCTCACAAGGCCTTTCATCAGAATATCACCTTCACCCTTTATGATCAGTTCAACGGCTTTGTGAGCTGCTTTTTGCTCATCCGACTCGTGAACAATACGAAATTTCTGGGATTGAATATTCAAATCCTCACAAACCTTTACAATAGTAGCTTTGTCACCTACAAGCGTAGCATCTACAATTCCTAATTCCATAGTATGGTGTACGGCTTCTATGGAATGGATGTCGTTGGCGTAAGCCACAACGATTCTTTTACGGGCTTTAGCCTTTGCAGCTTCGATCATTTGTTCTAAATGAGTAATCATGGTCGTATTTAAAATTATTAATATGGTTCATTGAGTATAAAAATTGAGCATTTGTCGGATAGCACGTATGCAAACCGGGCAAAAGGTGTTCTGATGAAAAGTATTCATCAGGCAATCCATGGCTGGGCGATAAATGCCTTTGGCAGCATAGCCACCTCCTTCGAAAACTCCAATTTTATTTCTGTAATCTTCTTCGGCTGGGGTAGGGATGGGAACGCCTTCTTCTACCATATCAGCCCATTTTCTATCGAACTTTACTAAAGTAGTGATATTCGGTTCCTGAGGCTCTACGTCTAAAGGATAAAATTCATTGTAAGCCACCTGAGAATCATAATATTCATCGGCTAATCCGGCAAAACTATGCCCAAACTCATGGATAAAGACTTTTCCAGCCAACATGTTGCTATTCACCGAAAGAGCATAATAATTGAAGATTGCACCACCGCCGTAACTGGAGGAATTGACCAGAATATAAATCTGGTCGTAAGGGGCATTAGCAGCAACATCTCTTACCGTTTGAAAGGCTTCGGTCATGCAGTAACGATCCAGATCGAAGGTATAGAATTTTGAATGTAGCAGAGTATTTTTCCAAATACCGGTAGCTGGAAAATCACTTCCTTCTTCTTGAGAAGGAGCTAAAACCGCTCTGATGTTGATCTTATCGCTGTATTCGTTGTATGGAGCGTATCCTATGAGTATTTCCGCAAATTTCTGACAGTCTTGCTTGAAAATTTCCATCTGCTGAGAAGTATATCCCTCGGGCAAAATCACAATATCGAGGGCTTTTTCTGTGGGAGCAACTTCTCTAACCTCTATGACAGGGAAAACCATTCTCTGCTTTCGATTGACAAAATAATTGTTGACGCGAAAAGGATAAGAAATTTTTTTTTCGAATTGCCCCTTTTTATTGTAGCTGTATATTTCGATGAGGATGTCATGACGTGGGAAAGGCATGACAATGGATTCTTCGAATGCTCTGAAAACATCTTGTGCTTCAAGGGTAGTTTGCCATTCAGAGAACAAGGTAGAATAACCTCTCGAATAGATCAAACGACCAGTAGATAGATCATAAACTCGATACTGAAATTTGCCATAACCTAAGGTATCGATTAGGTTGAGGTGTGAGCCTGCCCAATAGGGTTCTTCGAGAAATTCATCCATGGCAAAAAATTCACTATTGGCATCACCCATGTGAATATAGTCGAAACGGAGAGTCTTATTGAGGAAAAGAGAGTCAAACTGAGCAGAAATGACATTGGGATATAGTAAACTACTCAACAAAAAAAAGAAAAATGGCAGGATCTTATAAAATCGCGAATGCATTATTTTGAAAAATGTAAAATGTTAATCTATAATATTCTATATTTAGTAGGTTGATCAATACCGCCGAAAGCAAAGGTAATGAGCTTTTGTTAATTATTTAACAAATAGAGGGAATTATAAGAAAAATAAATGAATGTTGGTTATAAAATTTTCTTTTTCGAATTTTGCGCTGTAAAATATAAATTCTTTTAATTTTACACAGAAAATTTGAATGATGTGGTTTGAGCTGATTTCATTATTAGCACTTTGCAGATATTGCCATATAAAGCGCCGCGACGATTACTCGCTTTAGTTAATTAGGGCAGATAATTTGCCCTCCCCTTACTTCTATAGATTTTCAATCCCTATCTTATTGAATATAATTCATCATTAAAATTTAATTTTATGGAATTACCATTTGCTGAATATTACCGGATAAAGATGGTAGAGCCCATCTATCGGAGCTCGCGGGTTCAAAGGGAGGAATGGATAAAACAAGCCAGATACAATTTATTCAATCTCAAAAGCGAGCAAGTGTATATTGATTTAATCACTGATTCTGGTACAGGAGCCATGAGTGACCGTCAGTGGAGTGAGCTGATGCTTGGCGATGAAAGTTATGCCGGAGCAACTTCATATTACAAGCTGAAACAGGCCATTTATGAAATATTTGGTTTCCCATATTTTCTGCCAACACATCAAGGGCGCGCTGCAGAGAACGTTTTATTTTCGGCCCTGGTTAAACCTGGTGACGTTATCCCGGGCAATTCGCCTTTCGATACTACTAAAGGTCATATTGAGTTTCGACATGCAGTAGCTATTGACTGTAGCATAAATGAAGCTTTCGATACCAGTATTTCTCATCCTTTCAAAGGGAATGTGGATTTGCAGAAACTCGAAGATGTGCTAAAATCCAATCCAAAAGAGAATATTCCTTTTATTTTGATGACTATTACTTGCAACACTTCAGGGGGACAACCTGTTTCGATGCAGAATCTGCGTGAAGTAAAAGCTTTAGCTAATAAATATGGCATTCCCGTTTGTTACGATTCGGCTCGTTTTGCAGAAAATGCTTATTTCATCAAACTACGTGAGCCAGAATATAAAGAAAAATCGATTCGAGAAATTGTTACCGAAATGTATTCTTATGCCGATTTATCTACTATGAGTGGTAAAAAAGATGGAATTGTCAACATTGGTGGATTCATAGGATTTCGTTCTGAAGAAATTTTTAGGCAAGCCACTACTTTCAACATCATGTTCGAAGGATATATTACTTATGGAGGCATGGCGGGACGAGATATGAATGCAATGGCAGAAGGTCTGCGCGAGAGTACTACTTTCGAATATTTAGAGACACGTATACGTCAAGTAGAATATCTCGGGAAACGACTCACCGATTTTGGAATTCCTATACAACAACCTGTTGGCGGACATGCAGTTTTTGTGGATGCACTGAAGTTTCTGCCTAATGTTCCGCGTAAAGAATATGTGGCTCAAACACTTGCTATCGAAATCTACCTTGAAGCCGGAATCCGTGCCGTAGAAATTGGAACTTTATTAGCCGACAGAGATCCTATTACACGTGAGGACCGTTATCCGGCTCTCGAAACGGTTCGATTGGCTATTCCTAGAAGAGTTTACACTAATAATCACATGGACGTCGTGGCCGTTGCAATCAAAAATATTTGGGACCGTCGTTTGAATATCCAACATGGATATCGAATTTCATGGGAAGCTCCTATTATGCGTCATTTTACGGTTGAACTCGAAAAGGTTGAGCATTGATCCTTAGTAGCATATTTGAAATGAATTTGTTGCCTTCGCTATCCCCTTGGTTCTTATGCAAAACCATCTATCCTTAAAAAATAAGCTGCATTTGTTTTTGAAATTCCTCAAGAAGTGTTTTATACTCCACTAATCCTAATTATTCAAGTCATGGTGGTTTATACGATATAATTAATGGGGAAAAATAAGAATTTGATAGCTTATTGATTGCAGTTTGAATGCAATATGTAAAGTTACTATGAAAAATATTCTCATTTTGAATGGGCATCCTGATAAGGAAAGCCTATGCAGCGGTTTGGCTCAAAGTTACAAAAGAGGAGCTGAAGCCACTGGTGCTAATTGTAAGCTAATCCATCTTATTGATTTGCATTTTAATCCTATTTTGCAATATGGTTATAGAAAACGAATGGAATTAGAACCCGATCTCATCAGCATTCAGCAAAGCATCATAGACTCAGACCATTTAGTGTTCGTTTACCCTACCTGGTGGGGAACTTATCCTGCTCTTTTCAAAGGATTTATCGACAGAATTTTTCTTCCTGGATTTAGTTTTAAATACCATGAAAATTCATTGAGGTGGGATAAACTGTTGACTGGGAAATCGGCTCGCCTTATTGTTACTATGGATTCACCAAAGTGGTATTATTCGATAATATACAAAAGTCCTGGACATAATTCTATAAAAAGGGCACTATTGGAATTTTGTGGGATTCGACCTGTAAAAAAGACTACCTTTAGTAAGGTTAAGCTATCTGATGAAAAAACAAGGCAGCATTGGCTCGACAAAGTTGAGAAATTAGGCCGGCTTCAAAAATGATAATTATCAATATTTAATCAAAAAGTGGAGGCAGATAATCTGCGGCCGATTCTACTAAAGAAGGTTACCTCATTATCTTAGTTTTCTTCTTTCGATTTCTTTTTGAAGGAGTCGAAGCTCACGGCTTGTTTGCCCGGCAACCGAAGTGTTTTCTTCAGCTCTACGAATTAGATAAGGCATTACATTTTTAACAGGACCATAAGGTATGTATTTAGCAACATTATAGCCATTCATGGCAAGATTGAAACTGATATGGTCACTCATGCCATATAACTGTGAAAACCAAATGTTGTTATTATTCTTATTTATGTCTCTTTCCTGCATAAGTTGTGTTAGGTAAAGGCAGCTTTCTTCGTTATGTGTGCCACAAAATATAGAAGTCACATCCATATTTTCTATGGAGATTTTCAGTGCTTCATTAAAGGCTCTATCGGTAGAGGCTTTATCAGGGTGTATAGGTGATGCATAACCATACTTTCGAGCTCTGTCTCTTTCTTTTTCCATATAAGCCCCCCTCACAAACTTTAACCCAAGTAAATATCCGTTTTCATGGGCTTTTTGAATTTGTTGTTGAAGAAATGAAATTCTGTCGATGCGATACATTTGCAAAGTATTATATACAATAGTGTGTTCTTTATTGTATTGTAACATCATTTCTTCCGCAATCTCATCAATTAATCCTTGATACCAAGTATGTTCGGCATCTATGAGGATGGGTTGCCCAAGTGAAGCCGATTCGTGACAAAGTATATCGATTCTGTTTTTAAACTGTTCAATCTGTGCATGCTCATCCTGGGATAATGTTTCGGGATGTTCTATTTTGTCGAGAATCTGAGGTTGAATGAAAGCCGATGGTTTAAACACGGCAAAAGGAATATCGGGATTTTTTGCAGCAAAACGAATAGAACGAAGAGTTTCGTTTAATACTTTATTTATGGCATCATCATCTTGGATGGCTTCGACCGAATAGTCTAATATGGATTTAACGTTGTATTGGCTTAACAAGTTTATAATCTGGCTACAATGCTCAAGCTCTTCTCCACCAACAAACTGATGATAAACGGTTGGTTTGATGGCCCAATCAACAGGGAAATGAATTCTTAAAAGTCCATTCAAAAGCTGTTTGCCTGCATTTACCAATTTTGGAGATGAAATGAGCCGAAAGAGAAACTGGGCTTTTTTCAAATCTGTATCACTCATTCGAGCATAGGCTATTGAAGTATCGTTGAAATCTAGTGACATGGAATTCGTATTTATATTTTGCTTTATAACAATTCAAAGTTAAGAAGAGGTTTAAATCTATTATGGTTATTTTTAATTTTTTCGACTCTAATGTTTTATATCCAAGTAGTGAATTATCGAAATTCAATATAAATCAATTTTTTGAATTATTATTTGAAATAATTATGAATAGGAACTTTTTAAAGATAAGATTCAATCATAAAAGATAATCCCAGTAATTTTGCTGTGAAATAATTCACAATGTTTTTGCATTAACATAAAGGAAAGAAATATTATGTATAAAATTACTACTCATCCCATTCTTGAGATTCCCAAGGCTGAAAAGGTAACTTTTCAGTTTGATGAGCACATCATCGAAGCCGAAAAAGGTTTTACCATTGCAGCTGCCTTGCATCAGGCCGGATTTCCAGTACACAGCCATAGTTTACGCAATCGTAAGCGAAGTTTGGAGTGTGGTATAGGCAAATGCGGTGCATGTGAGATGTTGGTGGATGGCCAGGTGAAGCGTATTTGTATTACTCTGGTGGATGAAGTAAAGGAAGTGAAGGAAATTCCGCATGATTATAGGCCTGATATTATAGAATATGCAAAGAATGAACCCATTGATGTTTATAAAACACAAGTGGTTATTATTGGTGCAGGCCCAGCAGGTTTAGCTGCCAGAGAGATTTTGCGTGAATATGGAATAGATAATTTGGTGGTGGATAATAATAGTAAGATAGGTGGGCAATTTCTAATGCAAACTCATCAGTTTTTCTTTTTCGAGAAGGAAAAGAAATATGGAGGGATGCGTGGTTTCGATATTGCCCAAACCCTTGCGGGAGCTAATCATGAAGGAATATTTCTGAATTCGACGGTATGGGATATTCTGGAGGGAGGGCGGATTGCAGTTAAGGAAATTTCAACCGATAGAATCTATTATATTGATACAGAATATTTGGTTGTAGCTACTGGAGCCGTACCCTTTATGCCAACCTTTGAAAATGATGATTTGCCGGGAGTATACACGGCTGCTGTGGTTCAAAAAATGATGAATATGCAGTTTACCCTTTTGGGTAAAAATGTTTTAACGGTTGGAGCCGGCAATATAGGATATTTGACTTCATACCAGCTGATGCAAGCAGGTGCAAGGGTAAAGGCTATTTTGGAAGCTCAGCCTTTCGAAGGGGGGTTTCCTGTGCAGGCTAATAGAGTAAGAAGGTTAGGAATCCCTATTTTGACTTCACATATACTTCTTAAAGCCATTCCCAATTCTGATTCAACGGGAATTATAGGCGCTGTAATAGCGCGTTGCGAAAATTTCCATCCTATTCCGGGAACGGAAACCGTGGTAGAAGGTATCGATGCTATCAATATTTGTACGGGATTGGTTTCGGATGATCAATTGCTAATTAAAGGCAATGAAATTTTTGGGCGAAAATGTTATGGAGCCGGCGATGCCATTCGTATAGGAGAAGGTACGAGCGCGGTTTTGAGGGGAAAGCAGGTTGCCTACGAAATTTTGATGGATATGGGAATACGCTTGAATTATGATGAATATCTCTCACTTTCGAAAGAATATATCGATTCGCAACAACATCCTATAAAAATTATCGATCAGCCTTACCGTCCTGAACGCGAACGAATGGAAGCAAAAGGATTCGTTTTAATCGATTGTCTTTATGGATTCGCCTGTAATCCTTGTGCTTTTTCATGTCCTCATGGTGCCATAACCAAATCCTCCACCAGTACAGTGCCTTCCATCGATTTCAATAAATGTATTGGCTGTATGGACTGTGTGTATCAATGTCCGGGCTTGGCTATTTTTGGCTACAATCTAAAACGCGACTGGGTATTTTTACCCATTGAATATGAAGTAAAAGAGAATGCAGAGGTTTTTCTTGTTGACAATAATGGGAAAGTTTTAGGGGAAGGAGTGATCGATAAAATTCTTCGAAAACCCAATAAAACCCATATTGCTCGTGTAAAGTCATTTAGCTTGCATGGAGAAGATCTTACTCAAGTGCGTAGTTTTATAGTAAAGGAAAATTATCCCGAACCATTCGAACTTCAACCTTATGATGAACAAGTCCCTGCTGAAAGTTATATTTGTCATTGTGATGACGTAAAAATGGAGGAAATATTAGAAGTGGTAGGTGAAAGGAAATTTATTTCCATTGATGAAATAAAACATACTACTCGTTTAGGGATGGGAGCATGTCGTGGCAAGCGTTGCATACCTCGATTAAAGAGTAAAATAAAGGATTATGGAATTCAGATTGTTGGCGAAGCCACACCTCGAGGGCCAATGTCGAATCAGCTTGTACTGGGTGAGTTATATCCTAGGCCTGTGCAGGAGAACTATATCGTCAACAAGCCTATTAAAAAAATCAAGGTCGAAGCCATCATAGCTGGTGGAGGGATAGGTGGTAGTGCTCTTTTTAGATATTTATCCGAAGCCAGTAAGAAACCTGTTTTGGTTAATTTTGGCCGTGGTTCTTCATGGAGAAATATCGCAGGAGGCCGACCCAATTTCAGCGTTCCTGAGCTTTCGGATATTGCGGAACATAATCGTCAGATTTTTATTGAATTACAACAATTACGCAACATTGATTATCATCCCATTCAATACGTAAATTTTGCGCATGATGAAGATATGTATAAGGCCTTAGAAGCTGCTATGGCATGGAGCAAAGCCGAAATGATCAGTCCGAAGGATTTTACAAAACGTATTTCCCCATTTTTCAATCCAAGTTTAAAAACCTATATAGCGGCTCAGATTACTTATAATTGTTGGCAAGCTACTCCGGGCAAAACCATCGATTTAATCCGTCAAATTGGAATTCAGCATGGAGGTACAATTTTGGAAGATTGTAAATTGATAGATGTAAAAAAGAATGGAAATGAATTTCAAGTTTTGGTGCAAGATCATACCAAACAATACATTGAATACAGCACAGAAATCTTCATCAATGCCTTGGGACCTGAAGCAGGACAATTTGCCCGTCGTCTTGGTATAGAGACAGGCCTGTATCCTGTTCGTCATCAGGCATTTATTACACGTCGTATGCCAATGCTGGGAGTTGACAATATTCCGCTTCCTATGTTGATTGATAGAAGAAAATATAAGGGTTTTGTTGCAGTTTATGGACAACAGCTTGCCGAAACTGGACAAGTAATTGGATGTGCTTCTCCTGCTGTAGATCCCGCGGAAACATCTAAAAATCTGAAAATCAACACAAAAGAATTTCTTGAAATCGTTTCGGAGGTATTTGTGGATTGGTTGCCTGAATTATCTTCGGTTGGTTTTCAAGCTGTTTGGGCAGGTTATTATGTTGAACCTCGCATGATTATAGATCCCGATTTAGGATTATTTGTAGGACTTCGTGGACAAGGCTTTATGTTGGGTCAATATCTCGCTAAAATGTATGTTGATAAGCTTATGGGAAGATCAGTACCTGAATATTTTCCTCGTTTAAGCATTCAGGGCGATGGTTTGCCTGAAAAAGCCTTCAAGTAATCATTCTAATGCTTCCCTTTTATTTCTATTTTCATATTCATTCATTTTATTTTGTAATTTTGCCCCCCGATTTGTGAAAAAGGTGTCGAATAGATTAAAACCATATCATCTGGGGTTTAAAGGCTTATCATTGGGTCATCATCATTTCGATTTTGACATTGGATCCGATTTTTTCGAATGTTTCGAAGAAACGGAAATTCATGTTGGCCAAGTGAAAGTAGATTTGGACTTAGAAAAACAAGAAAAGATGCTTGTATTAAGTTTTGATATTCATGGTGAAGTTGAAGTGGTATGTGATCGCTGCGCCTATGAATATATGCAGCCTATTTCTGGGAAAGAAGTTGTTTTTATCAAGTTTGGATCAGAATACTTGGAAGAAGATGATGATGTATTAATTTTACCTCAGGGAAGCCACGAAGTTGATGTATCGTCAATGCTATATGATTTTATCCATTTATTGGTGCCTTATCATCGTTTACACTTACCCGATGAGCAAGGAAACTTGGGGTGCAACAAACAGAATCTCGAAATTTTGGAAGAACTCTCACCTAAGGAAACTCCAGTAGATCCGCGATGGGATGTTTTGAATCAATTAAAAATCGACTAATTCAATTATTTAAACTTAAAATTTTATATACCATGCCGAATCCCAAAAGAAGATGGTCGAAGACCAGAACGCGTAAAAGAAGAACCCATTACAAGGTCGAGATGCCAGCTGCATTTGCATGTCCTAACTGTGGCTCACCAGTACTTTACCACAGAGTATGCCCTTCCTGTGGTTTTTACAGAGGTCGTCAGGTTATGGAAGTGGAAAAGGTAAAATAAATTTTTCAATCAGTAAAACGGCATTGTTTAATAAATGCTTCCACAAGAGATTTCTCAAAGAAATTTTCCCTTTTAAACTCAGGGTTAAATTATTGAAGGGTAGAAATATTGTATTCTTTTTTAATTGTATTTAAAATGACAAAGATACGTGCTGCGATTACGGGAGTTGGTGCTTATGTACCTGATTATATCTTAACCAATGATGAAATTAGCAGAATGGTGGATACCTCGGATGAATGGATAATGACGAGGGTTGGAATTAAGACTCGAAGAATTTTAAGAGAGAAAGAAAAGGGCACTTCTGATATGGGCGCACCGGCTGTAAACGAATTACTTCGTAAAACTGGAACAAAGCCCGAAGAGGTTGATTTATTAATATGTTCCACCGTAACCCCTGATCATCTTTTCCCTTCAACCTCGGCAATCATTGCCGATAAGGTTGGAATTAAGAATGCATTTTGCTTCGATTTGAATGCAGCCTGTTCCAGTTTTCTTTTTGGTTTTTCCAGTGCAGCAAAATTTGTAGAATCTGGAAAATATAAGAAGGTTATTTTGGTAGGTGCCGATAAGATGTCGTCAGTTAATGATTATACTAATCGCACTACTTGTCCCTTATTTGGAGATGCTGCTGGTGCCGTGCTTATTGAACCAACTACGGATTCTGAAGTTGGCTATATTGACGAAATATTGCATACTGATGGATATGGTCGTATTTATCTCTATCAAAAAGCCGGAGGCTCGGTTTATCCTCCAACCCATAAAACAGTCGAAGCCCATGAACATTATATCTATCAAGAAGGACAAACCGTTTTTAAAGCTGCAGTTGCTTCTATGGCCGACGTTGCAGTAGAAATAATGGAAAGAAATGGACTTACCTCAGAAAACATTCATTGGTTAGTACCCCATCAGGCCAACTACAGGATTATAGAAGCTGTTGCCCGTCGTATGGGACTTCCAAAAGAAAAGGTGATGATTAACATCGAAAAATATGGAAATACGACATCTGCTACACTTCCTTTATGCCTCTATGAATGGGAAAATCAAATGCATAAAGGAGATAACATTATTTTGACCACTTTTGGTGCAGGGTTTACTTGGGGAGCTATTTATTTGAAATGGGCCTATAATCCAAAGTAATCTCAAAGACATTTCGTAAGCTTAGATATCTCTTTCTCAATCTTCATTCTGCTAACATTCCTTTTGTTAAATTTGTCATCACAAATTTCTTTAAAATATTCCTGAAGCTATGAAAAAACTAACGCTGGGAGTAGTAACCTGTTTTTTTATTCTTGTTTTGAGCAGTTGTTCAAAAGACGACCCCTCTATCAATATATTTGCTATTGAAGATGACATAGCTTTAGGGCAGCAAGTTTCTGACGAAATTGACGCCAATCCTCAGGAGTATCCCATTCTCGATCCTGTTAGGTATTCCTCGGCTTACGATCATCTTTATCGGATTCGCAATACCATTCTTGCTTCAGGTAAGGTAAAATATGCCACAAAGTTTCAATGGAACTGCAAGATTATTCAAAATGATACTATGATCAATGCTTTTAGCTTACCTGGGGGCGACATGTATTTTTATACGGGTATCATTAAGTTTTTGGATAATGAGGCTCAGTTTGCAGGTGTTATGGCGCATGAAATGGCTCATGCCGATAGACGCCATTCTACTGACCAACTCACTAAAGTTTATGGTTTGGAGATTTTACTGGGAGTTTTACTTGGTAATAATCCAAACGTTGCAGAGCAAATTGCAGCCGAACTGGCTTTAGGTCTTGGTACGCTCGCCTTCAGCCGTAGTCAGGAATATGAGGCCGATGAGTATGCCGTAAAGTTTCTATATGCTACTGAATATGATGCTGCCAGCTTGGGTGATTTCTTTAAAAAATTAGAAGGAGAGACACATCCGCCAACATTTTTAAGTACTCATCCTTCGCCTGAGGACAGATTGGACAAAATTAATGAGCATTTTCTGTCTTTGGGTGGAGTGCATGGCGGCACTTTTGCCGAACGTTATCAGGAATTTAAAAATGCTCTCCCCTGAAAATCAATTATAGCATTCGAACCCTTTATAGTATATTTTCTCGAAGCCTTTCGAAAGTAAAAGATGGTGAGTTTGCGTAAATAATAATCCAATCTCGGATGGATCATGAGCATCGGCCGAAATAATTACAGGAATGCCCATTTCTTTTATGATAGGCAGAAATGTTTCGGAGGGGAACAACTGCTCGCAGTTTTTCTTATAAAGTCCTCTTGTGTTGATTTCGAGAATAGCCCCTCTTTGGTGAACCTTTTCAAGTGTTTCAATAACTAAATAACGATACCAAGATTCGTTTTCTGAAAAATAACGATGAGCATTATACATCATGATTTTATCGAGATGACCTACAATATCCGGTTTTTCTCGTTCAATCATTTCTTGTATCTGTCGGTAATAGAGATTCACACCGCCTTTTATATCGCCTTCCATTACTTCCTCAAGCCCTTTGTCCCATATTTCTCTTTTAGGGCCATCAATAAACCATAACTTTTCCTTTGCAGAATTGCTTACAAAGTGGACCGAACCTATGGTATAATTAAGCTGGCATTTTTTTATTAATTCTTCAAAGGGTATACTAATTCCGGGAATATAATCCATTTCCAGACCAAGTAATACATTCAATTTATCTTGATACTTCAATTGAAGTGATTTTATCTCGTAGCAATATTGAGTAAGTTTACTGGGAGTTATGGCAAAATTATTGGTAAACGGCAAGGGTGCATGTCCTGAAAAGCCTAAAGAATGAAAATGAAACTGGAGGGCATTCTTAGCATAGAGTTCAGGAGCTGAAGTTCCATCACAGAAATGGGTATGGGTGTGATAACAATACATGAGATAAAATTTTAAGGTTCAATCCAATCGCCGTTCTGACGAATTAAATCGATCAATTCTTCTACGGCCATTTCCTCCGGAATATTTCTTTTAACGGGAGTATGGCCTTTGTAGAGAGTAACCTTTCCTTTTCCGGCACCAACATAGCCGTAATCGGCTCCGGCCATTTCGCCTGGCCCATTTACTATGCAACCCATTACGGCAATAGTAAGCCCT
The DNA here is from genome assembly GCA_002418865.1 of Bacteroidales bacterium UBA5762. Classification (GTDB taxonomy): domain Bacteria; phylum Bacteroidota; class Bacteroidia; order Bacteroidales; family TTA-H9; genus TTA-H9. The sequence goes on along the minus strand of DIEY01000072.1, from coordinate 87,605 downwards.
TTGAGATGAGAAGTGCGCTCCTTAATTTTTTGGAGAGTGGGTTGAATATTGAAAAGTGTTCGTCCACACGAAGGGCAGGCAATGTATTCGGTTCGGGAGATGCGTGCCTTAGCAGCTTGAAGTATAGCAAAAGAAATGCTCACCAGATGGTCTGGATTTAACATTGGATTTTCGAGCCAGATGGCTTGTCCCAATCCTTCCTGAAATGCAGGCCCCATTACCGCAGCAGATTCAGTAATAAATTTCTCAGAATTGGACTCATTGGAGCTTCTTTTTAAAATAATGGGCTGATTCATGCCTTCACTCCTCAAATAAATAACTGCTGCCCTCAAGGCAATTAGTTCACGAGGATGGTCGGAATGAATTACAAGAGGTAATTCTTTCGGAATTTTTGCAATCTCGTTGGGAGATGGAAACGATTGGGTGTGAATGTGATGGGTTCGAAAGGGTAGATCGGATACAATGATGATATCAGCAGGCGATTGTTGGCCTATCACTAAAGGAAAATTCTTACCTCCTAATCCATTTATTGCATGACTAATAAATTTTTCTTTTAGAAAACTCTCATAATAATAATTCTTTGGACTGAAAGCTATAGGATTTAGAGGGAAAGCAGTGGTCATTTGCTTGAGGAAAGAAGCTACAGGAATTTCAGCTTCAGGCTCCTCGGTCAAAGAGACTCGAATAGTATCGCCAATTCCTTCGGCAAGTAAAGCTCCTATCCCTGCAGCAGACTTGATTCTTCCGTCTTCTCCATCACCTGCCTCTGTTACACCCAAATGTATGGGATAAACTCTACCTCTCTGTAGCATTTTCATTGCCAATAAACGATTGGCATCAGTCATTACACGAGGATTGCTTGCCTTCATCGATATAACCATGCGATTGAAATCAAGGTCCTCGCAAATCTCAATAAATTCCAATGCTGAAGCTACCATTCCGTCGGCTGTATCTCCATAACGAGACAGGACGCGCTTCGATAGGGACCCATGATTACTTCCAATACGCAATGCAGTTCCATTTTGACGGCATATTCCTAACAGAGGTTTTATATTATCACGTATAATTTCTAATTCCTCCTGGTATTCCTTTTCGGTGTACTCCATTTTCCCTAAGTGCGGGCCAATGTAATTTCCTGGATTAATTCTAACTTTTTCAACTATTGCAGCGGCAATTTCAGCGGCTTTAGGGCTGTAATGAATATCGGCGATCAAGGGTTTTTTATACCCTCTACGATGTAATTCTTCTTTTATTTCCTTCAAATTCGAAGCCTCTCTCGGCCCCTGGGCTGTAATACGCACATAATCACAACCTGCATCGAACAATCGCATGGCCTGATCTACAGTGGCTTGAGTATCTAAAGTAGAAGTATTAGTCATGCTCTGAATCCTTATGGGATTTGTTCCACCAATGGGTATATCTCCAATAGGAACTTCAATGGTTTTTATTCTTTGATATTCTTTCTGAATATAAAATGGATATTTTTCCACAGATAGACATTTTCTGCAAAATTAAAATCATTCTTAACGGCAATAAAAAATTCGCCATGAAACCTACCTATTGATTGAGAAATTAGAAATATCGAATTATCACTATATCCTTATATGTCGAGCTAGGGGCATGAAAGCCTTCCAAACATATAATATTTCATTGAGTAGCAGATGAGGATAAAAAGCTTTCTTCTTTGATGATTTTTTCTCTTTAGTTTTGTTACTCTAAAATTTTCTATATTATTTTTTGTTTATCAATTTGTTTATCAATAAATCATTTGCAATTATGCTAAAACCCAATGCTTCTGAACTTGTTCTCAGTGCCGATGGAAGTATATACCATTTAAGGATAAAGCCCGAGCAGCTTGCCGATACGGTAATTCTGGTGGGTGATCCTGGTCGGGTATCAATGGTTTCGGGCCATTTTGACCATTTAGAGTTTCAAGGACAAAATCGCGAGATGCTAGTTCATACAGGCTGGATAGGCAAATCAAGAATAACGGTTATATCTACGGGGATGGGCCCAGATAATATTGATATTGTTGTAAATGAGTTAGATGCCCTGGCAAATATCGATTTGAAAACTTTAGAAGAAAAACCCAATAAAACTTCATTACGACTTATCAGAATTGGGACTTCGGGAAGCCTACAGCCCGATATTCCGGTAAATGCTTTCGTGGCGGCAGAATATGCTATAGGTCTCGATACCTTACTACGTTTTTATCGTTTCGAAGGGAATTCATTCGAAGAAGAAATGGTCGATGAATTTATTATTCAGACGGAATGGAAGCCTGAGTTAGGAAGGCCTTATGTAGTTAAAGCTTCTCCCGAATTGTTGAATTTAGTAGGCAAGGAAGTCATCAATGGAATTACTGCAACTGCACCTGGATTTTATGGTCCCCAAGGTCGTAAATTGCGTTTACCACTGGTTATGTCTGATATGAATGAAAGATTGATGAAATTTCGGTATCACGGCCGAAGTATTACCAATTTCGAAATGGAAACCTCGGCTCTATATGGTTTATCAACGCTGATGGGTCATCAGGCACTCACGATTTGTCTTACCATAGCCAATAGGGCTTCAGGAACATTTAGTTCTGATTATCATTCACGCATGAATGAACTTATTCAATTTGTCCTTGAAAAACTCACTTGTTCATAGAATTTCAGTCATATGAGCCAGATTCTGAATAGTTCTTTCGCATTTTGCCAACCCGAAGTTGTGCTCGATATTGCTCAATGTAAGGCTAATATCCAAAAGATGATGAAGATCAGCCGTCAGGCGGGAATTACATTTCGTCCGCATTTCAAGACGCATCAAAGTAGAGGAGTAGGAAGATTTTTCAGACAAGCAGGAGTGAAGGCTATTACAGTTTCTTCGGTAAGTATGGCTAGGTATTTTGCTGAAGATGGTTGGGACGACATCACCATTGCATTTCCAATAAATCTGCGCGAATGGGAACAAATTAAGGGTATTGCCTCTATAGCACATTTATCCCTGCTTATTTCAGACGAAACATCTTTATGGAAAATCTCAGAACTTGATTTTTGGAACTATCCTCTGAATTTTTTTATCGAATTAGACACAGGACACGGCAGGTCGGGGTTTCGATGCTCGGCGGAGGAAATTTTACCTATTATTCGGTTAGCCGATGAAAATCAAATTTCTATCAAAGGGTTCCTGTTCCATGACGGACATACCTATCAGACGCACAACAGAGATGAAATCAGAAAAATTCGAATGGCTACTCTTACCATGACTGCCCATTTACTCCGGGATCTTGAAATGTACTATCCGGGAAGGAAATTTCTATATTCGATCGGAGATACTCCTTCATGCAGTATTGACAATCGTTATGAAGGTATAGATGAAATGAGGCCGGGTAATTTCATTTTTTACGATCTGATGCAATATTATTTGGGCTCTTGTACTCAGGATGAAATTGCCGTTCGCTTGGTTTGTCCTGTTGTAGCTGTATATCCTGACCAGGAGAGAGCGGTGATATATGGTGGAGCCATACATTTAGGGAAAGATTTTTTAATTGGACCTGACAATAAGGCATATTATGGGGCAGTATGTTTTCACGGAGATTTCATACAATGGCAGGGGCAATATCCTATAGCCATATTAAGTACGCTTTCGCAGGAACATGGAGTTGTAAAGGCCAGGAGAGATTTTCTCGAAAAGATTCATGCCGGCGATCTACTGGATATCGTTCCAGTACACTCCTGTTTAATGATTAGTGCGGCTCAGAGAATGATAGGAACCGACGGTACAATTTTTGATACCTTAAGCGCAAACTTTAGAATGGACCTATAATATCAACATTTAAATCATTTTGTACTTCTTTTTTTACTTATGGGAAATGAGGAAAACATAAAGGAATTAACAGCTTTGATAAGTATGATGGACGAGCCTGATGAAAATGTGTATGATAGAATTCGTCAGCGCATTATTGATTTAGGAGAGGGAGCCTTGCCCTCGCTCGAGAAAGCTTGGGAAAATGCCTTTGAAGAATTTACACGACAACGTATAGAAGAACTTATTAATACTATTAATTTCGAAAGCATTCGGCAACAATTAAGGGAATGGGTAGATGCCAATCAAGATGATCTTCTTAAAGGTGCTTTGCTTCTCTCGCGTTACCATTATCATTACTTGGATATTAAGCGAATTACACACGATTTAGGACAAATTGTGCAAGACGTTTGGCTTGAAATGAACGATAGAATGAACCCCCTGGAAAAAATCAAAGTCCTTAATCATATTTTGTTCGAGGTTTATAAGTTTGTTCCAACCAGGCCTCCTCAATATACCCTACAGGATTATTTTATTCATAATGTAATCGATTTAAAACGTGGCAGTTCCACTACCCTGGGTATTCTTTATCTTATCATTGCTCAAAGTCTCAAACTACCTGTATACGGGGTTAATCTGCCTTATAACATGGTGATTGCCTTTCTCGAGAATAATCCTGGCCATTATATTCAGGATCCTGAAAATGACCCTGTGCTTTTTTATATTAATCCATTCTTTAAGGGTATGGTATTTATTCGTAAAGAAATTGACCGTTTTCTGAAGGATAATAAAATTGAACCTCAGCCTCAATTTTATACTCCCTGTAATAATGTACAGATACTCCAACGTTTAGCAGCCGAAATGCGTATGATGTACGAAATAGAGGGTGATGGCGAGAAAGTTGAAGGAATGGACCAATTAATTGCTATCTTAAGGGCCTAAGCATAAGGAATTATACTTTATTTTATCTCAATGATATAATCATTAGGCATCAATTCCTTTACAAAAGCTTTGTGTAAATTTGTTTTTTGAAACTTTTACACAGGATGCCCGAAAATAAATTATTTCTTCTTGATGCCATGGCTTTAATTTATAGAGCTTTTTATGCTATGGCCAAAACACCTCGTATAAATAGCAAAGGTATGAACACCGGTGCTATCTTGGGATTTGCCAATACTTTATGGGATGTTTTAAAAAATGAAGATCCAACACATATAGGTGTTGCTTTCGACATGCAAGCTCCTACCATGCGTCATGAAGATTTTGCCGAATATAAGGCCAATCGCCAAGCTATGCCCGAAGATCTTGCCGCTTCAATTCCATGGATTAAAGATCTCATCAGAGCTTTTAACATACCTATTCTTGAAAAGGAAGGATACGAAGCCGATGATTTACTTGGAACTTTAGCTCTTCAGGCAGCACAAAAAGGTTTCAAGGTTTATATCATGAGTACTGATAAAGATTTGGGTCAACTCGTCAGCGAGAACATATTACTCTATCGTCCCGCACGTTTTGGTAATGAATCCGAGATTCTTGGTGTTGAAGAAATATGTCAGAAATATGGAATAAAAAATCCTGCACAGCTTACTGATATTCTTGGACTTTGGGGCGATGCTTCCGATAACATACCTGGTGTGCCTGGTATAGGAGAAACTTATGCTAAAAAACTCATCGCACAATTTGATACAATAGAGAATCTGATTCAAAATGCCGAAAAGATAGAAAATCCAAAAATTAAAGAGAAAATTCTTGCCCATGCCGAAGAGGCCTTGTTTTCAAAACAATTAGCTAGCTTACGATTGGATGCTCCTGTAGAATTCGACGAAGAACTTTTTAAGCGGCATTCTCCAGATATAGAGTCTTTGAGAAAAATATTGGATACACTCGAGTTTCGTACTTTTTCTCAAAGAATATTCAAAGATCTTGAAAAGAAAAAACCTAGTGAACAACTTTCCTTCTTCCCTTTAGAGAAAAACGCAGAAGGTACATCTTTAACAGATTCCTTAAAGAACATTCACAATACACCGCATCATTATTCTGTTCTTAGTTCTATAGAAGAGATTCGTTCTCTTGCCTATACTTTACAATATACCAAAGAATTTTGTTTTGACACAGAAACCACAGGCCTCGATCCTAATAACTGTGATTTGGTAGGTATTTCATTTGCAGTATTGGCTCATGAAGCTTGGTATATCCCTTTGCCCCAAAATCGTGATAAAACCATCGAAATACTGGAAATTTTAAAACCTCCTCTTCAGAATTCTGACATACTAAAAATTGGTCAGAACATGAAATTCGACCTTACGGTTTTGCATTGGTATGGTTGTCAGCCTAGCGCTCCATTTTTCGATACTATGTTAGCCCATTATGTCATAGAACCTGAGCAACGTCATAGTATGGATTATCTTGCCCGAGCTTATCTTCATTATGATCCTGTTCCCATTGAATCTCTCATAGGGAAAAAAGGCAACCATCAGGGAAATATGAGGGGGGTGGAAATCGAAAAAATAAAAGAATATGCGGCCGAGGATGCCGACATTACCCTTCAGTTGAAGTATGCCATAGAACCACTTTTGCACCAAACAGGCACATACGAGTTGTTTCAGGAAATAGAAATGCCTTTAATGCCAGTTTTAGTTAGCATGGAAACCCAAGGAGTAAAAATTGACACCGAGGCCCTCAATGCTTTTGGCGAACAACTCGAAAATGAAATCCATCAAATCGTGGAAGAGATATATTCTTTGGCCGGTGAATCTTTCAATATTTCCTCTCCTAAACAATTAGGGGTTATTTTATTCGAAAAATTAAAAATAGCTGAAAACCCACGGTTAACAAGTACTAAACAATATGCAACGGGAGAAGATGTTTTAGAAAAGTTAGCGCATCGCCATCCTATTGTAGAGAAAATTCTCGATTACAGAGAACTAACCAAGCTTAAATCTACTTATGTAGATACACTTCCCCAGATGATTAATCCTCGTACTCAGAGAGTACATACAAGTTACAATCAAGCGGTTACCGCTACCGGAAGATTGAGTAGCAACAATCCAAATTTGCAAAATATTCCCGTACGGACTGAGCGTGGACGTGAGATTCGAAAAGCTTTTATTCCCAGAAACTCTGATTATATATTGATTTCTGCCGATTATTCTCAGATAGAACTGAGAATCATAGCCCATTTAAGTGGAGACGAAGCCATGAAAGAAGCCTTCAGACAAGGCCTCGATATTCATGCAGCTACTGCCTCTCGAATTTTTAATATTCCCCTTAACCAAGTTACCAAAGAACAACGAAGAACAGCTAAATCGGTAAACTTTGGAATCGTTTACGGAATATCGGCCTATGGACTTTCACAAAACCTTGACATTCCTAAAAAGGAAGCCGCAGCTATTATAGAAGAGTATTTTAAGCAATATCCCGGTATAAAGGCCTATATGGAAAAAAGTATCGTGTTTGCTCGGGAGCATGGTTACGTTGAAACCATCAAGGGGCGCAAACGTTATTTGCCTGATATTAATTCCGCCAATGCCAATATGCGTGGATTCGCTGAACGTAACGCTATTAATGCTCCTATTCAAGGCTCGGCAGCCGATATGATCAAAATAGCCATGATTAATATTTATCAGGCTCTAAAGGAAAAATTCCCGCATTCTTATATGATTCTTCAGGTTCACGATGAATTGGTATTCGATGCCAGAAAAGAAGAAGCAGAAGAAATAAAAATAATGGTGAGAAATATCATGCAAAATGCTATGCCTCTTTCTATTCCAGTTGTTGTAGACATCAATGCAGGGGAAAACTGGCTCGAAGCTCATTGATACTTTAGGACCTTGGGTTTTTATTGCCAATGATGGTTTGATGAAGGATCAAATATAGAGTCTAAAGCGTTAAAAAACCCATTACATGAAATGGATAGGATTTGAACAGAGTAAAATTCTTGCTTCAAATTTTATAATTACCCATTTCCCAATCATTACATTGGGAAAGTTATTTATACAAACAGATAAAATCTTATAATGAGGTTTTTTGAATTAATTCAGAAAAAATTCTACAATTTTGCGCCAAGCACTATAGTTGATTTTAATTTTTCAGTATTGCCTAAAGTATCGAATAATTCGCAGTAAACGATGTAAAATCCTACAGCTGCTCTCGAAAGGTCATCGCGAATGCCATCCCAAGATATTGTACATTGACTGCCAACAATGAGGTTTCTGGCAAGCTGTTTCACCATTCTACCTTTAGAGTCGAACAGATTGATATTAGCCACATAACCTTCGGCAGGAGCCTTGATGGTGATATTTACAATATCGTCGAAGCCATCGCCATCGGGTGAAAATATTTCAGGTTCAATTGTAAGCGTACCTTTAGCAAGAGGTAAAGCAGAGTATTGGGAATTTTCATAAGCTGGCGTACCAAAGCCCGAGGCTTCCGAAGCTGAAGTCCAATTGGTACGATCATTAGCAGGTCGTAAGGGATTGATGCGTTCTAAGGCTACTCCATCGAGATTCTTTAGAATGGGCAGATGCATGTCAGCAGAATAACTGAATTTTTCTATAATTTGTGAACTATCTTCCTTGAGATGAAGAAGGAGTATCCCGCCTGAACTCGAAATATCCTGAAAATCATTCACTTGAACAAAATTGTCTTTCTTATGAAGAGGATATTGGCTGGCAACTGCTGAAGGATAACGCGTTAGGCAATAATATTCAAAAGGCAACAATAAAAAGGGAGGAAGAAAGATGGTAGATGAATTTCCCGAAGGAGAAGTATAACTTAATGCCAGCTCTGCAAGATCAGTTACGGTATCCGAAATATTGAAAATTTCCAAATAATCGCTCCCTCCTTCTAAAGGATTAGTTAAAATTTCATTGATAATTAGTTTTCCCATTGAAGGACGCAAGGGCAAACCAAATTTCACTTCATTATCACGAAGGAGATTTCCCATACAATCGGTTATGGTATTTTTGGCAGAAACAGTATGAATAACTCCAATAGTGAGTTCGGAAGAAAGTTCAGCTTCAAAAATGTTATTTCTATGATCAATTGCATGAATATTCAAAAAAGTAAGGCCATCGCTCAAAGAGTAATTTTCCGTACGAGTTGCTTCAATTTGATTGACGGATTCAGAAAAATAGAGCCAAATTTTTTGAGGATCTATTGGATATGCGCGTGAAAGTCGTGGTAAGGTAGTATCCATCAGTAAAGCCGAAACAGAATTTTTTTGCCCTGGGGTTCCTCCATCTGGGGCAATAGAAGGTAGCCAGTTTCCTTCTGTGGTGCAAGGATTTTCTATATCCACTATTTCGAGTGACCACCCACCTTCTTGCTTAGGGGATTTGCCATAAAATTCTTGTTGATAATCAACCCAGTGAATAACTTCTCCTTTTTCATTTTTCAGTACAATTGCTTCTCCACTATTGGGAAGTGAAAAACTGCTAAATCCATAGAAATTTCCGAAAGTTTCGAAATCGGAAACATATTTTTCATGGGATAGAATTAAATATTCTTTAGGCTCTAAATAACAAAGATCGAAAAGGTGGTCACTGCTTCCAATGCAAAAATTCCAGCCTGAAAGATCGATGGAGTGGTTGCTACGATTGAATATTTCGACATATTCTGCATTAGGCAGATGTACAGGAGGATCGGGGTCAGCCATAATTTCACTGATGATGACATCAAAAATCTGGCTGGGTTGTGAAATATTGAATTCCCAAAAGGTATTTTCGGGGATGGCTTGCCCTATGCAGTTATGTATTTGAGTCGAAAAATAGAGTATGTAAGAGCTTGCCGAATCGAAATTTGTAATAAAATGAAGAATTATGGTTGTAAAATCTGGGCCTGAGAGTTCAACGCTTTCAGGATTTTCCAAATTGGGTGAAATACTGTAATTGGTTCTATCAATCAATGAAAGGCTGTCCATATCCTGATTGAAAATCACCTTGATTTGGTGGTTGGAGATTGGGACGACCATCTCGGGTAAAGGTATCAGCTGGTTAGTGGAATAAACCGAATTTATTCCTCCCGGAGTTCCTCCCGAAATATTTATGGAGGCCATCCAGTTTTTACTTCCCAGGCAGGGAGATAAGGGATCGATTTGCTCGAGCGACCATCCACCATTGCTTTTGGAGGCATCCCTATACCACTTATCGGTATAACTTACTCTCGAAATCAAAATGTTTCTATCGTCAAAAAGCTGTAAAACCTGTCCTGTATTGTTAAGCGACAATGAAGCGATGGGTGCTGTAGCACCATAAGCCGATAATTCGCTTTGAGCTTCAGGACGACATAATATTAAATAGGCCTGTGGACCTATACTAACATCATTCATTATTTTTGGCGTACTTCCGATTTGCAATCTCCAGTTGTTTAAGGAGATTTCTGCTGTTGTAGTATTGTATAGTTCGATATATTCCCATAGGGGCAAACCTACAGAGGGGTCGGGGTCGGCCATTATTTCATTGATTACGACGTCGTAGGGTTGTAAAGAATGCAAAGAAAATTGGCGAAAAATAGGTCCTGTATTGTTCCCTGCTAAATCAATGAGGTTATTGATGAATAGAGTATAATTTACTCCTGATTGAAAAGGATCTGAAAATATGAGCCTGACAGAACTTACAATATTAGGTAGCAAACTCGCTTCTAAGGGATGAAGATCACCCGGAGTAACTGAGTAATTATTGGTATTTTGAGCTGATGTAGGTTCTAATGGTTCAGAGAACTCGAGTATGAGGCTGGAATCGGAAGCGACAGTAAGCGATAGCAGCTCAGGAGGTATGGTATCGACGATAATTGGTCCAGTATAAAAATCATCGAAATACATTTTGGTGATATTGCTCGAAGTAAATTTTGCATAGATTCCAAACCTGTTTCCCGTGGTGATACTGGAATCCATGCCGACTGCCTCTAACTGAAAATTCTCGTTTCCTGTAGGATCGGAATAAATTAGCCATTGTCCATCGGATTGATGTACTACTTTAATACGAATAGCGAAGGATGATGCAATGCTTCCGTCAGTTCCTCTGCATATGGATGTAGTGTTTTGTCCTTGTTGTTTAAAAAGCTCGATAGCATCAATAGAACCTGATTCTCCGAATTGCAAATAATATCCATTCAAGTCGCCCGAGAGGTCTTCCTGGTCGGAAATCAAATATATCCTTGCAAAATTGTTAGCGGAGGGGCTAAATCCTAATTTAATCCAAAATCTCCATTCCGTAGACTCTATGCTAGATGAAGCCGTTGTAAGATAAGCCATACCTTCCATGGGCGCATTGAGCTGTAATTGTTTAGCTGCATTTACGATAAATACCTCAGAAGTGCCCGTCCATGGGGGATTGGCTAAAAAATCTCCATCACTGAAGTCATCCGTAAATTGTGCATGAAGTATCTGAAAATATCCGAGACAAGACATCAAAAGCATAAGTTTTTTAAGCAAATTTGCTTTCTTTTTTAAAGTATTATATAGTCTCATTGTTAAAGAAAAATTTGGTAAGGTTCAGTATCTCTTTACATCGGTAAATATAGTAATTTTGCCGTTTTGTAACATTTGCCTCGAAAAAATAAAGTTTCTTTTTAAAGGAGGCTGAAATATTTTCAATAGATAGAAATAGCTGATGAAGATAGCAATTATTGGAGCGACGGGACTTGTAGGACGTAAAATGATAGAAAAAATAGAGTCTTCGTTTATTTCAGATGATGCCGAAATATTTTTGGCAGCCAGCCAAAAATCGTATAGAAAGGAGATGCCTGTTAGAGGGAAGATTCTTAAAATTCAAGCTGTAGAAGAAGTTTTAGAAGCAGAGCCGCATATTGCATTATTTTCGGCCGGCAATCAAGTATCGGAAAAATATGCGGTACAATTTACCAAACAAGGCACATTTGTGATTGATAATAGTAGCTATTGGAGAATGCAAGCCAATGTTCCGTTGGTAGTGCCTGAAATCAATGCTGACACTATTACATCGGCAACGCGATTGATTGCTAATCCCAATTGTTCGACCATACAGATGGTTTTAGCCTTATCTGGCCTTCATAAGTCCTTTGGCATTCGGAGGATTGTTGTAGCCACTTATCAGTCGGTTACAGGTACTGGGGCAAAGGCTTTAACCCAGCTAATGAACGAACGGGCTGGACTTTCTATAACTGAGCCTGCTTATCCATATCCCATCGATCTCAATGTTTTCCCTCATGGAGGCAGCTTTTTGCCTAATGGATATACTACTGAAGAAATGAAACTTGTAAATGAAACTCGGAAAATTTTAAATGACTTCCAAATACAGGTTACTGCTACTGTAGTGCGTGTCCCTGTCAAGGGTGGGCATAGCGAAGCCGTAAATGTTGAGTTTGCAAAAGACTATATTATTGAAGAAGTCATTGAAATCTTAAAAAAAACACCTGGAATTATAGTACAAGATGATCCTTCAAAGAACATTTACCCCATGCCACTGTTTGCTGAAGGGAAAGACGAAGTGTTTGTAGGTCGCATCCGCAGGGATGAATCTTGCCCTAAGGCTCTCAATTTGTGGATAGTTGCGGATAATTTGCTGAAGGGAGCTGCCACTAATGCAGTCCAAATTGCTGAATACATAGTCAACAAAAATTATATACTTTAAAATTGGAAATTCACAGAGATCTTGATCATTTGCCTGTTTTTAACAAACCAATTGTTACTGTCGGAACTTTTGATGGAGTTCATTTGGGACATCGGCAAATCATCAATCATTTAAAAGAAATAGCCCGAAAAATTCAGGGAGAAACCATCATTATAACTTTCGAACCACATCCTCGTTTAGTCTTGCCACAATATGGCGTACCCGTAAAGTTAATTACTTCAACTCATCGCAAATATCAGCTTTTATCGGAATTAGGCATTGATCATTTAATCGTTTTACCATTTACGATCGAATTTTCGATGACGCCTTGGGAAGTCTTTATACGTGAATTTATTGTTAATCAGCTTCATACTTTCTGTCTTGTGGTTGGCTATGATCACCGTTTTGGTCATGACAGAGAAGGAGACCATTTGAAACTTCAATCTTTTGCTCATGAATTAGGACTAAAAGTTGAGGAAGTTCCTCCTTTATTAATAGATGGAGAGGAAGTAAGTTCTACTCGCATACGCAATGCTCTTCATGCGGGCAATATTCGCTTGGCTAATTCACTTTTAGGATATGCATATACTATCTCTGGTAAAGTAATTCATGGAAATCGGTTAGGGCATCAGCTCGGTTTTCCTACTGCCAACATTTTGGCCGATGACAGACTCGCCCTTATTGCTGCTAATGGAGTGTATATTTCTAAGGTTGAATATAAAGGTAAAATTTATGGAGGTATGAGCAATATAGGCGTACGACCTACTATTGCCCATAGCTCGTTTGCTATCGAAGTTCATATATTCGATTTCAACGATGAAATTTATGACGAAGTGATTAATATAAGTTTTATTGATAGACTAAGAGATGAGATAAAATTCGATTCTCTTGAGCAGCTTAAAAATCAGTTGAAAAAAGATAAAATACAAGCCCAAAGCATTCTCGAAGGAATTCAGAGGTAGAATGTTTTATCGATTTAGCGATATGTGTTGTATTTACGAAATTCATCCATAGGTTTTCTTTTCTTTTCTTTGGGAGTCTCATTTGCAGGATAACCTACGGCAATCAATAAGCCAATGGTTTTGGATTGAGGAATATGTAAAAGGTTCTTAATGGGAGCTTCGTTAAACCATCCCAAAATACAAGTTCCAAGCCCCTCCTCCTGCGCTTGCAAGCAAAAATGTTCTGCAGCTATTCCAATATCGATCAAAGGAAATTCCTTCTTTTTTATAGTTTCTCCAATTTGGGTAATCATTTTGGATTTCTCGATAACGATAACTACAATAGCACCAGCTTTAAGTACGAACTTATTGAATGAAACCAAGGGACTATAAGTTTCTCTGGCAACCTCTTCCTTCAATTTGGGATCGTCAACAACAATAAAAGTCCACGGCTGTGAATTACTGGCCGAAGGAGCAAGCCTTGCAGCCTCCAAACAATTTTCGAGTTTTTCATATTCAACAGGGCGATCTTCGAAGTGCCGGGTACTATGTCTTGTCTTAACAAGATCTAAAAAACTCATCATTTTCTGTGTATATTTTTCAGTAAAAATACAACTTAATTTAAAATAATGCTTTTTGGATTAACTTTACTTTTCAAATTGATTCATAGAATAAGATGTGCGGAAGATATATTTTAGTACAGAAACTCGAAAATATAGAAAAAAGGTTTAATGTGAGAGCTGCATTCGATGCTCCTTTAAAACCTCAATATAATATTGCCCCTGGTAGGTTAGCTCCAGTTATTGCTAGCAATAATCCTCATCAGTTGCAGCTGTTGCGATTTGGTATGACTCCTTATTGGTCGAAAACAGATAAGTTTTTTATTAATGCCAGAGCCGAGGGAGAGCATAACCTCGACAATTCTCCAAATTATAAAGGAGCTAAAGGAATTATCGAGAAGCCTGCCTTTCGCAAACCTATACGCTCACAACGTTGTCTGGTTATCGCCGATGCTTTTATCGAAGGAACTACTGAAGAAAGATTGAACAAACCTTTTGTAATATATCTCAGAAACAAAATAAGACCTTTTGCCATGGCGGGTATTTGGGATGAATGGATAAATCCGCAGACAGGTGAAAAAATACGGTCGTTTGCCATTATAACGACAGTGGCCAACGAACTGCTGTTGAAACTCCCTCATCAACGAATGCCTGTTATCCTTAGTCCTTCAGATGAAAGAAAGTGGCTCGATTTGAGGCTTCCTCTTTCCGATATTACTGCCTTATTAAAACCTTTTGATGCTTCTTTAATGAATGCTTATCCAATTAGTCCGCTCATCAAATCACCCAAGGCAGATGGTGCCGACCTAATCGAGCCTATCGGCCCACCCTTATTACCCGAAGAAAATCTACAAGTGAAATCCTATATTCAAAGCTCAGGAATGGGAAATCCAAAACAGCATTTTTCCGATCACCCAACAGAAAATAAAATTTCTTCTAATGAATCTTCATCATAAAATATTTGTAGGCTTCATGGGTTAATAACAAGAAAATGAATTTGATGAAAGGGGAATTGTTATATGACTAAACCCATACGAAATCTTGCAAAAGTTCATTTTAGAAATAAATGGTTAAATCTTTTTATTTTGTTGTGTATGTGTATACTCATGCTATCATGTCAAAGTTCGCGCAAAGCACAACACAGAAATCAGCGAAATAAGTCGAAAGATTGTGATTGCCCCTCATTTACTCAATTCAAAGTGGATAAAGTATATGACAATAAAGGAAAGGAGTTTAATAGAGAGAAATTTAGCCTCTTTATTGCCTGAAGCTGCTCTTAAGCGTGTGGTCGACCTATTGTTTCGTTTTCAGGTTGATTTGGTGGTTACTTATCCACGTCGAGGGCGAATGGGAGATTATTTATTCAATACTACCAACAATAGACATCGTATCAGCATCAATATCAATCTTAATCGTTATCAGTTCTTAATCACCCTATTGCATGAATTTGCCCATCTGCTGGTTCAGGAAAGATTTAAAACCGAAGTAAGGCCTCATGGAAAGGAATGGCATTCCGCTTTCATTGAAATTTCTAAACCTTTTATAAATGATAATGTTTTTCCTGCTGATATCCAGGAGGCTTTCGAGGCTCATCTAAGGAGTCGATATGGCTCTACTTCCTCCGACAAGAGGTTAGGTAAGGTTCTCGAAAACTATAATAGTAAGGAAAGAAGTCCCTATTCGGTTCAGTTGGGGAGATTACCCATCGAGAGTAAATTTTTTCTATCTAAGGACTCATTTCAAAGTATTGGTCGACAGGGAGATGTTATTCTTTGTAAGGAGCTCACCACTGGGGCCATATTTAAAATGGACCCTTCAATTTTTGTAAAACCTTTTTTGTAGAAATATGAAATCTTTACATTTGCATAAAGAGCCAAAATAAAAAAATTTGAAAGAAATGAATCCAAACGATTATTGTGTTATAATGGCAGGAGGTGTTGGGACGCGTTTTTGGCCTATGAGCCGTGAAGACCACCCCAAACAGTTCATCGACTTTCTTGGAACTGGGCAAACCCTGATACAACAAACTTTTCAGAGGTTTAAACCTATTTGCTTGATTGAAAATATTTTTGTGGTTACCAACGAAAAATATTTTTCATTAGTGAGAGAACAAATTCCCGAGCTTCCGCCCGAAAATATACTATGTGAGCCTTCAGGTCGTAATACTGCTCCATGCATTGCTTTCGCCAGTTATCGTATTGCCAACAGTAATCCATCGGCCAACATTGTTGTGACTCCTTCGGATCATATTATTCAAAATGAGGCAAGATTTCATGAAGTAATTGCTACCGCCCTTAGAACAGCAAGAGAACATAACTGGCTGCTAACTTTGGGTATTCAACCCAGTAGGCCCGATACAGGTTATGGTTATATACAATTTATTGATGAAATTACCCCTGGCGTTGATTCACGCATCAAAAAAGTAAAAACCTTCACCGAAAAACCCAATCTTGAGCTTGCAAGGGCTTTTCTTGCTAGTGGCGATTTTTTATGGAATGCGGGTATTTTTATTTGGAATTTGCAAACTATACTTCACGCTCTCGAAGCTTATTTACCTGATATTTTTTCTTTATTCAACGAGGGTAAAGAGCTTTTCAATACACCCGACGAGAAAGCCTTTATCGAACATGTTTATACCCACTGCAAAAGTATTTCCATTGATTACGGCGTGATGGAAAAAGCCGACAATGTTTATACACTCATGTCAGATTTTGGTTGGTCCGATTTGGGTACATGGGCTTCTTTATACGAAATTCGTCAAAAAGATTCAAATAGCAACTCCATCATTGGTAATCAAGTTATGGCTTACGATACTCATAATTGTATCGTGCATGTGCCTCATGAAAAAATTGTCGTGCTTCAAGGATTAGATAATCTTATTGTGGTAGAAGATGAAGGTATGTTACTAATATGCAATAAAAATGACGAACAGCAGATTCGAAGCATCGTAAATGATTTAAAAATAAGAAAGAAATAAAGATCCATTTAGAATAAATATAATATTGAAAATGAATCACATTAAACGTAATATTTTCACTTTTTTATTAGGCTTAGTTTTTAGCCTAAACCTTTATGCAGATGAAGGAATGTGGCTTCCCTATCTGCTTGATCAGATTCAGATTGAGAATATGCAGTCCATGGGTTTGAAGCTTTCGGCCGAGGATATATACAATATCAATCATTCGAGCCTGAAGGATGCGATTGTAATTTTTGGCCGTGGATGTACGGGAGAAGTCGTTTCGGCCGATGGTCTTATTTTTACGAATCATCATTGTGGATTTGGAGCTATCCAGAGTTCAAGCTCCATTGAAAATGATTATTTAAAAGAAGGATTTTGGGCAAGAAATTTAAAGGAAGAAATTCCTATAGCTGGCCTCACTGTCCAATTTCTTATAAATGTTACAGATGTTACAAATGAAATGCTTGAGGGTGTAAACTTTCAAATGCCCGAAAATCAATTCGATTCTATTTTGAAATTCAATGAAAAACGTCTTCTTGAAGCCATCCCCGCTCAGGATGGAATGGCAGGAGTAATCAAAGAATTTTATGCTGGGAATCAATATTATTTATTTGTTTATCAAACCTATAAAGATATTCGACTGGTAGGTGCACCTCCTACTGCTATAGGAAAATTTGGCGGGGATACCGATAACTGGATGTGGCCAAGGCATACTGGCGATTTCTCGGTTTTTCGAATTTATACAAGCCCCAGTGGGAAACCTGCAACTTATCAAGTAAATAATATACCGCTCAAAGCTAAACGATACTTGACAATTAATGCAGGAGGTATCAAAAAAGGCGATTTTGCTATGATTATGGGTTATCCTGGTCGCACCGACCGCTATGCTACCTCTTGGGGAGTCGCTCAAGCAATGAATCTTACTAATCCTTCCATAATAAAAATACGCGATAAGAAACTCGAAATACTTCGAAACAGTATGGCAGCAAATGATGAAATAAGGATAAAGTATGCTGCCAAATATGCCGGAATCTCTAATTACTGGAAATATTATATCGGCCAGAACAAGCAATTGAAACGATTAAAGGTCTATGAAAAGAAAAAACAGCAGGAAAAAGAATTTGCCGATTGGGTAAGCGCCGATCCTCAACGACATGAAAAGTATGGAGGGGTTCTTACAGGTTTCGAACAAGCTTATCAGCTGCTCAATCAAACGGCAAAACCTCTGGTTTATATTCGAGAAGCTGCCTTTGGGCCTGAAATTATTTCATTCGCTTCTCGTTCCGAATCACTTATCAATCAAAGTGTTAACAAAAACAGGAATAATCTACTCGAAAACTTACTTCTCAGTGCAAAAGAAATGGGCGATTCTTTTTTCAGAAATTTTGATCAATCAACGGATAAAAGGCTTTTTGCTGCCATGATGAGTATGTATTATAATGATATGGATCCTCAATTTGTACCTCAAGTTCTTTTGTCGGCCAATAAGAAATACAAAGGCCAATGGGATAAATATGCCGATGAAGTCTATCAAAAGTCAATCTTCTCGAGTATGGAATCCTTCACTAAATTTCTGAACAATCCTTCCATTAACATCGTCAAAGATGATCCTATCTACCAGTTGGCTGTGGCTTTCAAAGAGATGAGCAGGAAAATCGAAACTATGAATGTTGAAGCCAGAGATCAACTAAAAAGAAACAAAAGATTGTATGTTGAGGCAGTCCAACTGATGTATCCCAATAGATCATTTTATCCCGATGCCAACCAAACTTTGAGATTAACTTATGGGACTATTCAGGATTATCAGGCTGCTGATGCAATAGAATACAATTACTTTACAACCCATTTTGGTATTCTAGAAAAAGAAGACCCATCTAATCCCGATTTTCAAGTTCCATCACGCTTAAAAGAGGTTTTTAACCAAAAATATTTTTCGCCTTATTATAAAAATGATACTGTGGTAACTTGTTTCTTGACAAATAATGATATAACGGGTGGGAACAGTGGTAGTCCGGTTTTGAATGGGGATGGAGAATTAATCGGGTTGGCTTTCGATGGAAACTGGGAGGCCATGAGTGGTGATATTGCCTATGAACCCGAGTTACAACGTACTATCAATGTCGATATTCGTTATGTATTGTTTCTCATCGATAAGTATGCACATAGCCATCATATTATGCGTGAATTAAGTATCAAATACGAAAGATAAGCGCCCAGTAAAATGCGTAGACTGGATCTTTTTCGAATTGTCTCTCTTGGTGTATGGTGGCCGGAGATTGGCGAGTAGAAAGTTCATAAAGTTGAAATTTTGAAAAGTGGCTGGAGCCACGTGGATCGAGTATCGAGAATGATGAGTTATGGATTCCTAAATATAGTTGGCCGATTTTAGCCTTATTTTTACCCTAAATAGAGAACTATAAGAATGTATATAGCTTATTTTCAGTGGCTACAAAGGTATCGGTGCTACATTTCTGAATAGAGCTTACAGATTTTTGAGGCAACAGAGAAATCGGTGTTAATTTCAAAGCCGTAAGGGGTTTTTAAAACCATTAGGTCGCAATTCATTCGTTTTTCTTCACAAACTCAAACTTCTAACCTCCAACCTCCAAATTTCTCATTCTCTTCGTTAATTTGTCTCTCATCTTCTCATTTTTTGTTTGAGAATAATTTTTGCTGATTTTCAATTGTTTAGCTTAGTATGATTCAGCAGTAAGACATTACGGCAGTAAATATTAGAGAGCATTATGCCATAATGACGTATATTTTTTCACTTTTCCTCATGGCATAGGAATTGACCTATTATTCTTACAAATTAATAGATTGTCTAACATTAAAATAAGGGAGGAAAAATTATGGCTATGATGCGTTGGAAAAATTTTCCGAATCTCTTCGATTTAGTTGATAATCTTTTCGAAAGCGAAAAAGGAGAAAGTGAAGGAACAAATTATTATTACAATGTCCCTGCTGTAAACATCATCGAAACTGACAAAACTTTTGAAATTGAGTTAGCTGCGCCAGGTTTCTCGAAAAATGATTTTAAGATTACGGTAGAAAACAATGTATTAAGGATTTCGTCTGATGTTTCGAAAGCTAAAGAAAAAGAAGAAAAGAAAATGGAATGCCTGAGACAGGAATTTGCTTTTGGAAAATTCACTCGTTCATTCAGTCTTCCAAACAGCATAGATACCGAAAAGATCTCTGCTGATTACAAGGACGGCATTTTGCATGTAATTCTTCCTAAACGTGAAGAATTAACCATTAGCAAACAAATTGCTATACAGTAAATTTAAGAAACTTTAATAACTGGGGTGTTTCAAAGGAACATCCCATTTTTTTATTATTGCATGACGAATATTGCCATGCAAAATAAGCATTACATAAAATCGAATAATGATTTTAACAAAATAATAGTCAGTGCTATACGACTAATCCTATCAGTTTTATTATTTGGGGGTTTGGTCTCGGGTTGTTCTATTGCAAAAAGGGTTAACGCACCCAAAAATAGGATTGAACCATCTGAAAAACTGGGGAGTTTCGATACAAAATCTCAAGTTCTGGATAGTGTTGTGAAATCATGGATAGGTGTGCCCTATCGGTATGGTGGTACCAGCAAATCTGGTGTGGACTGTTCGGGATTGGTAAGTGCTATTTACAAAGAAGCCTTTCAAATTAACTTGCCTCGATCTACCACAGAACTTCTCTCCATTATTCAGGTCATTGAAGAAAATAGTTTGCAACCGGGTGATCTGGTTTTTTATGAAATAGAAAAGGAAAAAGAATTTCATGTAGGTATTTATTTAGGGAATGGCAAATTCGTGCACGCATCCTCCATTAAAGGAGTAATGATTAGCAATATGGAAGAAGCTTACTTCAGGCAAAGATTCTATAAAGCCGGAAAAATTAAAAACACATTGCTAAAATAGCAAGATAGAAATTCTCTCATCTTTTTTAGAGTTTGGAGATGAATACGATTATTGAGAAAGTACAATCGGCGATAAGATCAGAGATAGCATTTATTCATTTTCATTTTAAAGAAGCTGCCTGAATGGAACGATGAGCCATTCAAAAATTTTTTCTATATAAGGACGTCTTTTCCAGCGTAAATAATCGAAAGGTTCAGAATCCTGAAGGGTTTCATTTACATGTTCCTTCAAAAGTTTTATCAATCGTGGGTCATGGCCGCTCAAAACAATTTCGTGCTGAAAGCTAAAGCTACGGTAATCAAAATTAGGTGAACCAAAGGCAAAGGAATTATCATCGACCAATAAAAGTTTTGAATGAAGATTTTGAGGGATATACATAAAAAATTTAATTCCTTTTTCGGTTAAAGGGCCAAGATACTTGTTCCGAAGCAAGTCAACAAGCCGAACATCGGAATGTTTTGGTAGTAAAACAAAAACCTTTACGCCCTTTTTAGCGGCTTTAATAAGGGCGGAACGCAAAAGGAAAGAGGGCAAGAAATAAGGTGTTTCGATGAAAATGCTTTTATGAGCCGAATGAATCAATTTTATGAAATGTTTTTTGATATTTTGATGACGCTGAGAAGGTACATCGCGAATGATGTCGAATCCTTTATATGTGATGGGCGCAGTAAGCTCGGGTGAGTAAATTAAATAACGATTATAAATATCAAACATGGAATTGAAGATGTCCTTAAAAACGCTTGCAAGTTCCCCTTCCATTCTCACGATGAGTTCGCGCCAAACCACGTTATAATCGGTGATGTTAGCGGAACCAAGATAAAGAATTTGATCGTCTACGACAATAATTTTACGATGATTACGCCTGTGACTGCGTGTAAAATAATCTAAATTGAAACGAATTTTCTCGAAAAATCTAACCTCAGCACCAGCCCTTGTTAGGGGTGAAAAAAATTCTTGATTTGGTGAAGTTCCCCATGAGTCTAAAAGCATTCTCACCTTAACACCCTGATGGACTTTCTTTAATAAGGTATCTCTGAACTTTTTCCCCAAACTATGATAAGTAAACCGATAAATCTCAATGTAAATATACCTCGTGGCATTTTCAATATCAGAAAGCAAAGCATTGTAGAATCGCAATGTATCATCGAATACAGAATATTTTGCTACAGCCGAATAATCTTCCATAAGTTACATCTTACACCATTGGGTAATGGACATAGAAACCTGAGAACGCTTTCGAAACGAAACAGGAACTTTTATACCATCAACCATCACAATATTTAATTCTTTGGAATGGAAAGTTTTAATATATTGAATATTCACAAGATGCGATTTATGGGTCCGTAAAAAACCCCTCGATTTTAATTCTTCCTCTAAACTGTTAAGAGTTCGTGTTACTTTTACAACTTCACCCGATAATAAAAAAATATTGGCATAATTGCCCTCTTCTTCTATTCGGGAAA
The DNA here is from genome assembly GCA_002418865.1 of Bacteroidales bacterium UBA5762. Classification (GTDB taxonomy): domain Bacteria; phylum Bacteroidota; class Bacteroidia; order Bacteroidales; family TTA-H9; genus TTA-H9. The sequence continues at coordinate 65,382 of DIEY01000072.1, read as the reverse complement.
TCTCACTTGGGAGAAGGCGGATAAGGGATGAATGGGAATGAATAATTATAGGCTGATTTTGTTCACCAATATTGGCATGGTATAGATGAATGAAAGTTTGAAAGCTTTTGTTGAAAGTTTCGAGGTTGAGCTGATATTTTACTTTATTGATGCTTTTTACAAATTCATCGGCATCAATAGGTTTCAATAAATAATCCAGGGCACTCGCCTTAAAAGCCTTGATGGCATATTCTTCGTAAGCCGTGATAAAGATAACTTTAAATTTTAGAGGCGAGGGAAATAAGGCTAATAAATCGAAACCACTACCATCGAGAAGCTGAATATCGAGCAGAAGCAGATCGGGTTGATGTTGTAAAATAGCTTGCTGAGCTTCATGTATACTGCCTGCCTGAGCTACTACTTCGAAATCCGCAATTCTCTGATTACCAATCTTTATTATCGCATCTCTGGCTAATTTTTCATCATCCACAACGATGATTCGCATGGCTCTTAAGTGGTTTTAAATGAATGGATAAAATTAGAAATATATTCTAACAATAACAAATTATTTCTCTGAAAATTCGAATAACCTTAACCCATAAATTCAGAAATACGAATTCGGCTTCCTTAATAAGGAAATCGTCATATAATCGCCATAACCTCAAAATTCGTCTTAAGATGCTTCTGATTTCATTTCAGTAGAAACAGGAGCATAAATGTGCATTATCAGGTTATAATTTCCATTCTCTACAATTTCTTCTGTCTTATATATCGTTTTAGAAGTCTTCTTCGACTTTTGGATAATGATTATTTTTTCCTTGATGAGCTCAAGAACAGGTTTAAGCTCTTCGAGCCATGGAGAGCCCGGATTTTTGTCATAAATCTCTTTGTCAAGTGATATTTTTATAGAAGCCAACATATTACCATTCCCTTGTTGAAAATTGACAGATACGTGAAGGGGTTTATCGTTTTTGGAAGCAATAGAGTTGAAAAAGTTTTCGAGTAGGGGATGGCATAAAAACGATGGCATTCCTATACGTGACGAGTCGAAAGAAGTATCAACCTGAATGTCATACGTTAAGAGGTCGGCAAAACGTATTTTTTGTAGTTCGAGATAATTGTTCAACACATCTATCTCTTTATCAATAAATTGATAATTATATTGCGGGCTTACCAAAATTACTCTAATCAGTTTGGCGAAACCCGTTAAATATTGCGAGGCTTCCTCAGTTCTTCCATGCTCGATAATTCCACGAATTCCAACTAACATATTGAAAATAAAAGCTGGGTTAAGTTGTAAAGCCAATATCTTCTGTTTTATTTCAGTACTTTTTAGAAAGTCTTCGCGTCTATGATTAAAAAAATACAGCCAAAGTGTAATAATCAATAACAAAATAATCCCCCCAATCAAAACAAAGAAGATGTTTTGTTTCGATTCTATGTCTTTTAGACTGAGATTTTTTTCGTTATAGGATTGAACTTCTGTATTTAAGGCCAGAAGTTTACGTTGTTGTTCCGATTGAATGTTGGCTTCTATATTTTCAAATTCTCTAGCCTCTTTAATAAAGTATAAAGCCTTCCCGAACTGCTGAGTTTGCACATAGTAACTTCCCAATTTTTCATAAGCTCTTTTTAATTCTGATTTAAAATCCATTGATGAAGCCATATCTTTGCCCATCGAGAGATACAAAAAAGCAGAATCCATCTTGTTAGCTTTCATCAAGGCATCGCCATAATTGATATAGGCAATGCATATTACCGAATTGAAACCAACTTTTTGCCGCAAGCGCAACGATTTCAATTGATGCTCTAAGGCATGGGAATATTCGCCTGCTTGCTGCAAGTAGTGAGCGAGTTCATTATGGATATAAGAGCTCTTCAACAAGTAACTATATTTTTCGGTTTGTACAGAAACCGGATCAAGATATTGAACAACATGCTCAATTTTTTGCATTTTACTATAAATGAGGCCATACAATCTATCTAAATTAAAGAGGTCTTCTTTGGAATTATTTTTCTTGACTATTTCGCGAGACTTATCTGCATAATATAATGCATCGGTAAGATAATCATTCATACATAATGCATAGGCATAATTCCTGTAAAAGTCAGCCCTTGATATGTCTTCTGCTGGAAGTTGAGGTATTAAGAAGATTTTCGACATTCTATAAATTTCTATAGCTTCTTGATAGAGTCCCAAGCGGTAATATTCCTGGGCAATGTTTTGCATTAAACTGATTATTAGGTATATATCAGACGAATTTCTTAATAGAACGATAGATTGTTCAAGATAATTGAAGGCCAGATCTGTCATGCCCATATGCGAAAGTATTCTCGATATTCTCATATAATTTTTGGCCAACAACTCAGGATCTTTCATTTTTTTTGCTAAAAATATCAATTGGTCAAAATACTGATTCGCCTGACTAAAATTCCCATCCATATATTCAACCATTCCCAAGTTGTACAAACCTTCAATCATGTATAAGGTATCACTCGCTATTTTTGCTTCTTCGAACAATAGATGCGAATATTCTTGGGAAATATTTTTACTAAATTCTTCAGAATAATCAATAATTTGCATCATAGCTTGCCAGCGCTCAGCTCCTCTTAATCTTGGCAAAGCATTTTGCAAGCTATCTGTCTTCATGCTGAGATGCTGAGCTAAAAGCTCTGAAGAAAAAAAACAAAAAAACACAACCAATAAGATAATGTTGCTTTTGTTCATATCTTCATATCAATGAGAGGAATTGAAAATTCTATCCTTGTGCCTGGATAAACCGAACCTGGGGCCGAATTATCAGTTACTCTAAACTGTATCTGCTCCATGCGAAATCGACGATTTAAAATCTCGAGTCGTTGCTTAGTTATTGGAATTGCCATAGATTTATGATTTTTCATATTAGGATTCTGACGTATGCTCCTACAATAACCAATACCGTTATCCAAAACATAAATCATTAAGTTTTTCCCTTGCTTGGTGTAAATAATCTTTAGCTGACCTTTTATCTTAATTCCATTAAACCCATGTTCTATACTGTTTTCGATAAAAGGTTGAATAAGTAATGGTGGGATCGCAATTTTTTCGGGTTCAAGTTTTGGTGACACTTCTATCTCATATTCAAATTTATCATCAAAACGAATTTGTTGTATTTCGAGATAATATCGTATAATGTCCAATTCTTCTGAAAGAGGTATAAAGTCTTTGGACGAAGACGTTAAGAACAAGCGAATAAGAGCCGAAAAATTGTCGAGTAGATTGATGGCCTTTGAAGAATCATTTTTATAGATGTAGCTTTGAATAGCTATTAGAGCATTAAAAATGAAATGGGGGTTCATTTGCATACGCAAGAGCCTTTCACGCATTTGATTATACTGCAATCTTATCTTATTTTTATAAGATCGGACAAGAAGAAAGGCAATGATGATGGCCAAAAGAGTAAGGCCTGCCAGTAAATATGAAAAAATTAATCGGTTTCTTACCCGGTTTTCATTCAATTGGTATTGCTCTTTTTGTCTTTGAACATCGAGGGTAGCTTTTAAGGCACGAAAAGCATTTTTAGTAACTATTTGGTCTCGTTGAGCTTTAAATGTTGACCAGAGTTGAAAATAATGAATAGCGGATTCGTAAAGTCCAGCCTGCTCAAAGATTTGATAATACAGTTCGGCGGTCAAAGCCTTTGTCTCTATATTATTGTATCGATCAGCTATTATATCGGCTTGGTTTAGCCAATAAAGGGAACTGTCAATTTGATTTAAAGCCCCATATAAAGCAGCAAGATTATAACAAGAGTTGAAATAGGACAACGGGAAATGATTGTAATAACGAAGTGCTCTTGCCTGATGATTCAATCTTATGCTAAGATCAAAATTATTTGTCCGATGAAAAATATTTGCGATTAAAGTAAGCAGGTCTGAGGCCATAAGATTAAAATTCAGTGGCTTACATTTGTCGTAAGCTTCATAGGCACATTCAAGAGCCTTATTGTATTCTCCTAATTTAATGTAAAGCATAGAAATAGAACGTAAACAAGTGCTTTCTAAGTAAACGAGACTATCTTTACGAATATTAGGCATGTTTAACAAGATGAGACTAATGGCTTGTTGATGATTCCCAAGGGCAGAAAGCAAATCGGCTTCTTTGAGCAATAAGAATATTTTTAAAGAAGGATCCTTTAGCTTATTGGCTAATTCGTTGGCTAAATCCAGATCATGCCGGGCCTCATCGAATAGGTCCAAATTAATAAATAATCCTGCTCTTGCTAAATAGGCATATATTAGCCCTTCGTAATCTTTAGCAAGTTTAAAATATTCTTCAGCCTGATTAATTTCATCGAGAAATATACCTTTATCATTCTCGTACATACTTTTAATGGCTTGTGTGGTCAAAATATATCCCAGTGACGAATGAGCCTTATATTTTAAGGCCTCATTATAGGCGCTATCCAAAAAAAGATTCGCCGAGTCGGTAACATAACCAATCATATATACTCTTGCCTTAAGTAAAAAAGCATCGGCTTTAAGTGAAGGTAATTTAGCTGAATGACTTAAAATTATAGCCGAATCGGCATAGGCTGAGGCCTCCTTGGCAGAAATAATCTGATACATCTTCGAAAGTGACAAATAAGCTCTGATTTTTGATTCAGGACTTTTAGCCCGAGAAAGACTTTGTTTTAAATCATCTATATTTTGACGATATAAAAAGTTACCTCTTACATCTTCAGCTTTCAATGGCTTAAGAATAAACAAGAGTAAAACAATACCAACACTATAGAAAAGCTTCTTCAATTGCGAAAAATTATAAAATAATTTTCTATTGAAATCATTGGCACCCAAATCTAAAAGAAACTCTTCAAAGATAAAAATTTTATCAAACCAAAAAAAATGAAAAAAATTTGCAATTAATCTGAAAGCCATTCCTTTTTTGAAATTCCTTTATCTTTCTTCCTCATCTTTACCAAGACTACATTTGTCGAATGGAGAGAAATACTTGTACACATCTATATATTCTTTAATTTTCCCCCTCTCGACGATGAATGCCAATTTATCTTTTACTCTGATAGACGCCCATTATTATCTTCGAAGATTTACAAGAATATTGGCTAACATCTGGGAGAACTTTTTAAATTTTTTCTTGCTTAGTGAAACTAATGATTATTCAGTCTTATCTGCGTGAAAATCTATGCGATCTTTTTCTCACTTATTACATATTACATACTTATTTTTCCCCCTAAAAAGCTATGTTACATTGCAAAACAAGGAAAGATTTTTATCCATCTGCCTGCTTAGTGAAAATTATCCAGTAAATTTGCATTTAAAGCTGTAAAAGATGATTCAATCCATGACTGGTTTTGGGAAGGCTCAATTGATGACCAATGGCAAGACCATCACCATAGAAATCCGTTCCCTCAATAGCCGCCAAGCCGATTTAAATTTAAAACTGCCTACTCTATACCGTGAAAAAGAATATGAAATTCGAAATTTGATTATTGCTGCTCTTGAGAGAGGGAAGATTGATACCGTCATTAATATCGATTATACTGACGGCTCGCATGTAGCTACTTTGAATCTTCCTGTTGCTGTAAATTATTACGATCAACTCAAAATCTTAGAAAAGCAACTTGGCATTGAAAATTCACTAACTGATTATTTAGAAATCATTGCACGTTTGCCTGAGGTTTTCAAAAACCCTGAGTCAGAAATAGCTGAAGAAGTGTGGAATCTGTTGCTGAAGGGTTTGAATGAGGCTTTGAGTAAAGTGATTGCATTCAGAAAAGAAGAAGGTCTCATTTTAGCAAAAGATATGGAAAACAGAATTAAAGAGATTGAGAGTATGCTTCAAAGTATTCAGCCTTTTGAGGAGGAACGCATAGAATCGTTGCGAAATAAAATCATAAAAGAGTTGATGAACTTACCCAATCAACCGGTTTACGATAAGAACCGATTCGAACAGGAAATGATTTATTGGCTTGAGAAAATTGATTTCACTGAAGAGAAGATTCGACTTACCAAACACTTGCATCATTTTTTGCGCACTATGGAAGAAGAAAGCGCTCAGGGGAAAAAACTTGGTTTCATAGCTCAGGAAATTGGCCGTGAAATCAACACTTTAGGATCGAAAGCCAATCATGCGGGCATACAGCAAATTGTGGTTTCCATGAAAGACGAACTCGAAAAAATAAAAGAACAGCTTTTGAATATTCTCTAAAGTAATGAACAGGAAAATGTTGATCTTTTCGGCTCCTTCGGGTGGGGGGAAAACCACAATCGTAAAAGCAGTTTTAAAACATTTTCCCCAACTGGCATTTTCGGTCTCTACTACTAGTCGATCTCAGCGGCCTGGCGAAATCAATGCAAAGGATTATTACTTTATTAGCTCAGAAGAATTTCGGCGAAAAATCGAGAGTGATGAATTTATTGAATGGCAAGAAGTGTATCCAGGAATTTTTTACGGAACTCAAAAAAGCGAATTGGATAGAATCTTAACACAAGGGAAAAATCCAGTTTTTGACGTTGATGTGAAGGGAGCACTCAATTTAAAAAATATCTTCCAATCTGAAGCTCTAACCATTTTTATTCAACCTCCTTCGTTACAGATTTTAGAACAACGGCTACGCCTTAGAGGCACCGAAACTGAAGAATCTCTTAGCCAACGACTGAACAAAGCCGCTTTTGAACTAACCTTTGCCCCTTCATTCGATGTTATTATTATTAACGATGACTTAGAACGAGCCATTAATGAAGCTATTCATGTAGTGGATGATTTTTTACTTTCACACTGAATCTCGTTATTTACTTCTATTGCATCTATTTTTTCGCTCAAAACTATGTTTTGGTAATCTCGAGCAATTTTTCGAAATCTTTCCTGAATTTTATCAATTGGCTATAACTTAAAAGAAAATCATATATTTGCCGTCAACAATAAAAATATAAAAGAACGAAAAATGAACATATTGGACGATTTAAAGTACACCCGTGAACACGAATGGATTAGGGTAGAAGGCGATTTGGCCAAGGTAGGCATCACCGATTATGCACAAAGTCAAATGGGTGACATTGTGTTTGTAGATGTTCAAACCGTAGGTGAAATGCTTGAAAAAGGAGAAAGCCTTGGAAGCATAGAAGCTGTAAAAACAGTCGAAGAAATCTATATGCCCGTTTCGGGCAAAATTGTCGAGTTTAATGAAAAACTTTCCGAAAATGCTGATTTACTTAATAAAGACCCTTATGGAGAAGGTTGGATTGTAAAAATCAGTCTTACCGACCCTCTTGAGATAAATGATTTACTCGATGCTCAATCCTATCGAACATTTATAGAATCACTCTAAACTTTTTGAATCGATTCCATTGCTCAAAACATCTATCATAAATATCTCATTAGATGCAAGCCAAAAGAGGAAAATATTTAATGGAGATGGTATAATTTACGAAATAGTTTATAATTTAGCACGTTATTTGATAAAAACAAGATAAAAAATTTTGACCTATGATTGAGAAAAAATCATCCAAAGCCGATCTCGAAAGTAAAAGAGGTATCTTTGTAGAAATAGGCCTGGTAATATCTTTAGCCTTAGTTTTGGTTGCCTTCGAATGGAAAACTTACGAAAAGAAGACGGTTGAAGTATTTCAACGGCAAGCCTTAGATATTCCTGAAGAAATGGTAGAAATTACAAAACAGGAAACTCCACCAACTCCGCCTCCACCCCCTCAACAAGTAACTGTTCTCAATATAGTTGAAGACAATGCTGACATTGAAACAGATTTTACCATTGATGCCGAAGCTACACAAAGCACTGTAATTCAAGAATATGTTCCAGTTCAAAACATTTCTAAGGATGATGAACAAATCGAAGAACAGGAAATATTTACAATAGTAGAATCAATGCCTGAATTTCCAGGAGGTGAAGAGGCACGTATGAAATTTTTACTCCAAAACATTAAGTATCCGCAAATAGCCCGCGAATCAGGGATTCAAGGTGTAGTTTATGTAACCTTTGTGGTAGAACCCGATGGAAGCATTACAAATGTAAAAGTTATAAGAGGCATAGGCGGAGGATGCGACGAAGAAGCAGTGCGCGTCGTAAAAATGATGCCAAAATGGATTCCTGGTAACCAAAGAGGTAAACCCGTTCGTGTACAATTTAATATGCCTATTAAATTTACCTTACAATAAAATAATATATCCTTTATATTATGAAAAAACCGACTCAGCTTTCTCATTGAGTCGGTTTTTTCATTCTGAGAGATTCGTCCTTCATTCAATCCCTTTATTATCGCTCTGCCACTAGAGCATTATTTTTGTTAAAAGAAGATTGCTCCTTTTAAGCTTTTTTCCCTCATCTCCTTTCCCTGTTTTTTGTGCCCTTATCGCCATTTCTCATTCTTACATCCTTTAATCTCCATTCCCCGTTTCACCAAGCTCAATCTTCTGTATTTAGTTTTAGCCCTATATATTCATGAATTCATTTCTCCAAATTCTATCTACCAAACACTTATTACTTTTCAATTTCTCAACTTTATGAACTTTCCAATTTTCTATATCAACATCCATCAACTACCTTATGCTTTCAGAGTGCTCATTATGTGTAAGTAAAGATCGAAAAGCTCATGGGCTGCTTTATAAGGATTAAGCTCACTATTCATTACCTTTTTCTGTAATTGTTGATATTTATTCTCTATAGTAGGATTCGAAAAAAACGACTCGAGCAAGTATTCATGAAGTGTGTCGTTCATAAGTTGAATAGATTGACGTTTTCTGTTTTCCCAGAAATACCCATTATTTTTGACTATTTCTATATATTCATTCATTATATCCCATATTTGGCTTATGCCTGTTTGATAGATAGAGGAACAGAGTAAGACTTTGGGTGACCAGCCCGAAGTTTTAGGTGGGAAAAGATGCAAGGCACTTTCGTATTGACTTTTAGCCTGTTGAGCTTTCGGGAGATTATCCCCATCTGCCTTGTTGATAACGATAGCATCAGCCATTTCCATTATTCCTCTCTTGATGCCCTGAAGCTCATCGCCAGCCCCGGCCAGCATTAATAGCAAGAAAAAATCGACCATAGAATGAACTGTAGTTTCCGACTGCCCAACTCCTACAGTTTCGATAATGATAATGTCAAATCCTGCTGCTTCACACAAGGTAACCGTTTCTCGGGTTTTACGGGCAACGCCTCCAAGCGAACCTGCCGAAGGAGAAGGCCTAATATAGGCATTGGGATCAGCCGATAACTTCATCATTCGGGTCTTATCACCCAAGATACTTCCTTTCGAACGCTGACTGCTTGGATCTATGGCCAAAACAGCCACCTTATGCCCCATTTGAGTTAACTGTTTCCCAAATGCTTCTATAAATGTACTCTTTCCTACTCCAGGAATACCCGTAATTCCTATTCTTACCGAGTTTCCTGATTTTTTCAAACAACTCTCAATAATCTTTTGTGCCAGTTTCTGATGCGTCGTTAACGAGCTTTCGACCAAAGTAATGGCTTGAGATAAAATAGAACGATTCCCCTCAATAATTCCTTCTACATAATACTCAGCTGGATGGATATCTTTTTGTTTTAATGGTCTTTTTAACAATTCTTCATTGATAGGTGGCGGCGGTTCTATACCCTCATTCACCTTCAATGCAGTAGCTGATTTTTTCTTCTTGCTATCCATTCGTTAGAATTTGTTTTGCAAAATTAAGCTTGCTTTTCATTAAGTTTTCACTAAGATAAATCATCTTCGGAAATGTTCACTAAGGCTTGATATTTCCCCTTATCTTATCACGAGGATTTTATTTGAAATCATTGCAGATTTTTGATTATTTTCCGCCGAACACTCTGTATTTTACTTGAATATGATAGGAATCTGTTTTTTTATTTTCCACATATCATAGCATGAAATTATCTTGAAAGTAAAGACGGAACAAATCCTTTGCTGTCTCAGATAATATCTTCTTCGTAAGTAGTGAGCCCAGTAAATGCCAGAATAATCTTTAAATAAGGATGATGAGTATTAGTTTTTTAAGAGAAGCTTAAATTAGCTTTCTCTTTTTGGTTCGCTAGCCTTTTCTTTCAATCCTTTATGAAAAATCGAATGGATTGCAATTTAACAAATTTTATTATATCATATTTCGGCGCTCGAGCGAGGATTTAGAATCGGTATCGGATGTTTAAACCAAAGCCATCTCCCGAAAAACCTCCTTCATCGATGATGGTTATAACTGGCCGCCAGTCCAGTCCAATGCTTAAAGGAATATTGAAAGCATATTCGAATCCCAATTCTCCTGTAACTCCGAGTCGGAAATCGTCACCAATATATACTATACCGCCTACGCCAGGGTAAAAGATGAAATTAGGAGCAATAGGGAAGCCCCAATCATATAACCCTGCCAAAATGAGGCCATCGTGGTGAAAAGAAAGATTTGCATGAAGCCGATTGCCTGCCAATGGAAACATAGCATCAACCGCAGCCGAGCCTCCGTAAGTATCTCCAAGCCGTAACCCGAGTTCATATCTTCCGTAATTTTTTTGGGCTTGCAGTAACTCAACATGCATAAATCCCGCCACAATGATTAGTACCAAGCAAATTGCCTTTTTCATTTTTTTTAGTTTTTAAAATTTAACAATTAGAAGCTAAAAAATAGCTTATTATTTAGGCAAATATATGAATTTTATTGTTTCAAATGTTTTATGGGAAGAAAAATACTTTTTTAAGTAGTTTGTAGAGTTCAATACCTAAGATATGAGCAAACTTGAGATTGTAGGACGCAGGTGGTGTCCTCGCTGTTGTGAAAACAAAGCCGTTGAGTTAAGATGAAGCTCCCGAAGTTGTTATTGCTGTGGAATATATGAACAATACCGAAACACTTCTTGATTTTCTCAGGATCATAGAGATAGGACCAAAAGCACTCAAACCCCTCGAAAGTTATATCTTTGGTTCGGATTTTGAGCTGACAAGAAGTTCTAAATAAAAACCAAAGTCATAAACAGATGAAAGCCGTTAAATATCTTGGGTTGTTTTGCATGGTTCTGCTGTTGATGTATTCTTGTAAAGGGCCCCAACCAGAGAAGAAACCAAAAATTACTATTGATACGACGTTTTATCCTTCTTTTTCTGGCGATACTGCCTTCAGTTTTGTGGCTAAGCAAATCAGTTACGGTCCCCGTGTATCGAATTCTGAAGCCAATAAGCGTTGTGGTGACTGGCTTATCGAAAAATTGCGTACCTATACTTCCGATGTTACAGTGCAAGCATTTCAGGCAAGAGCCTATAATGGCCAAGTAATACATGGTCGGAATATTATTGCCTCATTTCATCCTGAAGCTTCTTCTCGTATACTTTTAGCTTCGCATTGGGATTCACGTCCTTTTGCCGACCATGACCCCAATCCTGCCAATCGTAATAAACCCATAGACGGAGCCAATGACGGGGCCAGTGGTGTGGGTGTTCTTTTAGAATTGGCCAGAATCATGCATACTTATCCACCAAACATTGGTGTAGATATTATTTTATTCGATGCCGAAGATTATGGACCTCCCGAAGATTTGCAAACCCAGCAGGGTGAGGACTGGTGGGGCCTGGGATCTCAATATTGGAGCCGAAATAAACATATTCCCTCCTATAATGCCAGATACGGTGTGTTGCTTGATATGGTAGGAGTGCCACAACCATCCTTTCTCATGGAAGGATTCTCCATGTATTATGCTCCCGATGTGGTAAAAAAAATCTGGGATATTGCAGCATCTCTGGGCTATGGCAAATATTTCCCCAAGCAAAAAGGAGGCTTTATTACCGATGACCATTACTATGTGAATAAATACGCCGGAATTCCCATGATAGATATCATTCATCTCGAGAATGACCCACAAGGAAGTTCTTTTTTCGAACATTGGCATACTCTACAGGATAATCTCGAGCATGTCGATCCACAATCATTGCAAATGGTGGGAGATGTTCTGGTAAGGCTGATATACAAGCCACAATAAAAAATCAATAGGCGCTTTGGTCGGGTGCATACCACTCTGCAAATGAAGTGGCAGTTTCACTCAGTTTTATGCAATAGAGTTCTATGTCTGAAGGAAGAAGGGGCTGCAAAATTTCGACGAAATAAAGCAAAAGATTTTCTGTGGTAGGCTGAAACTTTACCCATATTGTTCTGGCAAACAATTCATGACTGCTGTTGGGAATTTCATCTCTAACGGTATCATTCAATACAAGGGCGTGGTCGAAACGATCGATGAGGGTAGATTTTACAATGCGGTTAAGCTCTCCAAAATCCATAACCATACCGTTTTTGGGTGAAAGAGAATCATTTACTGGCTGACCCTTCAGTGTGATGGACAATTCATATGAATGTCCATGAATATGACGACATGGGCCATCATGACCTACCAGCGCATGAGCCATTTCGAACTTGAATTTCTTCGTAATGCGTATGTAATGCATTTATTGCTTGATAATTCTAATTGGTGGATACTTGTCGATTTGCCCAATGTATATTCCAGCCTTTAAATGAGAAATATCGATGAGATTTTCTTTTTCACTATATAAAGAAGATGAAAAGATTTTGCGCCCAGAAATATCTGAAAGAACAAAAACATGGGAATGTCTCTGTCCGTCATACAGTACGATTTTTAGGAAGTTACGGCAAGGGTTGGGATAGAGTTGATACACCACAGCAATTTCGTGTGGGAAACCAGCTCCATTTCCCCAGATTTTATCGGCAAAATCGGGTTGGTCGATGTAAGGATTTCTATTGTTTTGGATGTTGAATATGGCATTGTTTCTGTCGATTTCTTTTTGGCTTACAAGATCCTGATGATGCCATTCCAGCAGCATATTAACTGCCCAGGGTTTTAGCTGAGAGCCAGTTACCATGCCATTGCTTTGCCAGCCATTGTCTTCATTGTAGTAACGCGTTGCCACATAAAAATAGCTTCTTGCCAAATCGCCTTTGTATTCATCTATAGGTTCGAAAACTATTTGGGTATATCCAGGGTAATTACAGTTTCCTAATTTACCTCCATTCATAGAAGTCCATGAAGCACTGCCTACTTCACCATAGGGGTAATTGCTGCGTTTACCATTTACATAACCATCGGTAGGATAAATATGAAAGAGATCAGTGTACATGGGCATTTGATCGTTAAACCAGCTTGCAGGCCATGAATGTTCCCGGTTGAAACAATCGCCTTCCGAATTGTAGTTTCCACACTCATCTTCATTGAAATAGTAAATATAAGGAGGATTTCCGCCCGGGACATCTGAATACATATCCCAAACCGTGTTATTAGGTTTTTTATCGGTGGTTTGGAAATGCAATAAAATAGAACCATAGCTTACGGAGGTGTGATCATCGATAATATCGTGCAGCTTGGCTTGTAGGGCAATGCCTGTAAGATTTTCTGTACCATCGTAATATCCCACTGGAGGTTGAGATTTCAGCAAATTGGCCGATAGAATGTTTACTACAATAAGCAAAACAACCTTTAGGTAGCGGTATGTTCTTGAAAATTGTGAACTTAAAACTTTCAACATCTCAACTTTAAAATATGGAGGTTTTTGCAAAGATATGCCAGATTTCAGGATTCAAATCTTTTTTATNNCACAGCTGGTGAAAATAATTTTGGAAACAAATAAGCCATATTAATACTTTACATGTTCCATTTTCCTATAGAAAGTCTGTCAATCAGGTTTCGCAACAGAAAAGGGGAAAAGCCAAAAAGTTTAAGGAATATGAACCGGGTTATCTTCATAGGGATTTAATCTACTATCTTACATTTGCTGTATAGAAGACTTGGCGGAGTGAGAAAAGAACTGAGCTTAAAAACCCCTTTACAGGCTGTCGAAAAACCTGTGGTGANNGAGCAAAGCCGAACCATGGTTTATGCTGAAACCTGAAATTTTTAAGCAAAATCCTTGCATATTTAAAAACAAAATTTTATACTTGCAATCAAATAAAAGTCTAAACAACCTTGTGAAACTTGACAAGGGATATTCAACTGGAAAACTACACATAACACACTAAACAAATCCATACCTAATAAGAGGTATAATCTTTTTTTGCTTTTTTATTTATTTGAGAGCCAAATATAATCATTCCTTATTGTTAAAATTTTTATAATTTTGCCGCATGTTCTTTACATGAAGTGGCTTATCGAGAAAGGTGGAGGGAATGGCCCTGTGAAACCTTGGCAACCTGCTCTCGTGGTAAGGTGCCAACTCCTGCCCTAAAACTGGGAAAGATAAGCTCAATAAAGTATTGAGTAATTCTGTACGACTCAAAACTCCCTGTTGGGCCTTTACCCGGCAGGGAGCTTTTTTATGCGCGTTTTCAGACCCTCCTTTGCCCTGTTACATGGCCTTTTCGTCAGAGAACGTTTTTGTATTTTTTCTATCAACAAATTGAAAAGATAGCATCTACAATACATCATTAATCTTCGAATCGAAACCAATGGGAAAAACAATCTATGATATCATTCAGCAGAGAGTGTTAGTGCTGGACGGAGCCATGGGAACCATGATACAGAAGTATCATTTAAAAGAGGAGGATTTTAGGGGAGAACTTCTGAAAGCTCACTCTTGCGAGCTGAAAGGAGACAACGATATTTTATGCCTCACTCAGCCTGAACTGATCAAGGAAATACATAGGCAATATCTGGAAGCAGGTGCCGATATCATCGAAACCAACACTTTCAATGCCAATGCCATTTCTCAAGCCGATTATAAGCTTGAGCATCTTGTTTACCAGATGAATTATGAGGCAGCCCGGCTGGCTGTTGAGCTGGTTAGACAATATTCTACTGCAACAAAACCACGATTCGTTGCCGGATCAATCGGACCAACCAATAAAACTCTTTCACTTTCGCCCGATGTAAATAACCCAGGTTACCGAGACGTAAGTTTTAAGCAGATGGAAGAAGCCTATATTACTCAGGTTGAGGCTTTGCTCGATGGTGGTGTAGATATGCTGTTGATCGAAACCATTTTCGATACTTTAAATGCCAAAGCGGCTTTGATGGCTTGTGAAAGGGTTCTTCGGGCCAAAGGGAAAGACATCATCATTACTGCGGGTGGGCAAAAACGTAAATTCCCCATCATGGTTTCGGGGACGATTAGCGATGCCAGTGGTCGTACCCTCTCTGGCCAAACACCCGAAGCATTTCTTATTTCTTTATCTCATGCCGAACTATTGAGTATAGGTTTCAATTGTTCGATGGGAGCCTCGCAACTCAGGCCATTTATAGAGGAAATTGCTTCGAAAGCACCTTTTTACATCAGTGTTTATCCCAATGCAGGCCTGCCCAATCAATTTGGCGAATATGAGCAATCGCCCATTGAAATGGCTCATGATCTCGAACCTCTTCTCATTGCTTCGAAAGTGAATATCATTGGTGGATGTTGCGGCACGACTCCTGATCATATCCGAAATCTCGCGGAAATGGTAAGTCGTTCCCAGCCGCATCTTCCGGCTCCTCGTCCTGAGGCGCTTACACTCAGCGGCCTAGACCCTTTGGTACAGTTTCCGGGAAGCAACTTCATCAATATTGGAGAACGAACCAATGTAAGCGGTTCCAAAAAATTTGCTCGCCTTATTCGAGAAGATAAATTTGAAGAAGCTCTTCAAGTGGCTCGTCAGCAAGTCGAAAACGGAGCTCAAATTCTCGATATCAATATGGACGACGCCCTTCTGGATTCTGAAAGCTGCATGAAAAAATTTCTTCAGCATCTCATGTCCGACCCCGAAATTGCAAGAATTCCTTTAATGATAGATTCTTCAAAATGGAGTGTTATCGAGGCGGGCTTGCAATGTACTCAAGGGAAATGTATTGTCAATTCCATCAGTCTTAAAGAGGGAGAAGAAATCTTCCTGCATCATGCACAGACTATTCTGGATTATGGTGCAGCAGTTGTAGTTATGGCTTTCGATGAAAATGGGCAAGCCGATACTTTCGAAAGAAGAATCTCCATCTGCCAGAGAGCATATCATCTATTAACCCAGCAAGTGGGTTTTCATGCAAGCGATATTATATTCGATGCCAATGTATTGGCTATTGCCACGGGCATGAGCGAACATAATAATTATGCTGTGGATTTTATCAGAGCCGTGAAATGGATTAAAGAAAATTTGCCTGGGGCGAGAACTAGTGGAGGAATTAGCAATCTTTCGTTTAGTTTTCGTGGAAACGACAGTGTACGTGAAGCCATGCATTCTGTTTTTCTTTATCATGCCATACAGGCCGGACTCGATATGGGTATAGTGAATGCCGGGGCTTTGCCCGTGTATGAAGAAATTCCCGAACCCTTGCTTACACTGGTAGAAGATGTAATTTTAAACCGCCGAAAAGATGCCACGAATCGTTTGGTGATGTATGCGAGCCAGCATAGCGAAAAAGCCGAAAACGAAGGCCTCATAACCCATAACTGGAGAAATGATTCATTGGAAAAACGTCTCGAGCATGCCTTGATAAAAGGAATAAACGATTTTCTGGAAGAAGATATAAAGGAAGCTCTCGAGATTTATCCTTCTGCGCTTCAAATCATCGAAGGACCATTGATGGATGGAATGAACCATATAGGAGAGCTGTTTGGTTCTGGGAAAATGTTTCTTCCTCAGGTGATCAGGGCTGCCAGGGTGATGAAAAAAGCCGTAGATTTTCTTACGCCTTACCTCGAGAAAGAAAAAAGAGCTAACGGAATAGTACAATCCCCAGCCGGGAAGATACTCCTAGCTACCGTTAAAGGCGATGTTCATGATATTGGGAAAAATATTGTGAAAGTAGTCTTATCGTGCAATAATTATGAAGTCGTCGACTTAGGGGTAATGGTTCCTGCTAAAACTATTCTTGAAACTGCGGTTGAAGAAAAGGTAGATATTATCGGGCTCAGCGGCCTGATAACTCCTTCCCTCGAAGAGATGTGTCTTGTGGCTGAAGAAATGGAAATTAGAGGAATTACCCAACCTTTATTAATTGGAGGAGCTACTACGAGTGAATTGCATACGGCTTTGCGTATAGCCCCCAAAAGATCCTTCCCCGTCGTTTATGTGAAAGATGCCTCACTCGCCGTAAATATAGCCAATCAATTAATGAATGATTCAACACAACAAAAGTTTTGGGCCGACATCCAGTTAAAATACAGAAATCTTCGTGAAAAATACGAAGCCACAAAAAACAATTCTCCTATATACCTTCCTTTAAGTCAGGCAAGAGATAATCGCCTAAAACTGGATTGGGATCAACAATTCATTTATCAGCCTGCATTTATAGGTATAAAGTATTTTCGCGACTATGATCTTAAAGAAATTTCTTCCTTTATTGATTGGACCTTCTTTTTCCATGCTTGGCGTATCAACGGAAAATATCCTTACATTTTCGATGATGCGGTAAAAGGAGAAGAAGCTAAAAAATTATTCGCCGACGCAAAGGAAATGCTTCAAAAGATTATTCAGAATAAATGGCTTCAGGCTAATGCAGCTTTTTTTATATTACCAGCAAACAGTGTGGGCGATAGTATAGAAGTTTATCAGCCCGACGGCAAGGCATGGAAAATATTGCATTTTCTGAGAAATCAAGAGAAAAAACCCTTTGGGATCCCCAATTTATGTTTGTCTGATTTTATAGCACCTAAAGAAAGCCAATGCACGGATTACATCGGCGCATTTGCCGTGACCGCCGGCTTAGGTATAGAAGATCAACTCGACAAATTCGAAGAAAATCATGATGATTACAGTAGTATAATGCTTAAAATTTTGGCCGACCGTTTGGCTGAAGCTTTTGCCGAATTACTTCATAAAAGAATAAGGACTGAGTTTTGGGCGTATGCTCCGGATGAAAATCTATCGATAGAAGACATCTTGAAAGAAAAATATCAGGGCATTAGGCCAGCGCCGGGCTATCCTGCCTGTCCCGATCATTCCGAGAAAGTCACTTTATTCGAAATGCTCGATGCCGAAAAACAAATAGGTATAAGCCTTACTACGAATTATGCCATGTACCCAGCGGCTTCGGTTTGTGGTTACTATTTTTCGCATCCACAGTCACAATATTTTAATGTTGGAAAAATAAATGTTGATCAGGTACAAGACTATGCCTTGCGAAAACAAATAAGTATTCGTGAAGTGGAAAAATTACTGAGAACCCATTTGAATGATGAAACCTCAAATTGATTTTTAACCATGCATGTTGCTGAAATCCTCTCGAAAAGCAGTAAAACACTTTTTTCATTCGAAATTCTTCCTCCTTTAAAAGGAGGTTCATTCAATGATATTTATAAAAGCATAGAACCTTTGCTTGAATTTAAACCCGCCTATATTAATGTAACCTATCATCAGGAAGAAGTGGTTTATAAAGACAGAGGCAACGGTTTGTTAGAAAAAAAGGTAGTACGAAAGCGGCCCGGGACGGTTGGAATTGCTGCTGCCTTGCAATATATTTGTAATATTCAGGTAGTTCCTCATATGATTTGTGGTGGCTTTACACGTGAAGAAACCGAAAATGCCCTCATCGACCTCAACTTTCTTGGTATTAACAATGTATTAGTGGTAAGAGGCGATCCAGATCGTAGCCAAAAAACTTTTATCCCTGAACCCGATGGTCATATTCATTCCCTCGATTTAGTAAAACAAATCGTTGACTTAAATCATGGAAAATATCTCGAAGAAGATCTGCAAAACACTACTCCAACGAATTTTTGTATTGGTGTGGCTGGTTATCCCGAGAAACATCCCGAGGCTCCTAATAAGGCTTCCGATCTGAGATATTTAAAAATGAAAATAGAAGCAGGGGCAAGCTATATTGTTACACAAATGTTTTTCGACAATCGGAAATATTTCGAATTTGTCAACGATTGCCATGAAATGGGTATAAATGTTCCCATCATTCCTGGGTTGAAACCTGTGGCCACTTGTCAGCATCTTTATTTATTGCCCAAAACCTTTGGCATCGATCTACCCGACGACTTGGCCAAGGAATTAGAAAAGTGCAAAACGAATCAAGAGGCTCGGAATTTGGGAATAGAATGGACGATACAACAAACTAAGGAGTTAATAGCAGCTCATGTTCCGGCCGTGCATTTTTATACTATGGGCCGCTCAGACAATATTTATCAAATAGCCAAGGCTTGTTTCTAAAAACGGCTTCATGTCCTAATATGGCGAGTCGACTGAAAATTTAATGGTTGAGGTACTGAAAAGTAGTAGAATTATTTATTCATCTAAAAGCGTTAGAAATTATTGAATCAAAAGAATTGTGGAAAAAGAGTAATTTCGCATCAAAGCTGGTTGGCATGCGATTCATCAGGATTATTGAAGACATGGGACATTATGTACACTTGATGAAGAGGGTTCTTACCAAACCCGATAAATCATTGGTACTGAGACGTCAGTTTTTTATCAATGTTCAATCATTAGGATTCGATTCCATTGGCATAGTAGCGGTCATTAGCCTATTCATAGGAGCAGTAGCCACTATTCAGGTAGCTTATAATATTGATAATCCTTTACTTCCCTTATCTTTGATTGGTTTCACGGCTCGACAAATCATTATTTTAGAGTTTGCTCCCACTGTAGTTAGTCTTATCCTTGCGGGGAAAATAGGTTCACGAATCGCTTCCGAGATTGGTACTATGCGAGTTACACAACAGATCGATGCACTCGATGTAATGGGCATCAACTCGGCTAATTATTTGATTTTACCTAAGATACTTGCAAGTGTATTTTTCAATCCTATCCTCATTGTCATGAGTATAGCCATTGGTCTGGTGGGGGGCTGGATTGTATCTCTTACTTCTTCCTTGCTCACTCCTTACGATTACGTTGAAGGAATACGTCTTTTCTTCGATGGTTTTACCGTTTTTTATGCCCTGATTAAAACAGTAGTATTTGCCTTTATCATTGCGAGTGTTTCGGGTTTTCACGGTTATAGAATAACAGGAGGGGCACTTGAAGTAGGGCAGGCAAGTACGAGAGCAGTGGTTGATTCGAGCATAGCCATCATTATTTCAAATTTGATTCTTACCCAACTTCTACTTACATGATCACGGTTTCGCATATTTCGAAGTCATTTGGCAACGCAAAGGTTTTGGATGATATTTCAGTCCAATTCGAAACTGGGCGGGTTCATCAAATTATCGGCCAAAGTGGATCAGGCAAGACAGTTTTGATGAAATGCCTGGTGGGCTTACTCGAAGTCGATGAAGGAGAGGTGCTTTATGATGGAAGAAATTTTTCGAATATGACTATAGATCAGAGAAAAGAGATCAGGAAGGAAATGGGGATGTTGTTTCAGGGCGGAGCCTTGTTCGATTCGATGAATGTGGCCGAAAACGTGGCCTTCCCATTGCTGATGCATTCCAATATGACGGTTGCTGAGATGAAAAAAAGAGTGGATTTTTGTCTGGAACGTGTCAATCTTGCTCATACAAATAAATTAATGCCTTCTGAGCTGAGTGGAGGAATGACCAAGAGAGTTGCCATTGCCCGCGCTATAGCCCTTAACCCTCATTATCTTTTTTGCGATGAACCCAACTCGGGCCTCGACCCCCAAACCGCTAACATGATCGACAATCTGATAGCTGAGCTTACACATGAATACAACATGATTACTATCGTCAATACTCATGATATGAATTCGGTACTCGAGATTGGCGAAGAGGTTAATTTTATCTGTAATAATAAATTGTGGTGGAAAGGAGATAAAAACTCTATTCTGAACTCGAATAATGCAGAACTCAATCAATTTGTTTTCGCCACTGGATTAATGCGACGACTAAAACCCTGTCAATAAACTTACAATGAACTATTTCGATATCATAGTCGGCCTGATTTTGATATTTTTCGCTATTCGGGGATTCTTTAAGGGATTTTTAATAGGTGTGGCCTCATTTGCAGGACTGCTTGCTGGTTTATATGTAGCTATACATTTCTCTAATTACATGGGCAATATTCTTTCCCATGGGTTGAAGCTCTCTGAGCAGACAATCAGTATATTGTCATTTCTGATCACCTTTGCATTGGTTATTTTTCTGGTTCATATACTGGCAAGATTTCTCGAAAAAGTGATTTCAACAGTTGGTTTGAGCTTCTTGAATAAACTGGGAGGTTTAGCATTGGGCTTAGGTAAAGGCTTACTTTTTGTGAGTGTTTTTTTCTATTTATTTATTTTGCTGGGCGGGCTTAAAATTATCGACTACGAAGTAAAAGAAAAGAGTTTTTTCTTTAAGCCTGTTTCTAAACTGACAGATTTAATTGCTGGAGAAGTTAAGGATCAGTTAGAGGGAGGTAAAAAACCTCAATACACACCAGAAAATGAGGGTAACGTCATCAAGATAAAATGGCCGACATCGAGTATATTACAAATATCTACGTTGTATGAGTTCCATTAATTTGTTGACGCCCGGAAGTTTTGGATTCCAGCGGAAGCGAACCTGATACGAATTGAATATTTCGAGCGCACTATCGAGATTTCCAGCCTGATTCAATGCCTGAATGGCTTGATTATATTCCTGCAAACTTCCTCCGAAAAGTTCGTTGACGAATAAGAATTTCTCATTAATACCGATAGCAGCTCGCAAATCGGCTAATGGTCGGTTTGTTAAATTCTCGACTATGCTTTTGTCGTCGTTATGCACGGCAAGCTTGTCGATCAATGTTGGTTTTTCTTCTGCCAGTTTATCGGCTATAGTGGGCGTTTCTTCGCTAAAAAGATCAGGAGTAAAAGGAATGTTTTTTGGTTTGGGAGATTGCTTTTTTAAAGGTTCGATAGGTTTGTCGTACAATTCGGGTTTTGCAGTGAGAGAAGGTGTAAGAGGAGGATTAGTAGTTTCAGTAGCTAAGGATTTTTCATTTTCGACAGTTTGGGTTTCTTCTATTTTTTCAAACTGAAGATGTATGGAAGTCGGTTCTTTCGATTGACTAAGAATAGTTTGACTTTGAGGTAATTTTCCCGAATTGAGGTTATCGAGTAACCTTAGCTTTTCATAAAGCCGACGTATATTGTCCAAGCAGATATCGAGCTCTATTTGGGGGATTTTTATATCTTCCGTTTTGAATGAATGCAGTTGTTCTTTAAGCACTTCTACCATATCGAATATCTCATCGATAATGAAATCTTTTTCAGCTTTGTTCATATTCATGAAAGGTGAAATAAATTTGTAGGTAAAATTACACGAAAAATCAAGAAATTTTATTTTTATTTGAAATGTTTTTAGAATTACCGCTTGTTAAGGAGCAACCTTCGGGCTGGATAGAAGTAATAACAGGTTCTATGTTTTCAGGGAAGACCGAAGAGTTGATACGTCGCTTAAGGCGAGCACATTTTGCCCAACAAAGGGTCGAAATATATAAACCAGCTATTGATACTCGTTATCATAAGCAGGATGTTGTATCACACGATGCCAATGTCATTCCATCCACACCCGTTGTTTCGTCACAGCAAATTTTGCTCTATGTTGGCGATGTGGAAGTAATTGGTATAGACGAAGCCCAATTTTTCGATATGGAAATAGTTAACGTATGCCAACAGCTTGCCGACCAAGGCAAAAGGATAATTGTGGCAGGTTTAGACATGGACTATAGGGGTCAACCATTTGGTCCAATGCCTGCTTTAATGGCCTGCGCCGAATTTGTGACCAAGGTGCATGCCATTTGTATGGATTGTGGAAATTTGGCCCATTATTCCTTTAGAACCGTTCCTAACGATAAACTCGTCTTATTAGGTGAAACCGAAAGCTATACTCCATTGTGCCGCAATTGTTTCAATCGTAGAATGAAAACCCAAATCTAATGATTCTTAACCATTCAAAACGCCCTGGCAATTTTTATTACTTTTGCCATCTCTTTGTTGGATAAAAAATAAACACAAAATGAGAAAAACATTTCCGTTAATAATCCTACTGATGAGTATTGCAATAGGTTCCATTATGGCTCAGTCCAAAGAAAAGGTCACTTATTTCATTATTAAAACCGATTATGGCCAGATGAAAGGGTTTTTATATAATGAAACTCCCAAACACCGAGATAATTTTGTAAAATTAGTGAAACAAGGTTGGTACAATGGATCGCCTTTTCATAGAGTCATCAAGAATTTTATGATACAAGGAGGTCAGAACGCCGATGGAAGAGTTGACCCTGGTTACAGGATTCCAGCCGAAATCAACTCTAAATTTATTCATAAAAAAGGTGCAATAGCAGCCGCTCGCATGGGCGATCAGGTAAATCCAGCCAAAGAATCATCGGGTTCTCAGTTTTATATTGTGCAAGGTACATCCATGGATGAAAAAACCATTCAGGCGTATGCAGCTCGCAGTGGAATGAAATATACTCCACAACAAGTCGATATTTATAAAACCTTAGGCGGTACGCCACATTTAGACGGAGCTTACACCGTATTTGGCGAAATTACCGAAGGTCTCGACGTTATCGATAAAATTGCCAGTGTAAAAACACTTCCTGGCGATAAACCTGCTAAAGAGGTGAAGATGACTATTCAAATCGTGGAATAAGCTTCCAATATATATGGAAGTTACAATTTTTATAAACGGTATAAATTCATAATTTTCCCCATGAAAGAACTTATTCAGAAATATATGGAGGAAGTTGAAATGGCCTCAGCCAATTCTGCAGAGGAAGTGGAAAAGTTTCGCATCAAATACTTGGGGAAAAAGGGAATATTGAATGAGTTGTTCGCCGAATTTAGAAATATTCCTGCAGCCGAAAAACGTGAAACAGGCTTGTTGCTGAATCAATTAAAGGAAAAAATTCAGCATAAGCTGGAACAAATGCGTTTGTCCATAGAATCAAGTCAGTCTTATAGCAAGCTGGATGATCTTACCCTTTCTGTCAATTTTTATCCAATGGGAAGTCGTCATCCATTATCTGTTGTCGAAAAACGAATTACTGATATTTTTTCTCATATAGGGTTTACCATTGCCCAAGGCCCTGAAATAGAAGACGATTGGCATAATTTTTCAGCTCTTAATTTTACACCCGACCATCCAGCACGCGATATGCAAGACACTTTCTTTATCGAAAAAAGAACCGATGGTAATGATATACTGCTTAGAACCCACACCTCATCTGTACAGGTCAGAATCATGGAGAAAACACAACCTCCTATTCGAATGATTTTTCCTGGCCGAGTTTTTCGGAATGAGGCCATTTCGGCACGAGCTCATTGTATATTTCATCAAGTAGAAGGATTGTTTGTTGATTCGAATGTGTCTTTCGTCGATCTCAAACAAACCCTTTTTTATTTTGCGCGTGAATTGTATGGTGAATCAACACGCATCAGGTTTCGTCCTTCCTATTTCCCCTTTACAGAACCTTCG
This sequence comes from Bacteroidales bacterium UBA5762, assembly GCA_002418865.1. GTDB lineage: Bacteria > Bacteroidota > Bacteroidia > Bacteroidales > TTA-H9 > TTA-H9. Next base: position 41,085 of record DIEY01000072.1, on the reverse strand, counting down.
GCCGAAATGGATATTAGCTGCCCTCTTTGCAAAGGCGAGGGATGCAATATATGTAAACATACTGGCTGGATTGAAATTTTGGGCTGCGGTATGGTCGATCCTGCGGTTCTCGAAAACTGTGGAATTAATAGCGAAACTTATACGGGATTTGCTTTTGGACTTGGCATCGAGCGCATTGCCATGGGTCTATATCAAATTAAGGATTTGCGCCTTTTCTTCGAAAACGATATGCGTTTTTTACAGCAATTCGAAGCAACTTTTTAATAAATTATTCGGCTTCTCAGTCTTTTTTATTGAATCATTTCGCTATATAATAGTTGAGGCAAGGGCGGACGCCAGATCATCAAAAGAATGGTTAACATCAACAAAATGCTCAACCGTATCAAATCTTGGAGTTCGAGGGTTATAACGTGTTTTTGTTTTTTTACATCAACAAAGTGAATAACAATTAAACTGAGGATGATGAATCCCGAAATTCCTAAAAACAGTATATCGCTCTGCATGTAAAGGATTCTGGATGCAAGTCCGAGAACGGCCATAGCCTGAGCCAACCCCGTAAACTTCTGGTAAAGCAAAAGGTTTTTATCTTCAGAAGGTCTGAATCCTCTCAAAAAATAAACGATGGCCAAAATAAGCGAAATCCCTAAAATTGAAGTTCCTGCCCATAATTTCCCAATATAATAAGGATATAAGGAAGCTATCCATAAAATATACAATATAAACTCATAAACGAAAACTCTTTTATGCAACCTGAGTCCAGTTGCCTCAAGTCGTTGATTAGATTCTTTCATAAGTAAAATTTTAGGTGGCGAAATTACAAATTCATATTAAGCTATCAATTATCAGCCAAAACAATACATTTTCATATCAGAAGTCTTGGTTGGCTATCGAAGATTTTAAAGATAAACAAAACCCTGATCTCAGTTATATGGCATGTATTGAAATATTTTTGAATGTCGAATAATTAAAAGTAAATTTACAATTAGGGGTTAGAATTTAATGATAAAATTGCCAATATTCAATAATTTTGAATCTCGATGAAGCTTGTTAGTTTTGCTGAGAAAATATTCATCATGAGATGGAGTGCCTATCTTCGTTATCTTCTTCAATCAGGTTCTCGTTATTCGGTCCATTCTCCTTTTGTGTACAATTTAGTGGAAAACGTTTTTAGAGATAAGCAATTTCATGAATACTATCTTGTGGCAGAGACGGTTCGTAAACGTATGTTGCATTCTGATAAAATCATACAGATGAAGGATTATGGTACTGGAGGTGATAATAGCCAAACTTATAATGCTAAAGTTAGTCATATAGCCCGTTATTCTGCAAAAGGGAAGAAGAATGGACGTTTATTGGCCCGAATATGTCATTATTTTTCTCCGAATGTGATTTTGGAGTTAGGAACTTCATTGGGGATTAGCACATTGTATTTGAAAGCCGCTTCACCTGTTTCTTTAGTTCATACCATAGAAGGAAGTCCAGAAGTGGCCGAAATTGCATTGCAGAATTTTCGGCAAGCCGGATTTAGCGATATTCGTCTTCATATTGGTTCATTCGAACTGCTCTTGCCCGAGCTATTAAAGAACGGATTAAAACCAGAACTCGTTTTCATAGATGGAAATCACACCAAAGAAGCTACTTTAGGTTATTTTTCAGAGATTTTACCATCGCTTCAATCAAAAAGCATTATCATTTTCGATGATATACACTGGTCAAAATCTATGGAAGAAGCATGGGAGATCATACAAAAAAATCCTCAGGTTAAGATAAGCATTGATTTATATTGGATGGGGCTAGTATTTTTCAAGCAAGGTTTAAGTAAACAAAATTTTATATTGAGGGCATAATTTTGCAATTTTTCTCATCCCGATGATAATGTTTACTTTTGTTACCCAATATAATTAGCTAATGAATGAAGAGTTAATTAGACTTATCAACATCAAGAAATATTACAAGGTTGGAGCCGAGGTGGTGAAAGCATTGCAATCGGTTACGATGAGTGTAAACCGAAATGAATATGTTGCATTGATGGGTGCCTCAGGCTCGGGGAAATCGACTTTGATGAATATTATTGGATGCCTCGACACTCCTACAGATGGACAATATTTTCTTGAAGGCCGCGATGTGAGTAAGCTCGACGATAATCAGCTTGCCGAGATTAGAAACAAGAAGATTGGATTTGTTTTTCAAACTTTTAATCTTTTACCACGTAGCAATGCTTTAGAAAATGTTGTTTTGCCATTGATTTATGCGGGAGTTTCGAAAGATGCGCGTATAGCACGTGGTAAAGAAGTTCTCGAGCAAGTACATTTAATCGACCGCATGACGCATAAACCCAATGAACTTTCAGGAGGTCAGCGACAGAGAGTAGCCATTGCCAGAGCTCTGGTTAATCGACCCTCAATTATACTTGCCGACGAACCTACTGGAAATCTCGATTCTAAAACCTCACTCGAAATTATGGCTCTTTTTCAGGAAATACACGAAGCAGGTAATACTATCATTTTGGTAACCCACGAAGAAGATATTGCCAAACATGCTCATCGCATTATAAAACTTCGTGATGGACTCATAGAATCCGATCATCCTAATCTCCAAATCCATCGGCTTCCCACTAAACTCATTTCTGCATCATAACAATAGCGTTCATTTTATTCATAAACACGGGCAGGTTAAGTTTGATGCTTTCGAAAATTGTTGTTCGACAGCATCGTCGATTTTTAACTATAAACAGAATACACTATGGGAAAAGAAGGTAAAATATATACTCGCACAGGCGACGATGGTGAAACATCCCTAATAGGAGGTCAAAGAGTTCTCAAATCACACGAAAGAATAGAAGCCTATGGTACTCTTGATGAGTTGAATGCTTTTATCGGATTGGTAGCAGATTTATGTGAAGATATACAAGCAAAGCAGTTATTGGTGTTGATTCAGGGGAATATTTTCACTATTGAAAGTCATTTTGCTGCGTCTTCGCCTGCATTTCAGGAAAACTTGCCTAAACTTGCCGAGAGTGATATCGAAATGCTTGAAATTGAAATAGATAGAATGAATAAAGATTTGCCTTCATTGGATTCATTTATACTACCCTTTGGGCATCCTTCTATTTCGGCGGCTCATATAGCTCGCACTGTTTGTCGCCGGGCTGAACGACGTATAGTTAATGTTTTATCGGGCAGCGAACAGGAACTCTTAGGCTTGAAGTTTATTAATAGATTATCCGATTTCTTTTTTGTACTTGCTCGTCGATTTGCTTTCGATTTAAAGATTCCAGAGGTTCAATGGTCGAGCAAAAAATAAATTTTTTGATTTAAGTTTTCAATAACAAAGTTTGTTATATTTTTGCAAACTTTTTATTTACCAACAAACCCTTTCAAAATATGTATTGGACGCTTGAACTGGCATCGAAATTGGAAGATGCTCCCTGGCCCGCCACCAAGGACGAATTGATAGATTATGCTATTCGGACAGGCGCTCCCCAAGAGGTCATTGAAAATCTGATAGAAATTGAAGATGAAGGAGATGTTTATGAAAGCATAGAAGACATCTGGCCAGATTATCCTACTAAAGAAGATTTTTTCTTCCATGAAGATGAGTATTAATTTTTTATCAAACCTAAAAGGCAGGGCTCAACCCTGCTTTTTTCATATTTGCCTCGTATCATTCCATCAGGCATTGGCATAATTTTGGCTAAATTTGCAAATTATGTTTTTGTCATCCATTGAATTATTATAAATAAACTGAAATGTTAAGCTTTTTTAAGAAATTTCTTGGTTCTAAATCCCAGAGGGACATTAAAGCTATAATGCCCGTAGTAGAACAGATTCATGAGGTTTATAAGGAAATCCAAAAGTTATCTAATGATGAATTAAGGGCTAAAACCCAAGAATTTAAAAATCGTATAGCCAATTATATCGCCGAAGAAGAATCGAAGATTGCCGAACTGAAGGCAAGCATTGAAAATGAAATTGAAATGGATGTTGAAGAAAAGGCCGAGATTTACAAACAAATCGATGCTCTTTCTAAACTTTCCTATCAAAAAAGTCAGAAGATTTTAGATGAAATTTTACCCGAGGCTTTTGCGGTGATGAAAGATACTGCTCGAAGATTCTATGAAAACGAAAAGGTTGTTGTAACCGCCACTCAGATGGATAGAGACCTGGCTGCTCATTTTGATAATATTCAAATAGAAGGCGATAAGGCCATTTATAAAAATCAATGGATGGCCGGTGGGAATCTGATTACATGGGACATGGTACATTATGACGTACAACTTATTGGAGGGGTTGTTCTGCATCAGGGAAAAATTGCCGAAATGGCCACTGGCGAAGGGAAAACACTTGTAGCAACTTTGCCAGTTTATCTCAATGCCCTCACAGGCAAAGGAGTTCATGTGGTTACGGTAAACGATTATTTAGCCAAACGAGATTCAGAATGGATGGGTGTTTTGTATCAATTCCATGGATTGAAAGTCGACTGCATAGATAAACATGAACCCAACAGCGAAGCACGTCGTGCAGCCTATTTGGCCGATGTTACCTTTGGCACAAACAACGAATTCGGTTTCGATTATCTTCGTGACAATATGACATCTTCACCCGATGAACTCGTCCAACGTGAACATATTTATGCCATTGTGGATGAAGTAGACTCGGTTTTAATTGATGATGCTCGTACACCTTTAATTATCTCTGGCCCAACCCCGAAAGGAGAAGACCAGCTTTTTGATGAACTCAAACCTGCCGTTAGTCGCCTTTATAATATACAGCGTGCTTTGGTTACTAAAATTCTCAATGAAGCCAAAACCTTATTGTCTGGAAATCCCACCTCAGAAGAAGAGAAAAAAGGAGGTGAATTATTGTTACGTGCCTATCGTGGCCTACCAAAACACGGTCCTCTCATCAAATTTTTAAGTGAACCTGGCATGAAAACCCTCATGCAGAAAACCGAAAATTTCTATCTGCAGGACCAGGCTAAAAATATGCACCTTATCGACGATGAACTCTATTTTGTGATAGACGAAAAAAACAATACTATCGACCTGACCGAAAAAGGAATAGATGTTTTAACAGAATCATACCAGGATCCCGAGTTTTACATACTTCCCGACGTGGGCTCCGTAATTGCCGAGATTGAAAAAATGAATTTACCCGAATCGGAGAAGGAAGAACGAAAAAGTGAGTTGATGAGGGATTATGCCATTAAATCGGAACGCGTTCATACGGTAAATCAGCTTTTAAGAGCCTATGCACTTTTCGAAAAAGACGTAGAATATGTAATTATTGATAACAAAGTAAAGATTGTTGACGAGCAGACGGGTCGTATTCTCGAGGGACGTCGTTATTCTGACGGCCTTCACCAAGCCATTGAAGCCAAGGAAAATGTAAAAGTAGAGGCTGCTACTCAAACTTATGCTACCATTACGCTACAGAACTATTTCCGCATGTATAAAAAACTTGCCGGAATGACCGGTACGGCCGAAACCGAAGCCGGTGAATTTTGGGATATCTATAAGCTGGATGTAGTCGTAATTCCAACCAATAAACCCGTAATACGTATCGATAGAGAAGACCTTGTTTATAAAACTAAACGTGAAAAATATAATTCGGTAATAGAAGAAATAGAGAATCTGATTAAGATAGGACGTCCAGTTCTTGTGGGGACTACTTCTGTTGAAACCTCCGAGTTGCTTAGTCGAATGTTGTCATTGCGAAAAATTAAGCACAATGTGCTTAATGCCAAGCAGCATGCTCGTGAGGCTGAGATTGTAGCTCATGCGGGTTTAGCCGGTACAGTTACTATTGCCACAAATATGGCTGGACGTGGTACGGATATTAAATTAGGTCCAGGAGTAAAAGAAGCAGGTGGTTTGGCAATTATAGGCACTGAACGACATGAATCCCGAAGAGTAGACCGACAGCTTCGTGGCCGTGCAGGCCGACAAGGAGATCCTGGATCTTCACAGTTTTTCGTTTCTCTCGAAGATGACTTGATGCGCCTTTTTGGTTCGGAACGTATAGCCCGTATCATGGACCGCCTTGGTATAAAAGAAGGCGAAGTAATTCAACATTCTATGATAACTCGTTCCATCGAACGTGCTCAACGTAAAGTAGAGGAAAACAATTTTGGCATTCGAAAACGCTTGCTCGAATACGATGATGTGATGAATGCGCAGAGAGAAGTAATTTACCGAAGACGTCGTAACGCTCTTCATGGTGAACGTCTCTCGCTCGATATACGTAATATGATGGAAGATGTATGCGAAAACCTCATTGAAGAATATTCCGATTCGCACGATTTTCAAGGCTTCCGAATGGAACTGCTCAGAATTTTTAGCATGGATAGTCCAATCAATGAAAACGATTTTTATGGCAAATCAAATAAAGACTTGCATACACTACTTTTCCAGCAGGTATATCGACGCTACAAACAAAAAACTCAGCTTCTAGCCGAAAAAACTTATCCTGTCATCAAGGATGTTTTCGAAAATCATAGCCAGTATGAGTATATAGCAGTTCCGCTCACTGATGGCCGTAAACAAATCAATTTGGTGGTCAATCTCAAAAAAGCCTATCAGGACAGAAGCCGTGAGGTTGTGCTTACGATGGAAAAAACCATTACTTTGGCAGTCATCGATAATGCTTGGAAGGAACACTTGCGTGAAATGGACGATCTTAAGCAATCGGTTCAAAATGCGGTTTATGAACAGAAGGATCCTTTGCTTATATACAAATTCGAATCATTCGAGCTTTTCAGCAAAATGCTGTTAAGAATCAATAAAGAAATTACTTCATTCTTGATGAAGGCAAGCATACCAGGTGCTGAGGCGCCTGTCAGAGAGGCCAGTATGCCAAAACGTACCGATAGAAGCCGGCTGAAAGAACAACGCGAAGATTTACTGTCTCAAGCCAACCCTACTCAAACTTCTACTAAACCCGCACCGGTAAAGGTGGAGAAACGAGTTGGACGAAATGACCCCTGCCCCTGTGGGAGCGGTAAAAAATATAAAAACTGCCACGGTAGAACAGAAAATTAAACCTCAATTAATTTATGGGAAAATACAGGAGAATATTATTGAAGTTAAGCGGAGAGTCGCTTATGGGGGAACAGAGTTATGGAATCGACTCGAAAAGGTTGAACCATTATGCTACTGAAATTGCCGAGATTGTGCGTATGGGTACACAAGTAGCCATAGTCATTGGTGGGGGTAATATTTTCCGTGGACTGCAGGGAGCTGCTAAAGGTATTGACCGTGTAAGAGGTGATTACATGGGAATGTTAGCCACAATCATTAACAGTATGGCTCTTCAAGCTGAACTCGAAAAAGTAGGAGTTGAGGCCGCAGTACTAGGCGGACTTGAAGTAAAACCCATTGTTCTTCCTATGAACGCTCATCAAGCTATTACCTACCTCGAGGCTGGTAAAGTTGTCATCATTAGTGGAGGGACTGGAAATCCTTTCTTTACAACCGACACGGCTTCAGCCTTAAGAGGGATAGAGATTAAAGCCGATATTCTTTTAAAAGGTACGCGTGTGGATGGCGTTTATACTTCAGATCCTGAAAAAGATCCAAAAGCTAAAAAATATTCACACTTGAGCTTTCAGGAAGCTTATAACCAGGGTTTAAAAATTCTCGATCTTACTGCCTTCAGCCTCTGTATGGAAAACAACCTGCCTATTTATGTATTTAACATGGATGTAAAAGGCAACCTCACTCGTGTCATTTCAGGAGATCATATAGGAACCCTTATTTCGAATGTTTAGTTGAAAATTTTATGAGCAAATACTCTGCATCCATTCCCAAGGGCACACGTGATTTTGGACCTAAGGAAATGCAAAGGCGAAATTTCATCTTCGATACCATTCGCCGTGTTTTCCAACTTTATGGCTATCAGCCCATAGAAACCCCAGCTATGGAAAACCTTCAAACTCTGCTGGGAAAATATGGAGAAGAAGGCGATAAATTATTGTTTCGAATCCTCAATTCAGGCAATTATTTACAAGATATACCCGAAGAGTTGTTACATGAAGCCAATCCACAAAAAATACTTCCTTACATAGCTGAAAAAGGGCTGCGCTACGACCTCACTGTTCCCTTTGCACGTTTTGTGGTGCAACACCATGATGAGCTTACTTTCCCCTTCAAAAGATTTCAGATTCAGCCAGTTTGGCGTGCTGACAGGCCTCAAAAAGGCCGATATAGAGAATTTTATCAATGCGATGCCGATGTTATAGGTAGCAAATCCTTGATTAATGAAGGTGAACTCATCAAAATGATAGATGAAGTCTTTTCACGATTAAATCTTAAAGTTTCTATTAGGCTGAATAACCGTAAAATTTTGGCAGGCATTGCCGAATATATTGGGCACTCTAACCAACTAATAGACATCACTACTTCTATTGACAAGCTCGACAAAATAGGTCCTGAGGAAGTTAACACAGAGTTGTCTAAACGAGGCATTACTGATGAAGCTATAGAGAAACTTTATCCATTACTCTTTCTCGAAGGAGATAATACTATAAAACTAAAAAAACTCGAGTTATATCTTGACAAAGTTCCAATAGCTTTAGATGGTATAAATGAGATGTTTGCTGTGTTGAAATATGTTATGTCTTTTGAGGTGAGCTCACAAATAATATTCGATCCAACTCTTGCTCGAGGATTGAATTATTATACAGGAACCATCATCGAAGTTATTTCACTCGATGCAGATATAGGAAGTATCTGTGGGGGAGGACGTTACGATGATTTGACCGGTATTTTTGGTTTGCCGGATGTTTCGGGAGTGGGTATTTCTTTTGGAGCCGATAGAATTTATGATGTTATGGAACAAACCAACTCTTTCCCTGAACAAATATCCACGACTACTCAGGTGCTTTTTGTTAATTTTGGCCTTCGTGAAGCCGAGTTTTGTATTTCTTTGATCTCAAAACTTCGAGCTCGAGGAATCAGTGCCGAGATTTATCCCGAATCCTCTAAACTAAAGAAGCAGCTAGCTTATGCCAATTCAAATGGCATTCCTTATGTGGTCATTGTAGGCGAAGATGAAATAAATTCTTCTTTCGTAACTTTAAGGAATATGACTTCTGGAACTCAGCAAAAGCTGACTACAGAGGAATTTTTCGAAAGAATGGCGAAGGGCTGAGAATAAAAGAATTATTCATCAAAAAGCTTCATTTCATCTAGCACATTCATCAGTTCCTTAACCGAGCTTGCCGATTCATGAAGTAAGGCCATTTCTTCCTGATTGAGTTTAATTTCGATGATTTCTTCTATACCGTTGCGGCTTAATTTGACTGGAACGCCCAGAAATACGTCATTCAGTCCATATTCACCTTCCAGATAAGCACTCACTGGGAAGATACGTTTTTGATCATCCACGATTGCTTCAACCATTTGAGCGGCAGCTGCTCCAGGAGCATACCAAGCCGAAGTACCCATCAAATTCACTAATTCTCCACCGCCTTTTCGAGTACGCTCGACTATTTTATCCAATACTTCCTTATCGAGCAAGTCGGTAATGGGGATTCCATTGAGTGAAGTGAATCGGGGTAAAGGAACCATGTTATCACCATGGCCACCAAGAAGTAAGCCATGAACGTCGGCTGGAGAAACATCCAGTGCATTGGCAATAAAAGTCTTATAACGCCCTGTATCGAGCGTTCCAGCCATACCGAATACCTTGTTTCTCGATTTGGATGCCGCTTTATAGGCCACATAGGTCATTACGTCCAATGGATTGGAAACAATAATAAGAATGGCCTCAGGTGAGTATTTTATTACTTTTTCCACTACTTCTTTCACAATCTGCGCATTAGTACCAATTAATTCGTCGCGGCTCATTCCTGGCTTACGCGGAATACCTGAAGTAATTACGACAACCCCAGATCCTTTGGTTTTTAAATAGTCGTTAGTAACGCCTATAACTTTTGTATTAAAATGGTTGATAGGTCCAGTTTGCCAAATATCGAGAGCCTTGCCCTCGGCTAAGCCTTCCTTGACGTCTAATAAAATCAATTCTCTGCATAGGTCTTTATGAGCTATAACGTTGGCTACCGTGGCTCCCACATTTCCTGCTCCAATGATGGTAATCTTGTTCATAAAAAATCAAATTGAATAGTATAATGCGTAAATAACATTTGATGAGAGAATTTGTTGAAATCTAATTGTTATAATCGTGGTCCTGCCGAAACAAGATTTTTCCCTAATTCTTCGTCGGTAAAGTTTTTAAAATTATCGATAAATCTTTGTGCTAGTTGCCGAGCAGCATCATCCCATGCATTGGGATCAGGCCAGGTTGATTTCTGATTTAAGATATTACTATTAACTCCTTTGAGAGTTTTGGGAATAAGCAAGTGAAAATAGGGAAGTTCTTCGAACTCGGCTTCATTGATAGAACCATCTAGTATAGCGTCGATGATGGCACGAGTGGAAGGAATATCTATACGATGGCCCTGTCCATAAGGGCCTCCAATCCATCCTGTATTTACCAGATAGGCCTCACTATGATGTTGTTTGATTTTACGATCTAGTTCACGTGCATAAACCGTTGGATGCAATAAAAGAAAAGCTGCCCCAAAACACGAAGAAAAAGTAGGAGAGGGTTCTATAATTCCTCTTTCGGTCCCGGCTACTTTTGCCGTATAACCTGTAAGAAAATAGTACAAGGTTTGGTCTTCGGTGAGTTTAGCTACAGGAGGAAGCACTCCAAATGCATCAGCGGTTAGGAAAATGATTTTTTTTGCATGCCCGGCCTTAGAAACTGGTTTTACAATATTTTTAATATGATAAATGGGATAAGAAACTCGAGTATTTTCTGTTTTAGCCGCACTCGAAAAATCAATTTCTCCTGTTTTAGGATCGTAAACCACATTTTCGAGTAAGGCATCCCTGCGTATAGCATTGTAAATATCGGGTTCGTTTTCCTTGCTTAAATTAATGCATTTGGCATAGCAGCCACCTTCGAAATTGAAGATACCTTCATCGTCCCACCCATGTTCATCATCGCCGATAAGCAATCGTTTAGGATCAGTGGATAGAGTTGTTTTCCCAGTTCCTGAAAGACCGAAGAAAATAGCTACATCACCTTTTGGGCCAACATTGGCCGAACAATGCATAGAAGCAATTCCCTTCAATGGAAGGTAGTAATTCATAACCGAGAAAAATCCTTTTTTTATCTCTCCTCCATACCATGTACCACCCACGACGGCTCTTCTTTCTTTTAAATTGAAAGCTACAAAAACCTCGCTATTCAGTCCGTGTTCCTTCCAATGAGGATCAGTGGTTTTGCAAGCATTCAGCATCACAAAATCAGGCTCGAAATTTTCTAATTCCTTTTCTGTGGGTCTAATAAACATGTTTTTTACAAAATGAGCCATCCAGGCCACTTCAGTAACTACCCGAATGTTGAGACGCGATTCGGGATTTGCCCCTGCAAATCCGTCCATGACATATATCCTTTTATGACTAAGCTGTTTGGCTGAGATTGTATAAAGATCCTTCCAAACTGCCTCCGAAATGGGTTTATTATCAGATGACTTATGAGAAGGCGACTTCCACCAGATATGCTCTCTCGATGTTTCTTCGTCTACAATGTATTTGTCCTTAGGCGAACGACCTGTGAAAATCCCTGTGTCAACGGCTACAGCCCCGGTATTGGTGACAAAACCGCGTTCATATCCTTCGAGCGAAGGGTCTGTTTCATGGATATATAATTCATCATAACCTAAATTGTAAAAAATCTCCCCAATGCCTTCTAAGCCGTAAGACTCAAGCTCTGTTCTGATTTTTTCTATCTTGTTTTTCATAACTTATATTTTGCGTTCAAATGTAAGAATCTTTATATAATCTTTTCGTCTTTCATTTGGCAAAACTACCTACTTTTCTTTAATCTACAGAGTTTATAGTTAAAAATGAAATATTTGTATTACTTCGAGGCCTATTACAAAGGTCGATCTACTTCTTATTTTCAATAGCTGGTTATCATGTCTATTTTAAAATAGAAGATCACTCTTTGCTGGTTTAATTAAAAAAATTGATGGCAAGGGTTAAAATTGATTTGTCGAAAAAGTATGAGCCAATATTTTGATATCCATAAGATGAAACAAGTATAAAGTCAACTGGTCAATGTGTATTTCTAATGTAATTTTCTTTAATAGACTGATTCGCGATCAATTCTAAATGAGGGGGCTCATAATTTTAAAGGATCAATCCTATTGTTTAAATGGGCGATAATCTAAAAGATTTTGCTTAAAAACGTGGGAACATTTTTCTTTTATCGAGCTATATAACATCATATAATTTCTGTTTTCAAGAATAGAAGCCCGATAAAATCCATTGATAGCTTAATGATAAAGTATGGGAGTATTACTCGCCAAGGCGCTGAGCATCAATTGTAGCCAAACTGACCATATTGACGATATTATTGACTGTACTACCCATTTGGAGCACATGAACGGGTTTTTTGAGGCCAAGAAGCACTGGTCCGATAGCATTTTGGTCAGTAAGCTGTTGGACGAGTTTATAGGCAGCATTTCCGGCGGTAAGATAGGGGAATATAAAGATATTGGCAGGGGAGTCGGCTAATCTACTCCATGGGAAATATTCCTTCATCATTTCGGAGTTGAGGGCGAAGTCGGCCTGAATGTCTCCGTCGGCGATTAGTTCGGGGTAATTATTATGAAGAATAGCAACGGCCTGTTGTACCTTGCTTGGGATATTTCCTTTTACCGAGCCAAAATTTGAGTAAGAAATCAAGGCTACGCGAGGTTCGATGCTGAAGTTTCTCACGGCTTCGGCTACCTGAAGAGTAATTTCGACCAAGGTTTCGGGCGAAGGATTTAAGTTGACAGTGGTATCGGCAAAAAACAAGGTACCTTTAATAGTATGTAGAATGTACATTCCTGAAACCACATTCCATCTATCTTGTTTACCGATGATTTGAAGTGCAGGACGAATAGTGTCGGGGTAGCTGGTAGTGAGGCCAGATACTAACCCATCGGCGAAGCCAGTTTCAACCAGCATAGGCCCAAAATAATTCCTATGATGCATTCGTTCGCAGGCCATTACGTAAGTAACTCCCTTGCGCCGTCTTTTTTCGTGAAATAGTCGTGCAAACTCCTCTCTACGTTCATTTTCTTCTTCGGCACGTGGATCAATAATCTCTACTCCTTCCAGTTCCAGTTCGTTTTGTACAATGAGCTTTTCAATAAAAGATTTATTACCCAAAAGGATTGGTTTGGCAAAACCTTCTACTTTACAAATCTCGGCTGCTTTTAGTATCTTGAAATTTTCGGCTTCAGCAAATATGATTCGTTTGGGGTCTCTTTGTGCCTTGGCCTTGATTTGTCTAATGATAGGATTGCCATGCCCCATGCGTTTATTCAGTTCTTCACGATATTGATCCCATGAGGTGATGGGAGAACGTGCTACTCCAGTTTCCATAGCAGCTTTTGCAACTGCCGGAGCTAAGTGCAGAATCAGACGAGGATCATTAGGTTTTGGAATGATATAATCTTTGCCAAATTTCAAATTTGTTACTCCATAAGCAGAGTTAACCTCATCTGGAGTAGGTTCTTTGGCTAAGGCTGCAAGAGCTCGAGCTGCGGCTAACTTCATCTCGTCATTGATTTTGGTGGCTCTTACATCGAGAGCTCCTCTGAAAATAAAAGGAAACCCCAGTACATTATTAATCTGATTAGGATAATCACTACGGCCGGTTGCCATAATGATATCATCACGGGTCGAAATAGCTTCATCATAAGTGATTTCAGGCACTGGATTGGCTAAGGCAAACACGATGGGATGAGGTGCCATTTTCTTTAACCATTCTTTTTTCAATACTCCAGCCACCGAAAGACCAAGAAACATGTCAGCACCTTCTAAGGCTTCTTCCAAATTCATAATTTTCCCACTACGGGCAAATTGTTTTTTATAAGGATTCAAATCGGTGCGACTTGTATGTAGCATGCCCTTACTGTCGAACATAGCGATGTTTTCTAGACGCGCACCCAATTTCAGATAAAGTTTGGTACATGAGATGGCCGCTGCACCGGCTCCATTAATCACGATTTTGATCTGTTCTATGTCCTTACCCGTTAATTCCAGTGCATTGAGCAAGCCTGCCGAAGTAATAATGGCTGTTCCATGCTGATCATCATGCATGACGGGAATATCGAGTTCTTCTTTCAAACGATCTTCTATCTCGAAACATTCGGGCGCTTTGATGTCTTCTAAGTTAATCCCTCCAAATGTAGGGGATATGGCTTTGATGATTTGGATGAGTTTTTCTGGGTCTTTTTCATTGATCTCGATATCGAAAACATCGACATCGGCAAATACTTTAAATAGTAATCCCTTGCCCTCCATTACAGGCTTACCCGCAATTGGGCCTATATCTCCCAGCCCTAAAACTGCAGTACCATTACTGATGACTGCTACCAGATTGCCTTTTGTAGTGTATTTATACACATCATCAAGATTCTTCTGGATCTCGAGACAAGGGGTTGCTACTCCAGGCGTATAAGCTAATGATAAATCTTGCTGACTATGATAGGGCTTAGTTGGTTTTACCTCTATCTTTCCTGGCCGTCCTTCTGAATGATACTCCAGAGCCAGCTTGGCTAAAAAATTTTTGTCGCTTGTGGAACTCATAATGAAATAGCTTTTGGTGAATGATTTGAATTATTTATAACAAAACTACTCCATCTTTCCACTGAGTTGAATGATTTTTATTAAAAATGTTGAAATTTTTTTACAGCATAGGTTACAGCTCATTCAAAAAGTTACTTCTTAATT
>DIEY01000072.1:0-26252 GCA_002418865.1 Bacteroidales bacterium UBA5762 | reverse complement strand
TATCAATGGATGATTGAGATACAAAATAAGAAGCCATGTCTAATTTTCCCTATGGGTGGAATAAACTACCAATTCTCTCAATGAATCGAGTGCCGGTGAGGCTGGCAAATCATCGAGCAGTGAAAGGGCTTGATTACGGTACTCTAGCATTTTATTTTGAGCATATTCTAAGCCTCCATATCGGTTTACTAAATCAATGATTTCTTCTACTGCTTTTCTTTTTTCGCCATCTTTTTTTACAATATGGATAATTTTCTTTTTCTCGGTATAGGAACAATGATTTAAGGTGTAAATGAGGGGAAGAGTGAGTTTGTGTTCACGAATGTCGATTCCAATGGGTTTGCCAGTAGAATTGTTTTGCTGATAATCAAAAAGATCGTCTTGAATCTGAAAGGCAATACCGGTTTTTTCGCCAAAAGTTTTCATTTTAATGATGATATCCTGGTTGGCGCCTGAAGATGTAGCTCCACAGGCACAACATGAGGCTATCAGGCTAGCGGTTTTTTTTCGGATGATTTCGAAATAAATTTGTTCGTCTATATCTAAACGCCGGGCCTTTTCCATTTGCATAAGTTCTCCCTCGCTCATGTCGCGTGTAGCTTCCGATACTATTTTCAACAAGGCATATTCTTCATTTTCCATAGCAAGCAACAATCCTCTGGCAAGTAAATAGTCGCCCACAAGTACTGCAATTTTGTTTTTCCATAAGGCATTAATAGAAAATAATCCGCGGCGTTGGTTAGAATCATCTACCACATCGTCGTGTACCAAAGTGGCCGTATGGAGCAATTCGATGAGAGCCGCTGCATGATGTGTAGAAGTAGTGATTTTGCCTGTGGCGGCAGCAGTTAAAAACACAAACAAAGGCCTAATCTGTTTACCTTTTTGTTTTAATAGATATTGCAACACTAAATCCAATAAACGCGTATTGCTCTTTAGAGCCTTTCGGAAAGTTTGTTCGAAGGCTTTGATGTCATCGGCTACGGGGGCTTTTATCCTATCAAGATTGGGTGACATGCGATTGTGGAACTTTATTCATTTCAAATTTAGTAAGTTTCAAATTTTTACACCTATCTTTCGATATTGTAAATGGCTTTGGGAAAATATGATAGTATCTTTGGGGAATGAATAACAAATACATAGGGATAAATGTTTAATGAGGAAATTCGGGCCATAGCCATGCCGGGAACGCACAAGCGTTTTGCAGAATATTTTTTTTCTCGTGAAAAACCACCTTTAAAGGTTCTGGACATAGGTGCTGGTTATGGTGCTTTTTCGCGGCAACTTTATGAAAGAGGTTTTAGTGTTGAAGCCTGCGACCTTTTCCCTGAACATTTTCATTTTCATCCAGTAAGATGTCATCAAATCAATCTTTTGGAAAAATTTCCCTTCCCCGATAAAAGTTTTGACCTTGCTGTTGCCATTGAAGTAAGTGAACATATTACCGACCATGAAATGTTTTTTTCGGAAGTAGCACGAATACTGGTCCCAGGCGGAAGATTCTATATCTCTACACCAAATATTCTGTCTCTGAAATCAAGATTCAGATTTTTATTTACAGGTTATTTTTATAGCTTCTCAAAACTTAACTACGATTTGCATGATGGACTTCAACATATAGCTTCTCTTACCCTCGATCAATACAATAATGTAGCCGTAAGTCATCATTTTTTAACAGCCCAAGTTAATATAGATAAAAGACAGAAAACATCAGTATGGCTCAAGATATTTTTATTTCCATTGATATTTAGTTTTACTAAATTATGGGAAACGGGAGGGTTTCATAATCAGAATTCCTTATTGCTGGGAAGACTGCTTTTTCTGTGCTTTGAAAAATCTTGACGGTATTTGACAGGCATTTTGTCCTTTCCGACAAAATCATGCTCGGTTTAAAGCATGTCAACTATTTTTGCAATAAATTTTAGCCCTACAAGATGTCAACTTTTTTATTCGACCGAATTATATTTGGACCTGTCAGTAGTCGTAGATTTGGTAGGTCGTTGGGAATAAACCTATTGCCAACTACACATAAAGTTTGTACATTTAACTGCATATATTGTGAATGTGGTTTAACTTTCGACGAAATCGATAAAAACAGGGAATGGCCGACACGGGATGAGGTTAAGAATAAATTGAAATTACGCCTTGAAAACATTTTAAGAAATAATGAGCCTTTGCCCGATAATATCACTTTTGCAGGGAATGGCGAACCTACTTTGCATCCTGCTTTTGTTGGAATAATTGATGACGTATTAGAACTAAGAAATCAGTATTGCCCAAGAACACGGATTACAGTGCTTTCGAATGCCACCATAGCAGATAATCCTCTCATACGTGAAGCCTTGATGAAAGTGGATAATAATGTGTTAAAGTTGGATGTTGGGACAGAAGAGCTGTTTCGCATGATTAACCGACCTCTGAAAGCAACAAAACTTGAAGATATAATTCACAATCTTATCCAATTTAAAGGGCAATTGATTATTCAGAGTATGTTTGTTCGAGGATACATAAATGGCCACATTATTGACAATACTGTGGTTGCCGAAACAACACCCTGGCTTGAAGCCTTGTTGCGCATAAAGCCCAAGGAAGTCATGGTATATTCCATAGCCCGCGATACACCTGTAGATGGTTTGAAGCCAGTACCACATACTCAACTCTTTAGAATTGCCAATATGTTAAGAATGGCAGGATTAAAAGCGGAGGTTTATTGAGATGTTGAATTATGACGCTAAACTTATACTTGCCTTTGGTGAAACCATTACGGGGAATAAAAAGATACTCGATTGGCTGCTAAAGAATGGTTATCCCGATCTGGCTGCTCTTTCTTACAGTATTCGTGGAAGCGAGGAAGCCTTTAAATTTTTGTTGAAATATTATCCGCGTCTTGCCGCTTTAGACGCTGCTATCGACAATAATGAAAAAGCCTATTTATGGTTGAAGGAGCATAATTACCATTTTAACATCATTTTTGCCGATGCTTGCCATGGCAAGCCAGAAGCCTTGAAATGGCTGATGGATCATCAATTGGAGGGTTTTATTAGCGTAGCAGAAAAAATAAGGTACTTTCGTGAAAATCAATATTTCGATATTCACAAGCCTCCTTTTTAGCTAAACCCTTCGTTTCTTAAAAAATTCGCTTATCATTTCGGCACATTCTTCTTTTCTTATGCCTGAGGTGATTAGAGTTTGCGGATGCAATAAAGAAGATGAAATGAGAGAATAACCATGTTTGGGATCATGAGCGCCAAAAACGATTTTCCCAATTTGTGCCCACGATAAGGCCGAAGCACACATTGGACAGGGTTCAATGGTTACATATAGAGCACAATCCTTTAAGTATTTGCCTCCAATATAATTTGTAGCCGCTGTAATAGCAAGCATTTCTGCATGAGCGGTTACATCATTCAGTCTTTCCGTCATGTTATGCGAGCGGGCAATTATACGCTTTTTCCATACTACCACTGCTCCTATGGGAATTTCACCTTCCTGTTCTGCAGATTTGGCTTCCTTTATTGCCTCTCCCATAAAATATTCATCTGAAAAAATATAAAATTCCATCATGGTTTTTGAAAGTTATATGATTTTGCATATTGATTAGCAACTCCTGTTTTGGACAAAAATAATGAAAGAATAGGATGAAGGGTGCAAACTTCAGTCATGGTCATTCTGAAAAATGACATTAAATAGTGTCAAATTCAGAAATATACGCTCCATTATATTTTTAATAAAATCTTTGATACTGATGAGGCAATTTGTTAAAATATAATACGTTAAACTTAACCATCCTTAAATGGTTCACAAAGATAAAGAATATGAAAGCCGAAGATTTAAAGCAAGAGATGATACAGAATATCGATCGCCCTGAAATTCTTGAAAGATTATATAGGAATAATCCACAAGAATTTACAAGAGTGTTTACCGAAATTGCCCATCAGTTTGATTCAGACTTGATTCGTATCTGGAAAATTCGATTGGAGCCCGATACGGTCGTGGAACAAAAAGTTTTCCCTACCTCCGAGATTTTGTTTTTAATAATACTCTCATTGCTTACTGGTATATTAGTGAAATTGCCTAATATCTTTTCACAGATTCAAAGTTCGGCATTTTATACGCGCAATGTTTCAATTATCGTGTTAAATGGAATCATCGTTTATTTTTTCTGGCAGAATAAATTATTTGACTTAAAGAAAATAGCATTATATTTCTGTAATATTCTAATTTTGACCCTATTCGTTAATTTGTTGCCATTTTCAGGGGGCGATTCTTTAAATCTTGTATTTCTATTTACTCCATTCTATCTATGGTGCTGGTTAGGATTGGTTTATGTTTCTTTCGATTATAAAAACATGAGCAAAAGAATTGAGTTTATAAGATTCAATGGTGAATTCATTATTATGACAGGTTTGGTTTTGGCGGCTGGAGCCCTGTTAACTTTTGTCACCATCGGATTATTTTCAGTCATTCATGTCGATATTGAGAAGTTTTATACCGATTATGTTGTGGTTTTTGGTGGTGTTGCTGCCCCTATAGTTTCGGCTTATTTAATTAAAAAATATCCTAATATGAGCAGTAAAATTGCACCAGTGATTGCTCGTGTATTTACGCCATTAGTTTTCATTACCCTTATCATTTACTTGGTCTCTCTCATATTATCTAAAAGTAAAATTTTTGAAGATCGAGATTTATTATTAATTTTAAATATTGCGCTGGTATGTATAATGGCAATTATTGTGTTTTCGG
Organism: Bacteroidales bacterium UBA5762; assembly: GCA_002418865.1. Lineage (GTDB taxonomy): Bacteria > Bacteroidota > Bacteroidia > Bacteroidales > TTA-H9 > TTA-H9. The sequence goes on along the minus strand of DIEY01000072.1, from coordinate 21,509 downwards.
TGTCGGAGCTCGATAAGACGAAAGACAGGAATGCGAATGTTCTGATACTGTTTTTGTTGTCAGTAGTTGCTATAATTATCAATATGATTGCCCTCACTGCTATTATATCACGTATTACTGGCGGATTCACTCCTAATCGAACTGTAGTCTTAGGTTCGAATATTCTGATTTTTATCAATCTTATTTTAATGGCAAAAAGCCTGTTTCAATCTTATTATCACGCAAATAATTTGCAATCTGTAGAAAGGGTATTGGCCCAATACTTAAGCATTTATTTTGGCTGGACGATTATTGTTATCTATATTTTGCCCTTTGTTTTTAGGTTTCAGTAGAACATCGTCTCTTGTAATAGGCTTTATTGTATTTACTAAATCATCACAACAGTATTCCTTTTGAGTTTTTAAGAAAATGAAGTGTTAAATGAATGCACTCATTTGATATTTCACATATTATGTTGTGAGTAGTGAATATTTTTTCATATTCTTTGTCAAATTTTTCCCTTTAAATTTTTCTGAAAAACCATGCTTGTCAGATTGGGAAATTATCTTCAATCAGCTATGGATACAAATATTATTGCTTATGATTTTTCTGCTATTCTTGGCAAGGGAATCTGCGTAGATCAGCGAGAACTTCTTTAATCTTTTCTCGCTGATAAGTGTGGGTTTTATTTTTTTTGCTGATACTCAATATTTTTTCTCTTTCCAGTTGAAATATTTAGCCGAAAGCCCGTTCTCCCAAACTGGATCGGCTAGCTTTCGATACTCTTGGGAATAGTTGTCGAGAAATTGGCAAATTTCTTTATCATAGATTACATTTTCAACACTGGGATAAGATGGTTTTGCGTTGTATTTTTTGACAATTTCTCTCAAAACCTGTGGATTGTCGATAAGCGCACAAGGGGTGAGGAGGTTTTTATTTTCGCGATAGGGTTGAGCCTCCTGAAATGCTTTAAAGAAAGGTGATTGTATGATTTCGAGCAGGCTTTTATTTCGTATGTTATCGACCGAGAATTGAAGGAATACACAAGGCTCTACATCTCCATTGCAATTGATATGAAAGTAGCCAGCTCGGCGTGCGCCTGATAGGCATCCACCCACATAAGGTCCATCGTTCCAAAAATCTCCCAGAAATATAGGTTTTGTATTTCTAATTTCGTTTACCCTCAATCTTAAATGATTTCTTTGTTCGGGCGTGGCCATCAACGATAAATCGGGTTTACGTCCAATGGGCACGTATTGAAAATACCAACCTATAAAACAACCTTTTTCAATCATGAAATCTATAAATTCGTCTGAAGCAATTTTATCGGAATTGAGCCTCGTAGCAGTAACCGAAAATCCAAATAAAACGCCTTCTTCTTTTAGATTGTCCATAGCTTGTAATACCTTATGATAAACTCCATTGCCACGACGGAATTCTGTTTCATTTTCGAAACCTTCTACGGAGATAGCAGGGACTACATTACCAAGCTTGGCTAGTTTTTTGGCTAAATCTTTGTCAATTAAAGTGCCATTTGTATAGGTCTGAAAATACATGTCGTTATGTTTTTCGAAAATTCTCAATAGATGAGGCCAGAAAAAAGGCTCTCCTCCCGAAATAGTAATAAAATAGATACCTAATTGCTTGGCTTCTGTTAACAATCTATCTACTTCTTCAAATGATAAGCCCTCATTTTTATCGTATTCACTCGCATAACAACCCGTACAATGCAAATTGCATTTTGCCGACGGACTGATAACAAAGAACCATGGAAAATAAATTCCCAGCTTTTTGGTTAGTTTATTTTTATGTTGTTTACCAAGAATAACCGCATTGATGAAAAAGTTATCGATCAGTTTATCTTTAGAATCTTTTGAGAGCCTGGAAAATAAGTTTTTAGCCAAAATAAGCTCCGGACGATTCTCTTCGAAGGCTTTCCTTATGGAGGATGTAATGTTGCGAACAGCATCATTTTTCGGAATTAGCCTTTCAATCACATTAGTCATTTGAATCAGATTCTCATCTGAAGGCTGCAAAATTAGATTCATCAACCTTCTGATAGTCCTTCTTTTAATTGTATCTGTATTCATAATTTGGTCTTTATTTGAATAAGAACTTCAATATAAGTCATTCTAATACAATAAATTATCTTTTCGTCTTATTGGTTTTATCCCTCGATATAAAAAAAGAACTTGCTTTTTACAAGGATTCCCCGTAGGGTTCCTCTTAAAAACTAGTTCAATGCGCAAAGATACTATTTTTTATGAAATTTGCATTACATAATGATTAATTTTTGATAAGAGAGGTAAAAAAGTTCAACTTCGCTACAAAATATTTTTTTTGCTTTGGTTCTTTGAAATTTATACCTTCGAGTTCATTTTATAAGTTTTCAACTGGATTTGAGAAGTTATCTCTTGCATAGGAGTATTTTTATGTAAGAGCATACATTAAATAAAAAGGCTCCATATATTTGTTCTATATTTCTTTCCATCCATCTGTTAATCTGTTAACAGTTAACCATTTATTATTTATCCAACATGAAAAATACAATTCATTTTTGCAGGGCGTTTCTTATCATGAAGGCCTGTATCTTTAGTATAGGAATAGGTTATGCTCAAACAGAATATGGTGCTTTCACGGCGACGGGTTCAGGTATGCCGGTCATTGTTGTGAGTGATTATCAATGTTTAGGCATAAATCCCGCCAATTTAGGATGGAATGCCGATAACCACAAATGGCATTTTGGGATTGTAGGTTTAAGTGTTTCAGGATATACGGATGCTGTTACAAAAAGCGATTTGAATCTTTTATACGAAGATCACGAATATACCTTGGCTGAGAAGGAGGAGGCGGCCCGGCGTTTTTCCGATTCACGTCTTTCGTTCGATTTAGGCATAAATGGTATTGGACTATCTTATCAGGATCCTGATATTGGGGGTTTTGCTTTTACGGTGCGCGAAAGAGGTTCATTCAGCATGCATTTGAATTCTTACGCAGCCGAATTACTATGGTTGGGTTTTAACAGTGATTATTTCGATCAGAAAGTGATTGAACAAGGATTGACTATAGCTGGGATTTCGAGCAATCCGAAACCCGTGGCCGAACTTTTTAAAGGAACATCTTTTTCGTCAGCCTGGTTGCGTGATTTTATTCTGGGATATGGCCGCCAAATTGTTGAAATTAGCAATTGGAGCTTGTATGGCGGATTGAGTCTTAAATATACCATGGGATTTGCCTGGGTAGACATCTTTGTAGACGAGAGTAAATTTTTTGGATATTCAGCAATGTCACCTGTTTTTAAGTTCGAGTATCCCCAACCTACTCCTTCTCTCGATACCAATGGCAAATTACGACCTTCAGGAAAAGGTTTTGCATTTGACTTGGGTTTATCGGCTCGTTATAAGAATCTTTGGCGTTTTGGCTTAGCTTTAAACGACATTGGAACGATGACATGGAACAAGAATGTGTATTCGGCTTCCTTCGAAGCTACTATTCGAAAAATTGAGACACCTGGACTGGGAAATGAAAATATCAACGAGGTTTTCGATGCCATTGTCATAGAAGATGATTTGATGCAATGGGAAGGATTGAATAATAAAAAAGCATCTTACCCTTCACAAATACGCTTGGGAGTTGCTTATACAGGAGTGTCCCATTTAATCATTGGTTCGGAAGTGATGATACCGCTCAATAAGGTACCCGGTGCTCAAGAGCGCCCTGTTTATAGTTTAGGTATGCAGGCAAGTCCATTGAGTAGATTCTTTTTCTCGGCAGGATTTCAAACAGGAGGAAACTACGATTTTCATATTCCAATAGGATTTTCTGTTAAACCCGTTCCAGGATGGGAGATTGGTTTGGCTACTCAGGATATTAGTGTGCTGTTTCGTGATGTTAGCCCCTATTTATCGCTTTCATTTGGATTTATGCGTTTTAGCTTCACTAGATATCAACATAATGAGGAGATTCCTTCTGAACAATAATTCCGTTTAGGATTTTACGAGTTTGAAATCGATTTGTTTTTTTTGAATATCGACGTTTTTAACCATTACTTTTATGGAATCTCCTAAACGATAGGTTTCACCATATCGTTGTCCAATCACCTGATAATTGTCTTCATCGAGGTAATAAAAATCATCGGTTAAGTCGCGGAGGCGTATCATTCCTTCGCAGTAATTATCCACAATTTCTGCAAAAATTCCGTACTTACTTACGCCCGAAATCAGTGCATCGAATATTTGGCCTATTTTATCCTTCATAAATTCGGCTTGTTTTAATTTTATCGATGAACGTTCTGCTTCCAGCGCCTTGCGCTCCCTATCTGATGCATGAACGCAACGTTGTTCATACAATTCTTTATCAACCGACTCTCCTCCATTGAGGTACTGCCAAAGCAAACGATGAACCATCATATCGGGGTACCGTCGGATAGGAGAGGTAAAATGAGTATAATAGTCAAATGCCAATCCATAATGTCCAATGTTATCGGTCGAGTAGTAAGCCTTGGCCATGGTGCGCACTGCAATGGTTTCTATAAGGTTCTCTTCTCCTTTACCGGCTACCTGAGTAAATAAACGATTCAGTGAGCGAGCAAACAACGAGCGTGAACCCAATTTGATAGAATATCCCAACTTGCTAACAAATTGGGCAAACTGGTTGATTTTTTCAGCCGGAGGTTCATCATGTACTCTATAAACAAAAGTTTTTGGCTTAGTTTTGCTTTTTGTGTGACCTACCCATTCAGCTACTCTCCTGTTAGCCAGAAGCATAAAATCTTCGATTAACCAATTCGCTTCCTTCTGTTCTTTAATATAAACCCCTAAAGGCTTCCCATTATCATCCAGATTGAATTTAACTTCTTTTGTTTCGAAATTGATGGTGCCTTTTTTCATGCGTTCTTCTCTTAGTATTGCTGAAAGTTTATAGAGAGTGATTATCTCATCGCGCACAGCATGTTGCCCTCCTTCTATGATTTGTTGCACCTCATCATAATTGAAGCGATAGTCGGAACGTATAACGGTTTTGCCAAACCATTGACTTTTTATTTGTGCTTTCTCATCCATCACAAAAACCGTGGAGAAACATAATTTATCTTCGTTGGGCCTAAGAGAACAAACAAAATTGGACAATTTTTCTGGCAACATTGGGATGACTCTATCTACCAAATAGATGGAAGTTCCTCTTTGTTCGGCTTCTTGGTCAATGGCAGTTCCTGGCTTGACATAATATGCTACATCGGCTATATGTATTCCTACTTCATAGAGGCCATCATCAAGACGTTGAAATGATATAGCATCGTCAAAATCTTTTGCATCGGCAGGATCTATCGTAATGGTGAAAACCTTCCTGAAATCACGACGTTTTTCTATCTCTTCAATTGGAATACTTTCGGGTATAATGCTTGCTTCTTTTTCAGCTTCACGTGAGAATCCTATCGGGAAATCCCATTCTACGAGAATGCTCTGCATTTCGACCTGATGTTCGCCAGGTCTGCCCAAAACCTTGACAATCCGTCCAAAAGGATTACGTGCATATTCGGGCCATTCAATAAATTCTACTACTACTTTTTCTCCATTCTTTGCCTTATTGAGATATTCACGAGGAATAAAAAAGTCAACCGCTATGGATGGATTGTCAGGAATTACAAAAGCATATTTATCGGATAATTGTAATTTCCCAACGAAGTGTGTTTTGGCCCGTTTAAGCACTTCAACGATCTGACCTTCGGGTTTGCGGCCAGGTCTTCGAGGGAAAAGAAATACCTTTACGGTGTCTTCGTGAAGCGCCTTGCCTGTGTGTGTAGGACTAATGTAGATATCTTCGCCAGGTTCCTGAAGAATAACATAAGCCTTGCCAGTTTGTTTCATGTCAACCGTTCCTATCACATAGCGACTGGCAGGAGCAATTTGACTGAGGCGCGACATATCGAGCCGAAATTTGCCTTTTTTTACTTCTTGCAAAATGCCTTGTTCTAGTAGTTCGAGCATGGTCGACAAAATCAAATCGCGTGTGGCATTGTCTTTTATCCCCATTGCAGCGGCTACCTGCTTGTAATTGTAACTTCGAAACGGATCGGACGAAAAAACTGCCAAAATATGAGCGCTTAACGAATCTGTCTTTTTACGCCTGCTTTTCTCCTTTTTAGCCATCTCTTATTATTTTAGGATTTTTATTCAAATGCTTTTTATCAGTATTGCTCCAGCTTCTCTTATAAAATTAAATAGTTTTCTCTATAATAAAGCTTTTTTGTACGCCCTCAAAGTAATTCTATTCCCTTTCATAAAATTTTTTATGATGGATGTTTGATTTCTTATTTTTAGGCTTGACTTCAAGGTTTAAAAATTGTATCTTTGGAGGCAAAGATAAAACAAACCCATAGAATTTGGGTTATATTAATACAGCTATAAAACATAATAACTGAACCTAAACGGTGTTACAAAATTCAGCATCATGGATACAATTGAAAAGATTAAAAACACAAAGGCCGAAGGCTGTGTAACCATCATCATGAATACACACCAAACCAGACCGGCTATTCAGCAAGATATGCTAACACTTAAAAATCTTGCTAAGGAAACAGAGGAAAGAGTTTTATCGTTGTACGATTCTAAAACTGCCGAAGCCATTCTTCGTCAATTAAAAAACACCATCAATACCATTGATTTTTCTCGTAATGATAAAAGTTTAATTCTTTTTATTTGCGCAGAATTTGGGCATTATCTTTCCCTGCCAACGAGTGTGAAAAACCGTGTAGTAATCGATAAAACTTTTGCCACACGAGATGTTTACCGTGCCATGCACGAAACCACTATCTATTATGTGCTCGCACTAAGCCGTAAACAAGCCAGATTGATCAAAGCTGTCAATGATCATGGTGAAGAATTAAAGAATGCACCCTTCCCTTTATTTAACCCAGAATATAATAAACAAAAGGCCAAGCTTTCACCTGACGACATTGAAGAAGCCCTGATAGTTGAATTTTTTAATGATGTAGATAAAGCGCTATGGGAAGTAATTCACAATAATGATTTACCTGTTGTGATTGCTTCTGAAATACGCAATTATAATATATTCTCTAAAATTTCGCGTCTGAAGAATAAAATTATTGGGAGGGTTCCTTTATTGCACGAAGAAGCCAAAGTGCATCAAATATTGGCAGAAGCTCGGCATTTGGTCGAAAAAAATCTTGAAAAGGAGACCAAAAAACAACTTTCTAAGCTCGAGAAAGCTATCAATAATCAAAGATTTTTAACAGATTATACCGAGGTTTGGAACGCTATACAACAAGGCAGAGGAAGAACTCTTTTTGTAAAAAAGGGGTTTCATCAACCGGCGGTATTTGTCAACGGGCACGTTGCCCTCATCGAAAAAGTAATGAAAGATGCTCCTTTGGTTGTTGAAGATATCATCGACGAAATGATAGAAAAAATGATAAATCAGAAAGGAGAAGTAGTTTTTATTGATGGTAACCAGCTCGATCGTTTCAATGGAATTGCCTTGATTGTAAAATCTTAGAAAAATTCAAATGGTTTTCTCTATAAAGGTTAGAGAAATAGAATATGGCTCGTGATAAGATCTTTTCTAATATCCATAGAATCAGTAGGTATGGAAAAGGATTTATTGAGTTGTATTTTCTAATTCTTCGCCTATGAGGGTTGCCTGGGTACAGCCTGTTATTTTAACCCGTGTATATTGCCCTATGCTTGATTTTTTAGGCTTAAATACTATCATTTTATTTTGTGAATTTCGTCCTGAAAGCATTGAGCGACTTCTTTTAGAAAACCCTTCTACTAATACCTCGAAGGTTTTCCCAACATCCTGTCGATTACTATAGAGCGAATGTTTATGCTGAAGTTCGATAATCTCTTGCAAACGTTTAGCTTTAATTTCAGAAGGAACATCGTCGGAGAATTTTTTCGCAGCAATAGTTCCAGGTCGCTCGGAATAACGAAACATAAAAGCCGAATCGAAACGCACTTCTTCCATCAATGAAAGAGTTTGTCGGTGATCTTCTTCGGTTTCTCCACAAAATCCAGTAATGATATCGGTTGAAATAGTGACTTCAGGAATCATTTTACGAATCGTAAGGATACGATCGAGAAACCAGCTGCGAGTGTATTTACGGTTCATTCTTTTCAGTATGACATCACTCCCCGATTGAACCGCCAGATGAATCGATTTACAGATATTGGGATAGGACGAGATGGCCGAAATAAGTTTATTGGAAAGATCTTTAGGATGTGAAGTAGTAAATCTGACTCTTAATGACGGGTTAATTTTTGCCACTTCTATGAGCAAATCGCTAAAATCCATATCGAGTCTGTCATCTTTAAAATGATATGAATTGACATTTTGCCCTAAAAGTGTAATCTCTCTATATCCTTTTTGGAAAAGATTCTCTGCTTCATGAAGGATAGTTTGTGGGTGGCGGCTACGTTCTTTTCCCCGTGTAAATGGAACCACACAATAGGCACAAAAATTTTCGCATCCTCGCATGATGGAAATAAATGCACTTACACCAGAAGGGTCGAGCCGAACGGGTTCAATGTCTGCATAAGTTTCTTCGAGTGAAAGTTGAATATTGGCTGCCTGTGCGCCATGAAACGATTCTGCCACCATCTTAGGCAAGAAACGATAGGCATCAGGCCCGGCTACCAGATCTACTACCTGTTCATCGGACAACAACTTGTCAGCCAAACGTTCGGCCATACAGCCAATTACGCCAATTTTAAGCTCTGGATTCAATTTCTTCGCACTTTTGAGCTCTTTAAGTCTTTTCCAAACCCTTTCTTCAGCTTTCCCCCTAATCGAGCAAGTATTAATAAGTATAAGATTAGCCTGATGAGGGTCATTCACCAATGAATAACCTTCTGAAGTCATGATGGAAGCCACTATCTCACTGTCAGAGAAATTCATCTGACAGCCATAGGTTTCTATATACAAACGATTTTCTGACATCACACTATATTAATCGGATGCAAAATTAGCCATAATATTACCAAGGGCTGAAAATGGCATATTTCAGTCGTTTATGACGAAATAGAGCAATAATTTCAAAATATTACTTTTGCACTCATTTCAAACTAAAGCATCAATATTTTTTAGCATGGCAAAAAATCTGGTTATTGTAGAATCTCCAGCCAAGGCAAAAACCATAGAGAGTTTTTTGGGGAAGGATTATATGGTAAAATCGAGTTTTGGTCATATTCGTGATCTCGATAAGAATAAGTTAAGTGTAGATATTCAGCATGATTTTACTCCTCAATATGAAATACCGAGGGAAAAGAAAAAGGTCATTGAAGAACTTTTAGCAGCTGCGCGTAAGGCTGAGATTATTTGGCTGGCCTCCGATGAAGATAGGGAAGGAGAAGCCATTGCTTGGCATCTTTATGAAGTTTTAGGACTGGAAGAGTCACATACAAGACGCATTGTATTTCATGAAATTACGAAAAAGGCCATTCAACAAGCCATCGAAAACCCGCGATTCATTGATTTTAATCTTGTGGATGCTCAGCAGGCACGTCGGGTTTTGGATCGTTTGGTAGGCTATGAGCTTTCACCATTGTTATGGAAGAAGGTGAAGCCTGCACTTTCGGCTGGTCGAGTGCAATCTGTGGCCGTGCGTTTAATCGTAGAAAGAGAATTCGAAATAAGAAATTTTAATCCTACAGACTATTTTCGTGTTACTGGCTTGTTTCAGCTACCCAATAAAGATGAAAAGGCTCAGCTAACAGCTGAACTCGACCAGCGTTTGCCGACAAAAGAAGCTACTCTTGAGTTTTTAAACCATATTATTGGTTCCACATACACGGTAATTAACGTAGAAAAAAAGCCTGGGAAACGCTCGCCCGCTGCTCCTTTTACTACTTCTACTCTTCAACAGGAAGCGGCTCGCAAACTGGGCTTCTCGGTGGCCCGAACCATGATGATAGCGCAACAACTTTACGAATCTGGATTAATCACCTACATGCGTACCGACTCGGTAAACCTCTCCGATTTGGCTCTTGCAATGGCTCAAGACGAAATCATTAAACTTTACGGCAAGGAATACAGCAATACCCGCCAATATACTACCCGTACAAAAGGGGCTCAAGAAGCTCACGAAGCCATTCGCCCTACGAGCATGGAACGCCATCAGGCCGGAGAAAATGAAGCCCAAAGAAAACTCTACGAACTTATCTGGAAGCGTACCATGGCCTCCCAAATGAGTGATGCTTTACTCGAAAAGACAACTATTACCATAGCCATATCTAAAACTAATCATTATCACTTTATTTCGAGAGGAGAGGTTGTTATATTCGATGGGTTTTTGAAAGTTTATAGTGAATCTGTGGATGAAGAAACAGACGAAATGAATGCAGAAATATTGCCACCAGTGAGCACAGGAGATGAGTTAAAGGAAAAATCCATTACAGCCGTTCAAAAGTTTACACCTCCTCCATATAGATATACTGAAGCTTCGTTGGTGAAAAAACTCGAGGAGCTTGGAATTGGACGTCCTTCGACCTATGCACCCATTATTTCTACTATACAAAAAAGGGAATATGTCGAGAAAAAAGATCATGCTGGCATAGAAAAAACAGCCCATATTCTTACTTTAAAAAACGGAAAAATAAAAGAAGAAACGAAAGTCGAGAAATGGGGGGCCGAGAAAGGAAAGCTCACCCCCACGGATATTGGAATTCTGGTTACTCAATTCTTGATGAATAATTTTGAGAACATCATGGATTATCAGTTTACGGCAAGAGTTGAAAAGGAATTTGACGAGATTGCCGAAGGTAAATTGAAATGGAATAAGATGATTCAGCGTTTTTATTGGCCTTTTCACGAAACTGTAGTAAAAACTCAGCAGACACAGGAAAAGGTAAAAGGAGAACGTTTGCTTGGTGTTGATCCCGTAAGTGGAAAAAATGTATATGCCAAAATTGGTAGATTTGGGGCTATGGTGCAACTTGGTGAAAGCAAAGACCCTACAGGTCAAAAGCCTCGCTTTGCCAGTTTAAGAAAAAACCAAAGCATAGAAACCATTACGCTTGAAGAGGCTCTCTCTCTTTTCAAATTACCTCGTTCCGTGGGAATGTATATGGAAAAGGAAATTATAGCTTCTACGGGGCGTTTTGGCCCTTACTTACTTTATAACAGTGTCTTCTATTCTTTACCTAAGGACGAAGATCCACTGGTGATCGATCAAGAGAAAGCCATTCAAATCATAGAAGAAAAAAACAGAAAAGAAGCTGCAAAAATTATCAAAACTTTTCCCGAAAGACCTGACGTCGTTATTCAAAATGGACGCTACGGTCCTTATATCAAAATTGGAAGCGAAAATATCCCTATTCCTAAAAAAGTTGCTCCCGAATCGCTCGACCTTCAACAATGTCTCGAGTTACAGAAAAAATATCTCGAATCGAAAGCTAATCCTTCCGAGATGAAAGAAACCCCTGCCCAAAAGAAGAAATCTAAATCTAAAGGTAAAAAATAAACTGGCAGTTAAGATTTTTATGTGAAATTATAACCTTTTTTCAATGAATAGAGTATAAGCTTTTGTTAACGTCAATTCAATTCATGGAACTCAATGCATATTTTGATCCGATAGATAATTATGAATTTGAGGATCTAAAAAGGGGAAGGCCTCGTTTAGGACATCTTGTCAAGGTTCATACGTCCACAAAAGGAATCCCAGATTTGAATCATATTCAATTAGCCCTTTTGGGTATACCCGAAGGCAGAAATGCTGTTCGAAATAAAGGTTGCGAGAATGGGCCAGATTATATTAGAAATTATCTTTACAGGCTATTCCCGCCAAAATCACCTTTGCCTATTATCGATCTGGGAAATTTGAAAATTGGCAGTACGCTCGAAGATACTTATGCTGGTTTGGCCGATGTTTTTGCCTATTTACGTAATCAAGATGTTGTTCCTATCATTATGGGAGGATCTCAGGATTTAACATATGCCATGTATCTGGGGTATGAAAAAACAGGTATTAACATCAACATGGTCAATATTGATCCATTTTTCGACCTTGGCGAAGCTCCCGAGGACATTAATCATGCCACTTGGCTTTCGAAGCTTTTTTTGCGCCAGCCCAGTGTTTTGTTCAATTATACTCATTTGGGCTATCAGACCTATTTCGTCGACCCTGCAGCTATTACACTGATGAAAAATATGCTCTTCGATGTTTATCGCTTAGGCCAGATTAATGAAAACCTTAACGATGTAGAACCTCTTGTACGGAATGCCGACCTTATTTCGATTGATATTTCGGCTATTAGGGCTTCAGATGCTCCTGGATGTGCTTATGCCTCCCCTAATGGCTTTTTTGGAGACCAGATCTGCCACATTACAAGATTTGCGGGAATGAGCGACAAGGTCTCCTCTCTCGGAATTTTCGAATACAACCCTCAATTCGATAGAAACGGTCAAACTGCTTATCTGATCTCTCAAATGATTTGGTATTTTATAGAAGGCTACTTCAATCGCCTGAATGATTTCCCTCAATTGAACCCATCTTTGGAAAACTATTACAGGTATTATGTCAAGTTAGACAATTTGGAAGAAGATATTGTTTTTTATAAAAGCAAGAAGAGTGATCGCTGGTGGGTTCAAGTGCCTTGCCCAGAATATCTTCAAACCAAGTATTATCGCCATATCCTCATACCCTGTTCTTACCAGGATTATCAATCGGCCTGCAATAACGAGCTTCCCGATCGTTACTGGCAGTTTTATCAGAAAATGATGTAAAGATTTTCTAATCTACCTTGTAAGGGTAGTTTATTTTTTTGAGTTCTTCGTTGGCTAATATCACTTTGTCTTTTAAACTTTCCTTGAAAGAAATAAGTCGTTGGGCAATGTTAGTATCAGACAATGCTATTATTTGTGTGGCAAGAATAGCGGCATTGCGGGCAGCATTGATGCCAACAGTAGCTACAGGTATACCTGGAGGCATTTGAATGATGGAAAGCATGGCATCTAATCCTGCAAGAGAAGATTTTATAGGTACTCCAATTACAGGTAAGGTGGTATAAGCAGCAATTACGCCCGGCAAATGGGCTGCCATGCCCGCTCCGGCGATAATTACCCTTATGCCTCTTTGTTGTACCATGCGAGAAAAACTTTCTACTTTCTCTGGAGTCCGATGTGCTGATAAAGCATTAACTTCGAATGGAATTTGCATCTCATTCAAAAAATTGGCCGCTTCTTCCATAACTCCCCAATCCGACGTACTCCCCATAATAATACTTACCAATGGATTCATAATGAATGAATTTGTTAAAATTGATTTACATCAGATAATTTTATCGTTATTTTGCAAATTAAGTTATCGAGGATCAAATGTAGGACAAATCTCAACTAAAAATTTTGCAATTATGGAAAACACCATAAAGCTTCGCGATAAGAATTTCAAAATTTATATTAGGGCTTCCCAAATTGAAGAAGCCATCGCCAGAATAGCAAAAAGTATCAATACGGAACTTGGCAGTAAAAATCCCATTTTTTTGGTTATCCTCAATGGTGCTTTTCTTTTTGCAGCTGACCTAATTAGAAAATTTTCGGGAGAGTGTGAGGTGTCTTTCGTAAAACTGTCATCCTATTCCGGCACATTCACAACAACCCGTGTACGTGAAATTATTGGAATGGAAGATGATGTGAAAGGCCGAACCGTTGTAATTGTCGAAGATATTGTAGATACGGGCATTACCATGGACAATATGGTAAAAAAACTTGTCGGACTGGGAGCGGGAGAAGTTAAAATAGCCGCTTTGCTTTTCAAGCCTGACGCTTTTCGTAAGAATTTCAAAATCGATTATCTGGGATTCGAAATACCTAATGACTTTATTGTGGGTTATGGTCTCGACTATAATGGATTAGGGCGAAATTTGCCCGATATTTACCAAATTGTAAAAACCGATTCTTAATTTAATTCAACTTCATGCTCAACATTGCATTATTTGGCCCTCCGGGTGCAGGGAAAGGAACACAATCGAAAAAATTAATCGAAAAATACAATTTAACCTATGTTGCTACTGGCGATTTGCTTCGTAAGGAGATTGCCGAAGGCACAGCTTTAGGAATAGAAGCTAAGAATCTTATCGAAAAAGGTCGTTTAGTGCCTGATGATATGATTCTTCAGATCATCGAAAAACACATCAACACCAATACCAATTCGAATGGCATTTTGTTCGATGGTTTTCCAAGAACCTACATACAGGCTTATATTCTCGAAGGTTTACTCATGCGTATGCATACTAGCCTCACTTGCCTTTTGAGTCTTGAGGTTCCGCGAGAGGAATTGATTGCAAGAATGCTCAAACGAGCCGAGATGGAGAATCGTAGCGACGACACTCTCGAGGTCATAGAATATCGCTTGCTCGAATACGAAACCAAAACCACACCCGTCATCGAGTTTTATAAGGAACGAAATATCTATTATCCCATCAATGGAGTTGGTAAGGTTGATGAGGTATTTGAAAGGTTGTGTCAGGCCATAGATAATTCCCTTACCAAACAATGGATGAATGTGGTATTACTTGGCCCTCCGGGATCAGGTAAAGGTACTCAGGGCGAAATTATTGCCAAACGTCATGCCTTGGGATATATCCCCACAGGTACCTTGCTCAGAAGAGAAATTAAAGAAGGGACTGATATTGGGCACAGAGCAAAACCTTATATGGAAAAAGGAGAAATCGTTCCCGACGAAATTGCTGTAAAACTCATCGAACGCGAGCTTCACCTCACGTCAAAAGTTAGAGGCTTCGTTTTTAAAGGTTTCCCGCGAACCATGGTGCAAGCTTATATTCTCGACGGTATGCTTAAAAAACTCAACTCAAGTGTTACTATTGCCATTGAATTGAAAGTTCCTACACTCGAATGTTTCAAACGTCTTACCATGCGAGCAAAAACTGATAAAGCTCGTACTTACGATAAGGATCCCGAACTAATTATTCACCGCCTTGAAGAATATGAGCAGAAAACCAGCTTGGTCAAACAATATTATAAGAATCAGAATAAATTGATAAAGGTGGATGGAACAGGCGATGTAGCCGAAGTCTCCGACCGTATTTCGGAGGTGATTGACAAAGTAGCCCGAATGGGCAGGTAAGGCTATGATACATAATGAGTAGAGGGCTTGAGCGTTCATTAGCTTTCGATTAACTTTGCATCTGGTTAAGAATTTGACATGTCATCACCTAATTTTGTCGATTATGTAAAGATTTATCTTCGCTCAGGTAGAGGAGGAGCAGGTTCTGTACATTTTCGACGCGAAAAATATATTCCCAAAGGTGGACCCGATGGTGGCAATGGAGGCAGAGGAGGTCATATCATTCTGCGTGCTAATGCTCAATTATGGACTTTACTGCCTTTGAAATACACAAAACATGTTTTTGCGGGAGATGGCAAGCCAGGAGCCGGCAATCGTCGTACTGGAGCCGATGGCCAAGACAAAATTATTGATGTACCTGTGGGCTGCATGGTAAAAAATGCACAAACAGGTGAGATTTTGTGCGAACTTTCTGAAGATGGGCAGGAGGTTATTTTATTAAAGGGTGGCCGGGGAGGCATGGGAAATGATTTTTTCAAAACTGCTACACTGCAAACTCCACGTTTTGCTCAAGAAGGTGAACCCGGCTCCGAAGGTTGGTACATTATAGAGCTTAAATTACTGGCCGATGTTGGCCTTGTTGGTTTTCCTAATGCAGGAAAATCTACATTACTTTCGGTAGTCTCGGCCGCTAAACCCGAAATTGCCGATTATCCCTTCACTACTTTACAACCTAATCTCGGACTGGTGAGTTATAAGGATCATTATTCCTTTGTAATGGCCGATATTCCAGGCATCATCGAAGGAGCTCATCAAGGTAAAGGCCTTGGCCTTCGCTTTTTACGTCATATCGAGCGCAATTCTCTCCTTCTCTTTATGATTCCTATTAACAGTCAAGATATATTAAGCGAATATCATATACTATTAAATGAACTTAAGCAATACAACCCCGAACTTCTTGATAAGGACAGAATTTTGGCTATTACTAAAACCGACCTCGTTAACAAGGGTGACATTCGAAGCATTGAAAAAAATATTCCTGACGATTTACCACATGTATTTATCTCATCTGTAGCACAAATAGGATTAGAAGAACTGAAAGACCTTATTTGGAAACAACTCACCTCAAACCCCCATCATTAAATGTTCCTTTCATTTCTAAACATAGATATCAATTTACTTTTTCTTATCAATGGTTTACATACTCCATGGCTGGATTATTTGATGTGGCAAATTAGTCATAACTTTATCTGGTTGCCACTATATGCAATTTTTATTTTATTGGTAATTAAATCATTTAAAAAAGATTCTTGGAAAATTTTAATTACAGCTGCCTTATTGATTACAGCCACCGACCAAACAACAAATTTATTTAAAAATACTGTAAAACGTCCCCGTCCTACCCATCAACCTGGAATAATGGAAAATCTGCATTTAGTAAACGACTATCATGGTGGAACTTACGGTTTTGTATCGGGACATGCTGCCAATACCATGGGCATAGCCGTCTTTTTATCCTTGTTGCTGAAAAGAAAATTCCGTTTCATGAAATGGTTACCCATAACTTGGTCTCTTATTGTTGGTTTTAGCCGAATTTATCTTGGCGTACACTATCCCAGCGATGTTCTGGCAGGTTTTGTTTTGGGAGCCATCTTAGGTTACCTATTTTTTTGGCTGACCCATAGGATACCTCATTTTATTTCCAAACCTCATTTGTCAGAATCCACATGAACACGCTCACCCAAAGAACAAAAAAATTTCTGGAAGGTATCATTGGGCATCCTGAGAATTATCGTTATTTATTGGGTGTAAGTGGAGGTCCCGACAGTATGGCCATGGCCAAAATTTTCCAGGAACTGGGATACAAAATGGGTATTGCACACTGCAATTTTTTACTCAGAGAAACTGAAGCTCCAAAAGAAACCGAATTGGTAAGGTCTTGGGCAGATCAGAATAGTTTCCCTTTGTTTATTAGTTATTTTGACACGTCTCAATACGCTCGACGTCAAAAAATTTCTATCCAAATGGCCGCCAGAGAATTGCGTTATCAATGGTTCGAAAAATTACGCCATGAAGAGGGTTATGATTTTATTTGTACTGCTCACCATTTAGACGATCAAAAAGAAACTTTTTTTATTAACCTACTCCGAGGCACGGGCATCAAGGGTTTAAGAGCAATGGAACCTCTTTCGGAGAAAATTCTACATCCTTTGCTTTTCGCTACTCGTGATGAAATTATGGAATTTATCGAGTCAGAGAATATTCCCTATCGAATCGATTCATCTAATTTACAAACCAAATACCTGCGCAATAAAGTTAGATTGGAAATTTTCCCTTTATTGGATAAAATCTATCCGGGTTGGTACACTCATTTCGAACATACACTTGAGCGACTTTCCTTTGCCGCCGATGTATTCGAGGATTATCTCCGTGAGCATTTGAAAGAAAGAATAAAAATGAATGATGACGAGGTAAGGGTAGATTTTTCGGGTTTGGAAAATTCGAAACATGCTCCTGCATTCCTCTATGAAATCATCAAGGACTTCAACTTTAACTATCCTCAGGCAATGAATCTGGCCGAAGCCCTAAAAAACAATACTCGAAAAAAATTTTTAAGCACTTCCCATTGCATCTATACCAAAGGAAGCAGCTTTTGCATACAGCCTTTCAAATTAGGAGGACAAGAATCCTATTTCATATCTTCTATAAAAAATACGTCAGATAGTCCTATCGCATTCAATTTTAAATTGTATTCGAAAGATGATTTTCCTGGTTTTCAGAAGAATTCTTGTTATGCCTATTTCGACTACGACCAATTGACTTTTCCATTGCAACTGCGGCATTGGCGACAAGGTGACTATATCCAGCCTCTGGGGATGAAAGGACAAAAAAAAATAAGCGACTTGCTCATTCAAAATAAAATACCATTATATCGTAAAAAAGATATTTGGCTACTGTGCAATAAAGACCAAGTGCTTTGGGTGGTCGGCCTTCGAACATCGGAACATGCTAAAGTGACCGATATTACCGATAAAATACTTCAATTGGAAGTTCCCAAAGAATATGTAGATTCGTTGCATGAGTAGAAACCAAACTAATTAAAAAAATTAAAAATTATTAATCAAAAAGATTTCAATAAGGAAACAAGGAAACAAAGAAGTTGAATAGGGAGTCTGCTTGAAATCAATCCCGAATGCTTATTTGATAATTTCAAGATTGAATCACCGGTGTCAAGAAATAACCAGTTTAGGCGCCTTCATTGATTTACCTGAAGTTGAACATTTTGGTAATACTACTGTAGTTAATCCTAAACGAGAGAAAACACCTCGTGAGACCCTTACTCAATTGTATTATTCAGGGATTTTTTCGGTTTATGATTCCTCCTGTGCTGGTAGAGATTTTCTCGCTTGAAGGATTACCTTTTACGATGATTTCGGCACCAGTGGCTGAGGTAGCTTCGAGGTTCTGTTTTACATGTATTGAGATTTTAGCGCCAGTATAGGCTTTAAGAATGGCTTCCTGACAAATTAGTTCTTCCGCTTCTATTTCGGCCGTTGTGTTTGCGTTGAATTCTACAATGTCGGCATTCCCTTCTAAGGTTATCCTGCTTCCAGCCGAAGCCTTTATTTCGAGTGTCCCAAATTCGCCTCTGGAATCAATTGCACTTCCTGTGCTAGCCGTCATCTTCATATAATCCGATTTTATGGGGTCAATAAAAAGTAAACTCCCTCCATTGGTAACATTCACTTCTCTTATGTCTTGATAATTGATCCAAACTTTTACCAAAGCATCTTTCCCTTCAAAAAATCCCACCTTTATCTTCAATAGGCGCCCTTCCACCTCTATCGAAACTTTATCGCTTTCTATCCCATTTACACTTAAAATAGCTTCCTCCTTCCCGGTTTGAGTCATCTTCACATCAATATTACCACTGATCTGAATTTTATCGAAAGCCTCCAATTTATACTGTAATCGGTCTTGAGCAATAATGTGCTCAAGGTTTAAAATCAACACGATAAAGAGAAAAATCTTTTTCATTTGTCTACGCTCAATTCTGCTGCAAATTTCGCATTTTTTTGACTTAAGGATAATTTTTGTGATGCGTTGATGATGGGATTGAGGCTTTTCCATATTCGCATCATCTTTCAAATTCTATGGCATGATTTTTTCAATTCTTTAGCCCAAGCCTTTTTTCGTTCTCGAGTAATATATCTGTTTTTAAATGTATTTAGTATTTTTGTGGACTAAAATGATAACTAAAAATAGAACAATTAACATTAAAACATTGAAGATGAAAAGGATGACTTTTGTTGTAGGGTTAGCCATTGCAAGTTTTATTTTCTTGGCCCCTCAGAAGAAGATTTATGCTCAAACCGTTGAAGATGCAGGGAACACCTTTAATTCTGCTATTCAACTGATGCAAAGCGACATTCCTGGTGCTATTGCAAAGTTTGAAGAAGTTATCGCAATGTGTGAAAAAATTGGTGAAAGTGGCAATGAGTTAAAAACTCAGGCTCAAAACCAATTGCCCATCTTGTATTACAATTATGCGGTGAATTTGCAGTCTTCTCAAAATTATGATCAAGCAATAGAAGCTTGTAATAAAGCCATTCAAACAGGCCAACAAGTGAACAATGCTGATATTATTGCTAAAGCCGTTAACCTGACGGCTCAGCTTTATATGGTAAAAGGAAATGATTATTTCAAAAACAAGGATTTTGATCAAGCCATAGCCAATTTCGACCAAGCCATAGCACACGATAGTAACCTTTATCGGGCTTATTATGGCAAATTGTTGGTTTATCGGGAGCAAGACAAATATAAGGAAATGGATGAGATGCTCGAGAAAGTAAAAGCTACCAGTACACAGGATCCTGATTTTGCGCAGAAGACTCAGGCACTCGTCGCCAGAGAATATTCCATTGCGGCTGCAAAAGCTATTCAAGCAAAAAACAGCTCTCTTGCTCTTAATTATTGCGAGAAGGCTCTTTCCTTGGGCGACACTACAGCTAACACTTATTATTACCAAACTTTGGCTGCCAACATGGAGAAAAAATACAGTTTGGCGGCAGAAGCAGCTCAGAAAGCTCTTGAACTCGAACAAAAAGATAAGAACAAGATTTATTTTGAATTAGGAAAAGCATACGAAGGATTAGGAAAAACCACCGAGGCCTGTGCTGCTTATAAGAATGTTACAGCAGGACCATTAGTTCAAAATGCTCAATACCAGATAAAACAAGTGCTGAAATGTAAATAGGAAGTTTTCTGTTTTTAACATATAATCTTAATATAATATAGTGGAAGAGACGAAAGGATCTTCCACTTTTTCGTTCTATCCATGCCTAACTTCTTGTTGTTCATTTTGGGGTATCTTTCCCACCTTAAAGATAAGGGGACAAAATTACCATAGCATCAGATTGCAACCTCTTAATTCGGCCAGATCATGACGGCCAATAATTTCGAATTGTCCATTTGTTGTAAAGCGGCCTAAATCGCTTGTGGCTATAAAACTGCATGAATAAATATTAGCCAAGTCGACCACATTAATCAATCCTGTTTTTCCGGGTTTGGCAAGCGAAAAGGGGTCGTCGGGCTCGGTAAAATAAATCCTTAACCAAGGTGGGGTTTTAAAGAGACCTTCTCCTTGAGAATAGGCTTGCGATAACATTTCCGTCATTCCATATTCGGAATGAATTTTCTCTAATCCAAAGCCTTGGCATAAGATTTCATGCAATTGTGAGCGGGTTATTTCTTTGCGTCTTCCCTTCATTCCACCTGTTTCCATTACTATTATCCCTTGAAGATTTTGTGGATATTTCTCGGCCAAATCCCATAATGCATAGGATACACCCATCAGTAGGACTTTCCCTTGTCGCCATGTTTTCGCTTTCTTTATTCTATCCGATAGATTTTCAACTTCATTAAGAATGAAGCCGTTATAAGGACTCTCGCTGGCTTCCATCAATCCTTTCATCATAAAAACAAGTGAAGAATTGGGTTTTTCGAGATAAGATGGCAATAAAGCCAGAAAAGTCCAATCGACTGGATCTCCATAAAACCATGTGAATCCTTTTAGGAAGCTTTGGTGGTAAAGTTCTGCATCGACAACAAAATGTCGAGAAATCTTCTGGCCGGTAGTTCCACTACTCTCGAAAACGAGCTGAGGGGTTTGTTGTTCAACAATGACTTTCTGTGTCTTGAAAAACTCAATGGGTAAACTTACAATTTCTGAATAATGCTGAATGGGTTTATCGTAATGATGGCTTACTTTCAAAAATTCCCTATAAACTTTATTGTGTTCTTTTTGAAAATGATAAATCGTCAACGCCATCTGGTTGAACTCATCTTCGTTATGTATGTTAAAAATATCGTAAGTATTCATACTGCAAAGATAGTCAACAGCAAAATGATTGCAGTAGTGAGCTGATTTCGGGAATTCCGATTCACGACCATGTATAATTAAAGTAGAAGATTTGAAAAGAAATTTCTTTAA
>DIEY01000069.1:4590-19880 GCA_002418865.1 Bacteroidales bacterium UBA5762 | reverse complement strand
ACATAAAAACGAGATCAATACAAAACTGCTTAATAGAATTAACTTTTTCATAACGTTTGATTTTTGAGGTTTTTGATTTAGATGATTGAATTGAGTAAGATTGTTGTTTTTTACATTTTATATAGATTCCCTTTATTGCTTTAAACTCGTAGATCATTTATATACATCTATACCCTAAATAATTTTAGGGTGGTGTATAGTATTGAAATAGCATGTCATAGTTTAACCAAACCAATTGTTGTGGCATTATTATACTCATTATCAAGATGAAATTAATTCGAAGCAAAAGTATGAAAGTAATATTTATAAATTATTGAAATGTTTATCCATAGGGAAAATTTTTTTTGTGGATTTCGATTAGTATAAGCGTTTTCAGCCTATTTCCTTCAGTTATAGCAATATGTATTTGTGTTTATATCCAATTGGATAATATCAGGAATTTGAGTGGTTGCTGATCATTTTGATGTAGGTAATTTGACGGAAAATGTGTAAGACTAAGTGCAAATAAAGATTTTTCTTCATTTGAATAAATTTTACTATGGTTTTAATAATAGGAGAAATAATGTAATTTTGCCGCGTCAATTGAAAAATTCAAAATCATGGCTTACGTAATTACAGAAGATTGTATTGCTTGTGGGACGTGCATTGATGAATGCCCCGTGGAAGCTATCAGTGAAGGTGATATTTACAAAATTGATCCCGATATTTGTACAGATTGTGGCAGCTGTGCCGAGGTATGCCCAACAGAAGCAATTCATCCTGCTGAATAAATTCCAATTAAAAATTTAGATCAGTAACCACCGCAAACATGCGGTGGTTTTCTGTATCACAATATTTACTTACATTTTTTCTTAATTGAGTAAAGAAATGATTGCCCTGTTTTAAGTTGATACTTTCAGCATCTGCTCTGTGGATTTTAGGCATGTTGTTGGTAATTTTGATGAGAAGAAATTATCTTCCTTAAAATTCTGTTATGCTTTCTGTAAATAGCAAGATAATTCTTTACACAATGAAATAGAAAAAACTGAAGATATTCGATGAGGCTCTTTATTTAAAGCAAGTTGAAAATATCATAAAATATAGGTATTCAATGACTTTAATTTGCATAAAATATAAAATTACTTCTAGGCCATGAAAAGGATTTTCTTTACTCTCCTTCTTTTACTTGCAAGTACATGGTTATGCGCACAAGATGAAAGTTGGAAGATATTCGACGACAGCCATATTCCCCGAGTGGATATTACGATTCATCCTGATACTTTAAAATGGATATATGAACATGTAGAGAGTGAAACTGAGCATCTGGCTACTTTTCGCTTTCGGAATGCATATTTGGATGAAACCTTCGATAGTATTGGGTTTCGTTTAAGAGGAAATACTTCGCGTGAGGCTGCCAAAAAATCCTTCAAGGTTTCTTTCAACACCTTTATTCAAGGAAGGGATTTTTTGGGCATAGAAAAATTGAATCTCAATGGTGAGCACAACGATCCTTCTATTATCCGATCGAAGCTGTGTTGCGATTTGTTTCATCAGGCAGGAATTATAGCTTCGAGGGCAAATCATGTAAAGGTATATATTAATGGTAATTATTATGGTTTGTATATCAATGTTGAACATATAGACGAAGAATTTATCGAAAAGAATTTTAGTGGTCCTACGGGTAATCTTTGGAAATGTCTTTATCCAGCAGATCTGAATTATTTAGGTTCATCGCCCGCATTATATCAAAATCTCAGTAGTGGGGGCCGGCCTGTGTATGAGTTGAAAACCAATGAAGAAGCCGCCGATTTTAGTCAATTGGCACGCTTTATCAGAATCATTAATCTAACCCCTTTAGCTTCTCTGCCTGATTCTCTGGAGAATATTGCCGATGTAGGAAACATTCTTTCATATTTTGCCATGAATGTGTTGTTAGGTAGTTGGGACGATTACCGTTCATTGATGAACAATTATTATCTCTACTACTCTTTTGAAGATGGGAAATTTAGGATTATTCCTTACGATTACGACAATACTTTAGGGATTGACTGGTTCAATGTAGATTGGGCACAGGCCGATCCTTATAACTGGCCAAAGGCAGAAGCTGGTTTTCGTCCTCTTGCCGACCGTTTGCTCCAAATAGACCAATACCATGATCTTTATTCGCATTTTTTAGAGTTTTACAGCCAGAGAATTTTTGAGCTCTTTTTATGGGATAGTCGTTTAACAGAGCTAAAAAGCATGATTAATTCAGCAGCTGAAGAGGATTTTTATCGAACTCTTGATTATGGCTTCACCATCGATGATTTTCATCAGTCGTATTCGGCTCAACACTATGCTAATCAGCATGTTAAGAATGGATTGAGAGAATTTGTGAATCTTCGTAACTCTATCCTTCCTTCTCAGATTTATTATACCAATGCTCCTCCTATTGTTTATTCGCTCCAATATACACCACATTATCCGCTTTCAGGCGATTCGGTCGAAGTGAATGCTTCAATTTTCGCATCTGCAGGTATAAAAAATGCCAGTCTTATCTATAAATTTTCAGAAGCTGGCCAAGAAAACGAAATTTCTATGAGTTTTTCCCCAGATACTACTTTGTCCCTGGTTTTTCAGCACGACAATTGGAAGGTCTCATTTTTAACTCAGCCTACCAATACAAGAATATATTTTAAAATAAAAGTTACTGATAGTCTTGATCAAACCAGGCAATATCCTCTTGATCGATGGCTTATCATTCAAATTGCCGATAATCATACCGATAGTGTAAGAATCAATGAATTAATGGCTTCAAATGTCAATAGTTTTGCCGATCCTGCAGGTGAATATGATGATTGGATAGAGCTGTATAATTTTTCTAATGCTCCTCAATTATTGAGTGGGCATTATCTTTCTGATAAACCTTCCAATCTTACAAAATGGAAATTTCCCGCCGAAACCATTATTCCTCCCCATGGTTTTTTGCTTGTATGGTGTGATGAAGATGAGCAACAACCTGGTATCCATTCAAACTTTAAACTTAATGATGAAGGAGAGTCCCTAATTTTTACTTCATCAGATGGTATAACAATTCTTGATTCTGTGAATTTTGGATACCAATCTGTTGATACATCATGGGGTAGAATACCTGATGGAGTAGGAGAGTTTCGCCGAGTTTTTCCCACTCCTAATCATTCTAATAGTGGATTAGGGATGTTCCGTGCCGAAACGCAGGGTATAAAGTTAGAATTATGGCCAAATCCTTTACACGACATTACTAACCTCGTGTTTGAACCAGTTTTGAATGAGAAAGCCACACTATCTATCTTCGATATTTCGGGGAGAAAAGTTTATCCTTCGCTTCAAATTAAACCTTATACATCCAGTGTAATGCTTAATCTGTCTCATCTTCAACATGGCATCTATATTCTCAGAATAGAATCGGCAAAGTTTCAAACATCAGAGCGTTTAATAATTCAATAAGTATTGCAATTTGAGAGAAATAAGTTTTTCTTTCCGAATCAAAATGAATTTCTTTGTTTAAACGTTTTTAAATTGTATGCTTAGAATAACATTTTCAGTTTAGTTATAGCAACTTGCCAAAGGAGGTTCGTAGTTAAATAAAATAGTAAAAGTGAAAGGCAAAGTCTATCTTTGCACCTTAATCATTATAATTTGTTATCATAATGAGTGATACCCGGTTAGAAAACGATCTTTTTAAAAAATTTCAGGATCTATGTGTAATGGTTATTGGAGATGCAATGATAGATTCATATATTTGGGGGAAGGTAAATCGTTTATCGCCCGAAGCTCCTGTTCCTATTGTCGATGTTGTGGAAAGAAGTAACAGATTAGGGGGTGCGGCTAATGTTGCTCTTAATATTAAATCTTTGGGAGCTCGACCAATATTATGTTCGGTAATTGGTGAAGATGCCACATCGAAAACTCTTATTCAGCTAATGAGAGACTACGAACTCGATGAAGATGGCATATTACAGAGCAATGACAGGATTACTACGACTAAATTTCGAATTTTTGGAAATAATACTCAATTACTGCGTGTAGATGAAGAAACTACTCATCCCATTTTGCCTAACGACCAGGCTCGTTTGCTTCAAACCATCAAATTTCAGATTCAGACCAAACATCCTGATATAATTATTATTCAAGATTATGATAAAGGGGTCATTACTCAGTACATTATACAAAATACCATACAACTTGCCACTGAAGCTGGAATTAAAGTTTGCGTTGATCCTAAGCACCTAAATTTTTGGGCTTATAATAATGTTTTTCTTTTTAAACCCAACCTCAAGGAACTAAAAAATGGCTTAAAGTCGAATTACAATTATTTGCTTGATAAATTCAACTTGGAAGAAGCCATTATGATTTTGCAAGAGAATATTAATGCCGATATTGTTCTTGTTACGCTTTCGGATAAAGGGATGGTTATTAGATATTCTACAGAAAATGATGGGTTTCATTATCAAGCTATTCCTGCGCATTTAAGGAATATTGCCGATGTCTCTGGAGCGGGCGATACGGTGATTAGCGTTGCGAGTCTTTGTTTAGCTGCGGGTTTATCGCCTCTTGATGCAGCCAAAATAGCCAATGTTGCCGGAGGATTGGTTTGTGAGGAATTGGGAGTAGTTCCTGTTAATGCCAAACATCTTTCAGAAGAAATCAATCGGCTGGAAATTCTTTGACATTAATTGAATGGGAATGGAAGATTTGCAACGACCTCAACCTATAACTTTCGACGGTATTGCCACTAAATACGATTTTTTAAATCATTTTCTTTCATTTGGAATAGACGTCGGTTGGCGGAAGAAGCTCATTCGTCGTTTAGCCAATAAAAAACCATCTTATATTTTGGATGTAGCCACGGGTACGGCCGATTTAGCCATAATGGCTGCAAAAAAAATTCCTTGCCAAATAGTAGGATGCGATATTGCGAATAAAATGCTCGAAATAGGGAAAAGAAAAATCGAAGAACATTCCTTAAACGAAAAAATACAACTCCTTGAAGCTTCTGCTGAGGATCTTCCTTTTGCAGATAATACTTTCGATGCCATAATGGTTGCTTTTGGGGTGAGAAATTTCAGAAACCTCGGCCAAGGACTTTCCGAAATGCATAGAGTTCTTAAACCCGACGGCCATGTATTCATACTTGAATTTTCTATTCCAGAGAATAAATTCGTGAGGGGTGTTTACCTTTTTTACTTTCGACACATACTTCCTTTTGTGGGAGGTTGGATTTCGAAAAATCGTGAGGCTTATACCTACCTTCCTCAATCCGTAGAGCAATTTCCGCAAGGCAAAGATTTTACAGAGCAATTATTGAAAGCTGGGTTTCAAAATAATAGTTTTCAGGCATTAACTTTTGGAATCGCTACTCTTTATGAAGCTAAGAAATAATACCCACTAAAATAAAGCCTTATGGGTTTCGTTTATTTTCGAAATGGGATAATGTTTCTGAAACAAAAAAATTTCATAATCATCATTTTATTATTATTCGTTTCGATGAGGAGTTTTTCTCAGGAAGGCCCATCGGTAATGAATTTACCAAAATTTGATCGAGCACCCCGACATTTTGGATTTTATGTTGCCGTGAATCAGATGTTTTTTGTGGTTGAGCCAGCCGATAAGTTTCAACAAAAAGTCTGGAATCGCGATCAGATTCCCGATCTTGTGGCCGACTCAGCACGTGTAATCGGAATAGAAAGCTCACCTGTTCCAGGCTTTTCTATTGGTTTGGTTTCTAACCTGCGCTTAGGAGAATATTTTGATCTTCGTTTTTTACCAGGGCTTCAATTCGGAGAAAGAGATTTACATTATTCGATTATGCAATTCTCACATGCCGATTCCTCCATCGTCAATATTTCGAAAAATATCAATTCTACCTTTATAGACTTTCCGCTATATATTAAATATAAGTCGAAGCGTTTAAATAATTTCAGAGCTTTCGTTACTGCTGGAGCATCTTATAAAATCGACCTTGCTTCTTCAACTAAAGACAAGGCCGAGAATCCATCTACTGTAGTGGTAAAATTGAAAAAACATGATTTTACGGGTGACATTGGCGTGGGTTTCGACTTTTATACCGTTTATTTCAAATTTTCTACTGAAATAAAAATGATGTATGGGATTAACGACATGATTTTCCGTGAAGGTAACTTATATACTGATAGTATTAAAAAATTATCTGCCAAAATGTTTCAGATTTCTTTTACCTTTGAATAATCATAATTTATTTAGCTATGGATGAAATTTCAAACGAAGAATTATTTTCTACGCTCAACAATAAGGGTAATCTTAAAAAGGAAATTTATAAAAACACCGAGAGAGCTTTTGAACTGATCAATAATGCTGCACACAAGATTTCTCAGAATTCTCCTTTAAGAGATGAACATCTGAAGATCGAATATAATAGCATAAGTCCATTTCAAAGCCAGATGTTTTTTGCAGGTGATGCTCTTATTTTTTTCATGCATACCGACATGTTTGAATTTTCAAGAGATCATGATGTAATGCGCACGGCTTATATTCGTGAAGATAAAACTCGAAGCTATTGCGGAGTAATTCATATCTATAATTTCTTGAGCAATTCATTCAAATACAATCGCGAAAACGACTTGGGCTATTTGATTGGACGGCTGTTTATTAATAAAAATATGCATTATTTCGTCGAAGGAAAAAGAGAAGTGGGTATTCTTTATCCACAATTCGGAACCTTTTTGTTTGATGAAACTGCAGCAGAAAACCTCATTAAATCGAGCATGCTTTATGCTATTAATTTCGATTTGTTGACTCCACCTTTCGATGAAGTAAAAATGGTTACAGCAGGTGCTATCATGCATTATGCTGAAAACTGTCGCCTTGTCATCGGCAAGCGATTAGGTTTTAGATTTCAGGCCGATAACGAGTAAACTTACTCTTTTACTATATCATTCGTCAGGCTTCAATTTTTGTTTTCTCCTATCCGGGTTTTGTCTAATCAAATTTTACTAACGACTGTGTTTATTGGGTTAAAAAATATCTGCAAGCATGTACCGAAATAATTTCTGAATTTTTTCTCGCTGATATATGCAGATTTAACTCCATGCTGATCAATGCAAATTTTTATTTGCGTAAATTTACGAGGACATCAACGGATATCTGCGAGAACTTTTTCTCAGTGATTGATGCTTTCTTTCCCTTAAAATGGAATGTTAGATTGCGAAAAAAGAAATGAATTTTATGCATCTGTCTATTCATCGAAAATTATTATGTAAATTTAAAGATAAAAATTTTTTATTGCAATGACGTACAATAAAAATTCAAGGAAAATTCTTTGTATTCCTTTATTTCATTTTATCGCAATCCTTGTCATGTTGCTTGTAAATTTTTCCTTCAGTGGCAATATCAGTAAAGCTCAAATCATTCTGCCTTTCGCTCAAGAAAAAATGTTCTCTACTCAAAATCCCATCAATACGTTTGAAGCCTTGCCGCCTGCCTTGCCGGGAGATAAATATGATCTTGTTTTCATGAAGTTAGAACTCGAATTAGACCCATTGGCTCATTATGTAAAAGGGAAGGTAAAATTTTTTATCGTTCCACACGAAGATGCCGATAGCATTTCTTTACAGTTGCACGATTCGCTTCAAGTTGAAAATGTTAGTTATCATGGAAATTTTTTAAATTATTCGAGGCCTGGGATACATGCACTTGTCATCAATTTTCCTGAAATCCTGCTTGAAGGAGAATTAGACAGTTTAGAAATCATATACCAGGGCGATCCTCCCAATTATCTTGGAGAAAATTCGTTATTTACAGGTTTTCATCTTGGCAAACCGACTTTGTGGACGCTATCCGAACCCTATGGTGCATTTACTTGGTTTCCCTGCAAAATTACCCTCGATGATAAAATAGATTCAACGGATATTAGTATTTTATTCCCTTTAGGCTACAAGGCTGCAACCATTGGAATGCCTGTAAAATCAGATACCCTCGGCTTATGGGTAAAATCTTTATGGAAACATCGTTATCCTGTTGCATCTTATCTCATAGGTGTTGCTGTGGGTGATTATCAAACTTATATAGAGGAGGCTCCTACCAAATATGGAACCATAAAAATTTATAACTATGTTTATTCTGGAGATATAAACCAGCAACAAAACACTACTGCAGGGCTTTTCCCTGTGTATGTACTTTATTCGGAATTATTTGGTCCTTATCCTTTTTTGGAGGAAAAATATGGACATCTGGAATGTGGCATGGGCGGAGGTATGGAACATCAGACTTTGACATTTGCCGGACCTTTCAATCATCATATTCTATCACACGAATTGGCACATTCGTGGTTTGGGAACAAGATAACTACTGGTTCATGGACTGATATCTGGCTGAATGAGGGGCTGGCTTCTTATGCTACTGGATTGACTTATCAATATATGTTCAATGGATTTTACTGGAAGAAATGGAAAACCGAGACGATTGCTGCTGTTTGTCAGCAACCTAATGGTTCGGTCATTGTGGATGATACTACTCTTCCTGAACGGATTTTCGATGCACGCCTATCCTATCACAAAGCCTCATTAGTGCTTCACATGATTCGATTTTTAATTGGCGATAGCGCCTTTTTTTATGCACTTCAGAATTATGCTGACGACCCTATGCTTTCGTATGGTTATGCTCGAACTCCTGATTTGATTGGACATTTCGAAACAAGTTCGGGTATTGACCTTACTGAATTTACTACCCAGTGGCTCTATGGCGAAGGATTTCCTTCTTATACCATTGATTGGGGAATTTCGGGTACAGATACGCTCGAGCTTTCCATTTGGCAGCAGACTTCTTCTCCATCGGTTACTTTCTTTAACATGCCCGTGGAAATCGGTGTAAAAAATGCGATAAATGACACACTTATCCGCTTGAATCCTTCTTTTTCCGGGCAACAATTTCAAATTCCTCTTACATTCACTCCCGATAGCCTCGTTTTTGATCCGAATCTGTGGCTTATTTCAGCCAATAATCAGGTTAATGGGATAAAAGATGAATTGTATGAAACTCTAAAAATTTATCCCAATCCAGCCACATCTTTCTTCTATATTCCAGTTACATTCCCTTTGCCAAGCCAAATAAGCATTTTTGACCTATCGGGAAGAATCATCCGACAATACAGATTAATACAACGTTTTGTGCCCGTAGATGACCTCGAGGCAGGAATCTATATCATCACCCTATCCGATGGTAAAAACACGACTCATGCAAAATTAATAAAGCATTAATTGCATTATACGTCGATTTACCAATAAATTCGTTGATAATCAAATGATTCGTTACTCTTGAATTTAACTCTTTCCCCTGACATAATCTTTCAGGTTGAAGGCAAAATTCAAAGAAGCAAGCCACTAACGAGTTAACGTTTCACAATTCCATAAAGTACGATATCAATCAGGCTATCCATCATCTCATCATAGTTTTCTATATATTCGGAAATCAGAAAGGGCAATTCAGAAATTTTGAGTGCTGTTAAAATAACATTAGTAGTGTTTTCGAGATCAGTAAGATAGAAAATATTTCGTTTAGCACCTTCTTGGAGTATTTCTTTGATTATGATAATTTCTTCATCGTCGTATTTTTTTCGCATTTCCTTAATAAAGGGTAAGTTTTCATCGAGATGGTTCTTGAAAGGCAAGAGGTTAATCAGTTCCTTTGTTTTCAGTATGCGTAGTTCGAAGTACATTCTAAGTTTAGAAATGGGATCTACTGTAGAATTGAGTTTTTCGTTCACCTCATCGCACAGTGCATTGATTTCATTCTCCAGAACTTCTTTATAAAGCGTTTCCTTATTCGAGAAATAATAATAAATCAGGCTCTTGGCTTTTCCTAAGTGTTTTGTAACGTCTTCAATTGTAGTGTTTTGAATGCCTTTAGCCGAAAACACTTCAGCGGCTTTTTTTAAGATCAGATTGCGTGTCTTATTTTTCTTCGTTTCCATTATTCAAAAATCAAAGTATCTATTTCCCATGCTTCTAACATAATGAGCTGATCCGAGTGAGTAACTCTATTATTATAATCTTTGATTTTTTGGATCAATTGATCGTATTTTGCCTGATTTCTTATTTGGGTCATAATTAATACATTGTATCCAGGCCAAATGGGGTTGTTCATACGGGGATCTCCTATGCGATTTTTTACCTTGACATTGTCTAAGATTTGAAATGCGCTAATTTGGCATTGTTCGAGTATATCGATGATTTCGTTTGCTTGGGCTACATCGCAGTGTATGTTCACGTGTTTCATACGTTCAGGAGTTTTTTAGGTTGAATGCGTGCATAAAATATTGCATATAATACAGGAATCCAGATAAGTGTAATGAGAGTAGCAAATAAAAGGCCTCCTATACTGGTAATGCCTAATGGACTCCATACTTCATGTAAAAGGCCATTATTGATTGCCATAGGAAGCATGCCCATAATGGTAGTGGTGGTAGTCATTAATATGGGCCTCAGTCGCGATCTTCCGGCTGCAATCAAAGCATCGTAGAGAGTGTAGCCACGCTTAACCAGCATGTTGGTATAATCAACTAATACAATACCATTATTTACAACTACTCCCATTAATAGGATAATTGCTACGAATGATATCAGGTTCAGGGTTGTACCTGTAAGATAGAATGCTATGATTGAACCCACTACAGCAAAAGGAGAGGACAGAAAGATGATGAAAGGTTGGAGCAAGTGACCAAATTGTGCTGCCATGATCATATAAACCAATAATATGCTGATTATCAATATTAATCTAAGGTCGGCGAAACTCTTTGCCTGTTCTTCGGCTTGTCCTTTGAGTTCAATTCGTACCTGATTATCGGTATCTATATGAGATAGAACATTTTGAACCTGCTTGACCATGGCTCCCAGGTCAGTACCCGAATTGATATCGGCTCCAACAATAGCAACACGTTGCTGATCATCGTGCATAATTTCTATATATCCATTATTGAGGTTCACCTCGGCTACTTCTCGTAAAGGGTAAGAATGGCCGAAAACGGAAGAAATTCTAATATTCATAATATCATTAATAGATTGAACCTCATGGCGTAGATACCTGACATTGATGGGAATTTGTTGGCCTTGGTCGTCGAAATAACCAGCCTCAGTACCATAAAGGCTTTGACGAATCTGCATGGATGCTAAAGCGGGATTGATATTTAGATCGGCCATGCGTTCCTTATCGAGGGTAATCTGAAATTCTGGTTTGGTATTAGCCAAACTGTTCTGAATATTTTTGAGATTAGATAATTGCATAAGAGAATCTTCCACCATTTTTGCGTACTTGCGTAAAATTTCGAGCTCAGTTCCTGAAATGACAATCTCTATGGGTTTAGTTGTTCCAAGTAATGCCGAACCTATGATAGAACCTCCAGTTACGCTGTATTGCTCTATTTCATGCATATTTTCTAATTCTTTTTCAATCATTTTTGCTACCTCGGCGGTGCTCATCGAGCGTTGATTGGAAGGAACGAGGTGATAGACAATGGTAGCAAGATTTTTATTTTCCTTAAATCCGACGGATGAGAGAATTCCTTGTTCGGTTTGCCCGGCTACGGTAAAACCAAACAAAATCCCAGGAACATTCGATTCAATATATTTTTCGATCTTCATCGCGACTTTTTCAGTTTCATTGGCACTGTAACCTTCGGGTAGCTGAACTACAGTTATGAGATCGCCACCATCGATAGTAGGAATATAATCGGTGCCAATATGATTTTGAATTAGAAATACAGAGAGCGCAATGAAAGCTGCTACGATAATAGTAATCAGGATTTTGTTATGAAGGCTCCATTTTATCAGTTTGCCATACCATTCTTCGAGTTTAACATAGAATTTCTCTGAAGTTTCATATATTTTCAAGTTTTTTTTCTGTTTGTATTGTTCCAGAAGAAGTTGACTACTCAAAGTAGGTGTTATTGTCAGAGCGATAAGTAATGAACCAAGCATGGTAGCTGCGGCTATGATGGCAAATTGTTCGAAGAATACACCTACTATACCACCGGCGAAAATCAAGGGGAAAAATACGGCTAAAGTAGTTAGTGTAGAAGCTGTGATAGCTTGCCCCATTTCGCCCGTAGCAAACATCGAGGCTTCTTTTTTTCTGATCCCTTTTTCTAAATATTTGGTAATGTTTTCGACTACCACTATGCTATTATCGACAACCATCCCAATAGCAACAACCATTGACATCAGGGTGAAGACATTGATGGTATATCCACTCACCATCATGGTGATAAGTGCTATGAGCATAGAAAAGGGGATGGAAAGACTTATGATAATGCTTGAGCGCCAAGCTCGAAGAAATAGCCATACTACAAGAATTACCCATAATCCTCCCCATAATAGAGTTCTTGTGATATTCGATACCGAACCTTGAATGATTTCAGTCGTATTAAACACTTCATAAAGATGAGTTTCGGCAGGCAGTGGTATTCTGTCCACCTCTTTCATAACTTGTTGATAAACTTGAAGCGCATTAGCCTGCGACTGTTTTTGGACCAGTAGAGCAGTGGCTCGTTGCTGGTGTGTTCGGGCAATTTCATCTTTCTCCTTGAGCTGTTTATGTACGATTGCAATGTCAGACAGTCGAATGACCTGACCCATGTAAGTGGTTAATGGTAAATTCTTTACGGCTTCCAGTGAAGGTACTTGCCCTTTTACGGTTACATTCAAATCCCAAATACCTGATTTTAATGATCCAGCAGGAATATTAAGATTGAGACTCTTTATTAAAGTGGCAATATAGTCGATGGTTAAATGATATTTCTCGGCTTTTAGAGGATCGATTTCGACGGCTATTTCATTTTCGGGTTGGGCAATGGTCATCACTGTGCCTACTCCATCTATATGCTGAAGCCTTGGAGAAATAACTTTTTCAATCAGGTCGCTGATATCGGTCTCCCCATTTGCGGTCTGAAGACCTAGTATTACCACTGGCATTACCGAAGAATTGATTTTCATGACTAAGGGTTGCTGAGCATCACGAGGGAGTTTATATTTTACTAATTCTATTAAGTCACGTGCATTGGCTGAAGCCTCTGTAATATCTGTGCCCCAGTCGAATTGTAAGGAAATGGTAGAGACATTATCTTTCGAAAAACTCTGAATTTTTTTAATGTTCTCGGTACTCGCCAAAACTACTTCCAACTCCTTGGTGATCTCTTTTTCCACTTGTTCGGCATTGGCACCCGGATAAACAGTCACCACCGTGAGCGTTGGAAGCTCAATGTCGGGAAACAAATCTCTTGGCAATCGAAAGATAGCTAATAATCCAAATAGAAGGATTCCCGCAAAAAACATATAGATTGCAACCGGATTCTTGACTGAAGTGTCGGTGATTCTCATAGTCTTAAGTTTTAATTGTTGGAGATAGGAAGGATTTCTACTTCAGTGCCTTCGGCTAAATTTTTTTTGTTAGAAATTACAACCTGATCCCCTTCACTTAAACCTTCCACAACAACATTTTCACCCGCGTATTGCAAAACCTTGATGGGTTTCTTCGTAATTTTCCCTTCATTATTGACTAAATATACAAAATAGGCATCATCTTCAAGTTCTTTCATTATAGCTTTCAAGGGTATCATCATCACTTGATGGTTGATTACATTGATAAAAGTTTTTCCTGTCATTCCAGGGCGATATTTAAGGTTTGGATTATTCATTCTTATTCGTATGGTAGCCGTAACCCGCGTTGAATTCAATGTAGGACTGATAAATTCAACCATTCCCACTATGGTGTCATGCGAATAGGTATTAGCCACGGCCTTTATCCCCATATTTTTATGGATATATGACAGATCTTTTTCTCCTACTTCAAACTCGAAATAAATAGGATTATATTTGACTAGTTGCAATATTCCTGTGGATAAGGGAGAGCCCAAATCTAAAGAAGCGGAAAAGAAATAATTTTCGCCTTCATGGGCTAAATGCCTTGCCACAACTCCATCGAATGGAGCTCTAATTTCGGTATTCGCCTTTAATAAATTGTACTTTGCTTCGGCAGCTTCATATTGAGCCTTAACATGGTCAAAATCTTGCTGGCTAATGGATTGTTTCTCGACGAGATTTTTTACTCTCTGAAAATCCTTCTCAAGAGTTTTATATTCTATTTCCGACTGCAACAATAGTTCAGATGACATTTTCACAACTAATTGCCCCTCTTTTACGGCTTCGCCTTCTTGTGCATAAATCTTTTCGATTTTTCCAGGTATAGTAGTGCCTAACGTAGCCTCCTTAAAAGGTTTAAAACTCCCTAAATATGAGAGATTTAATGGAACATCTTGGGCATGAACCTCATAAATCTCTACTTTTAGCTTTTCACCCTGTGGGTTTATGTTATTTTGTCGATTTTTATCGTTACAGCCTCCACATATTATGAGCCCTATTAATCCAAGAAACAGCATACTTTTATTCATATTTCTTCTGTTTTTATTGAAGTATTCCATAAGATTTACGCAATTTGGCGTGATAGATGAGTAAATTTGCATAAGCTTCGTAATAATCGGTTTCTGCTTTTAACCACATGGTTTGTGCCTCAGTTAAATCCGATAGTTTTAACATTCCTTCGTGAAACATATCGGTTTGAATTCTCAAATTTTCTCTTGCTAGCTCTACATTTTTTCTTGCAGCTTCAACCTGCATGAATTGCTCCTTGAGCTGATTGGAAGTATATATGGCTTCAATATATAGCAAATTACGATTGTCTTCCATTTCCAACTGTGCAGATTTATATTGCAACAATGCCGATTGCCGCTTATTGTACCGTTCAAAAGCATGAAACAAAGGAATTTTGAGTGACAATCCCAAGGCATAATCATCTCCGAATTCATCCTCTAGCCCTTTATAGGGATTGGGATTAACAAAGAAATAATTGGCTGTCAATCCAAGTTGAGGCATCATATCAGCTTGTGTAACCTTCATAAGATTTTTATTCAATAGCACCTTTTGTTCGAGCAGTTTTACCTCCGGTCGACTGTCGATGCTAAGCTGAGTATTTAAAATATTTTGAATGACTTCGAAATCTGCCTTCAAAGAATCTTCAACCGTAAAATCCTGTTGGATGTCTCTACCAATTTTTTGATTCAACAATTGTTTTTGAACCGATAAGCCATTTTTTGCCTTAAAAATATCTACCTGAGCTTGATTAATCTTTGAACGTATCATAAGAAGCTGATTGCTGGTAATCAAGCCTTCCTTTAAATAATTTTCCACATCTTTTTCAATTTCTTTAAGAAGATCAAGGTGCTTCAATGCCAATTTATATTTTTTATCGATAATCCAAACATTGTAATA
>DIEY01000069.1:0-4560 GCA_002418865.1 Bacteroidales bacterium UBA5762 | reverse complement strand
GCTATTTCGACCGCATTTTGAGCCATTTTATTAGCATAGTAAATCTTGCCTCCAACAAAAATGGGCTGAGTCAAAGAGAGATTGAACAAAAAATTATCTTTCTCACCCAGTTTAGATTGATTAGCTGGAAGCCATGCATAATTCTTAAAAACCGGATTACCATTGGCATCGATTAACGGCATACCTGTAGCAGGATCCAAGGCAAAAGTAAGAGGTGCTATTTGAGGATTGTTTAGATTGGCCATCGAAACCTGCATATTAGCCGCATCTATAGCCTGGTAGGGAATTACGGGAAGTAGGAGATCATTTTTGAACATTTGAAACTGTTTGTTCAATCTCAAAAATATTCCCGAAAAACTAATATCGGGGAAATAGTTTGCAAAGGCTGACTTACTGCTGTATTTAGCCGATTGAAGATTGCTGCTGTCTATTCTTAATATGCGGTTGTTCGTTAGGGCAATTTGTTTACATGCTTCGAGCGTAAGAACTTCCTGCGCTGATGCTGATAGTGAGAAGAATACCAGCAAACTGATGAGTGTTTTACGCATAATTTTTTTTGAACAAAATTATTGTAAAATTCTAATATAATAGTATTTATCCTAAAAAGTTATTATTTAAAAATAGAAGATATTGATAGTTAATAAATTATATCTAAACGATTGTTATATAATTATTGAACGAAGTTCAAAATCTTTTCTATCACTATTGTTAAAACGCTGCTTTTATCCCAAGCGGAATCGATTTTAAGATTAGAAAATTTCGTCAGAAACTGCAGCAGAGGCAAAGGAAGATATGGTGATATCTACCAAATTTTCTGGAATAAGCCCATGAAAAAGAATTGAAGATTTGAAAGATAGTGATTGAAAACCAAACTATTATTAGATTAATTTTAACCCATTCAAAATAATTCGAGCTGAGCATTAGGGTTTTCGAACTCGAGCAGCCATTTTTTGCGCCATAATTCGCCTCCATAACCCGTTAGATGACCATGAGCCCCTATTACTCTATGGCAGGGAAGAATGATATTGATTTTATTCTTTGCCACAGCACTGGCTACTGCCCGCACTGCCAAAGGTTCATCAATTCGACTGGCTAAATCAGAATAAGAAGTAGTGATTCCATAAGGAATTTTCGAAAGTTCTGTCCAAACTTTTTTCTGAAAATCAGTTCCATTTAGTATAAAAGGAAGGTCGAAGGTTTTGCGCCAACCTTCGAAATACTCTCGTAACTGGCGACGACATTCTAATAAAGGATCGGGACAGCCCTGGCAGGATAAACTCAAATTGTCGGGTTTCTCAAATTTATTCTCAAAATATACAGAATTAATTCCCTGCTTATCACCTGTAATTTCCAAAAGCCCCAAAGGCGATTCGAGATAAGTCTTAAAAATCATAGAAGATTAAATAACGAAATAATATATTATGGTTCTAAAAGTAAGGTGGTGGATGTCCGATTATAAGTATCGTTCACCGTATCGAAAGCCGTAAGTACTACATTATAACTCTTGGGTTTTGCAATAGGCCTTGGATAGTCCTTTACAGGACTTACTTGTGTGCTTGTAGTTCCATCACCAAAATCCCATAAATAAACATCTGCATTTTGTGAAGTGTTGATAAAACTAACCCTTACTATATTTTCTAATATCTGCATAGTATAGTCGAAACTGGCGATGGGTGTAAATATATTTGGATCAGGGTTCAAGGGTTTGTCCTCTTCACAGGATAGAGTAAAAATAATCATAAAACCCATTATAAATCGTAAGCTCTTTGAGGTAATTCTCTTGTGCATTTCTAAGTAATTGTAATTTTCTAAATATATTAGCTTTAATTCTTGAAATTCTAAGCGATGAATATTGTTCATCGTTGCCAGAAAACGGAAGGAGTTTGCAAATTTAGCCAAAGATCGTATATCGAGAACCAATATTGAAAATTTCCAAACTTTTTTCACTTTTCGAAATCATGTTTAAAATGAATCCTTACTGAAAGATCGTTAACCCTGTTTGATTTCTTTTGAATTAAGCGAAAAAATGAACATTCAGTTAGTAAGATTTGTTGATTTTTAAAATTATTGAAATGAATTCATTTCCAGTATATTTATCTATTTTCTTATTCATGTTATCATGTAATTTTAAGAACAATAATACGAATGACTTTATGAACGACAGCGATACTTCAAAGCATTATCATCCACTCACTTCAGAGGAAGAAAGAATTATTGTGCACAAAGGTACCGAAAGGCCATTCAGCGGAAAATACTATGATTTTTGGGAAGAGGGTACTTATGTATGTAAAAGATGTGAATCACCTTTGTTTCACTCAGCGGCAAAATTTGATGCCGGGTGTGGCTGGCCAAGTTTTGACGAAGAAATTCCTGGAGCGGTTATTCGTCAACTCGATGCCGATGGATATCGCACTGAAATTTTATGTGCTCATTGTGGGGCGCATTTAGGGCATGTATTTATTGGTGAAGGTTTTACGCCTAAAAATACTCGTCATTGCGTCAATAGTCTTTCGCTTCGATTTATTCCACAAAATCCGTCTCGAACATTCGATACTGCTATTTTTGCTGGAGGCTGCTTTTGGGGTGTAGAGTATCATTTTAAAAAGGTGAAGGGAGTAATTTCAACTAGAGCTGGATACACTGGTGGCACACTTAACTATCCAACTTACCAAGAGGTATGCTCAGGAACCACTGGCCATGCAGAGGCTTTAGAAATAATCTTCGATCCTCAACAGATTGCTTTTGAAGACCTTGCCAAATTATTTTTCGAAATTCATGATCCCACTCAACTGAACCGTCAGGGACCAGACGTGGGGCTTCAATATCGTTCGGCCATTTTTTATTTGAATGAAGAACAAAAAGCCATTGCCCAAAAGCTGATCTCTACTCTGAAATCAAAAGGATTGGATGTGGTTACAAGCTTAGAACCTGCCACAACTTTCTGGCCAGCCGAAGATTATCATCAGAATTATTATGAAAAAACCGGCAAAAAACCTTACTGTCATATTTATACCAAGCGATTCTGAAAAGCCGACATCAAGCTGATAAATTTCCCGTATTTTTGAACCTTATTGATTTTATGCTCCTATTTTGACTATAATCGCAATTCTCTTTCCGATATAGCAAGGAAGTATGAAATATTGTCTGTAAATTAGAATCATATTTATTAAAATTGAATGTGGAGGTGTATGAAGAAAAAATGGTTATTTTCTATATTATTGATGTTTATAGGATTGGTAAGAGTTACAGCACAAGATGAATTTAGGGTTGATGCCGAATTAAGGCCAAGGTTCGAGGTAAGGAGGGGTTATCAGAAATTAGCCGAGCCAGGTGATGCCGCTTCGGTCTTATTTTCTCAGCGTACACGCTTAAAATTCAATTATCTAAGCGAAAGGCTCGATATTGTAGTTTCGCCTCAGGATGTAAGGATTTGGGGAGACGAAGAAAATGCGAATACTTCCGGGGTAACTGGCAACGATGCTTCTTTAGATTTGTTCGAAGGATATGCAGATTTGAAATTTTCATCCACTATGTCATTGGCCGTTGGTAGAATGATGTTAGCTTATGATAATGAGTGGTTACTAGGCCGAAGAAATTGGAATCAGAACGGCATTTCGAGCGATGCTATATTATTGAAACTCAACCCATCTGGGTGGAGATTTCATTTAGGTTGGAGCTGGAATTCATTAACTGAAACTCTAAAAGATAATTTTTATCCCCAAAATAGGTATAAATCTATGGGATTTTTTTGGATTAATCGCTACTTTAGCCAAGATATCGCAGTTTCATTTTTACAGCTAAGCACTGGGCAAACGCCTTCCGA
The DNA here is from genome assembly GCA_002418865.1 of Bacteroidales bacterium UBA5762. GTDB lineage: Bacteria > Bacteroidota > Bacteroidia > Bacteroidales > TTA-H9 > TTA-H9. Next base: position 737 of record DIEY01000069.1, on the reverse strand, counting down.
TACCACTAACAAGCAATATTTTAGGAGCACTTCGGGTATTTATTTTAAAGTTAATAAGTTGCCGTGGAGTGGTTTTCTGAATTTTTATTATCAATATGGTCGAAACAATAGAAATGAAAAGGTTTCTGCATTATTGTGTGTTGCCGAAGCTAATTACAATACTCTGCATTGGCGGCCTGCAGTTGGTTTGGTATATACTACGGGCAATCGAGCCAACACTTCAACTGACCATGTGTTTGACTTAGCCTATAGTGCACGCCATAATGTTTTAGGAAATATGGACTATTTCAAAAACCTAACAACCGATACACACCAAGGAGGGTTGACTGATGTTTATGCAAGAGTTGAGTTTATGCCTTCCAAATCATTAAAGTTTTCAAACACTGGCCATTATTTTTGGCTTGCTCAAACAAATGAATTAACGCCCTCACAAAAAAAATTAGGTTTTGAAAATGATTTAGTAGCCACTTACAATTTACGAGAAATGGGCAACCTCGAGGTCGGTTACTTATTTTTCCTTCCCACTCAAGGTTTTAAAGAGATGCAATCTGTTGGTGGAAATACATTTTCACATTTTTTCTACGTTCAACTTACTATTTTTGTAAAGATGTTTCATTCTGAAAATAAGAAAGAAGGATGAATGCAAACGGTCTCGGGCTAAGCGTTCGGGTGGGTTTCTGAGCACAAAACTGTCGGCCTGAACGAATGTAAATAGTCGTCCCTTAAAAACACGATAA
>DIEY01000012.1:12208-60565 GCA_002418865.1 Bacteroidales bacterium UBA5762 | reverse complement strand
GGGAGGAGTAAGAAAGAAAGAGGTACGGGCTTTAGCCCTGAAAAAGTCAGAACCGCAGATGCTTGGATGATTATCCAGATTAATCAAAATGTTTATGATAAATCAAGGTAAATGAATGAGACCTTGATGGTTTTTCTCGTATATTACATGTTTTATAGAAGACATAGCGGAGTGAGAAAAGAACTGGGCGTAAAAACCCCTTTTCAGGCCGTCGAAAAACCTGAATTTTTAAACAAAATCCTTGCATTTTTAAAAATAAAATTTTATCTTTGCAACCGAATAAAAGTTTAAACAACCTTGTGAAACTTGACATATATTTTTGTAAATAATTAAAGAAATAAAAGATTATTTTATTTGTGATAAATTAAAAATTATGGCAATTTTAACTGAAAAACAACAAAAAATAGCAAAAAAGATAGACTCTTCTTTCGAATTGTCACATTGGCGAGATTGGAAATGGCACATGAGGAATTCTATAAAAACGATTTCTATGTTCGAGGACCTCACAGGTATTAAGTTCTCTGAGGAGGAGAGGAAACAGCTTGAAGATACCATGGCAAAATTTCCACTTTCTATCACACCATACTATTTATCGCTAATAAAAAAAGAAGACTACAAAAATGATCCTATTTTTAAACAATCTTTTCTCGATATTAGAGAATTAATAGTAACTCCTGAAGAGATGCAAGATCCACTTTCTGAAGATATTGATAGTCCAGTTCCAGGAATTACGCACCGATATCCAGATAGAGTTTTGTTTTTAGTTAGTAATGTTTGTGCTATGTATTGCAGGCATTGCACTCGTAAACGAAAAGTAGGGGACAAAGATTATATTCCAGGAAAATCAACAATAAAAGTTGGACTAGATTACATAAGAGAAACACCACAGATACGCGACGTGTTACTTTCTGGTGGAGATCCTTTTTTACTATCAGATGATTACCTGGACTGGATTCTCACTGAGCTAAGAAAAATAGACCATGTAGAGGTAATTCGTATTGGTACAAGAACTCCTGTAGTACTTCCTTATCGAATCACCGATGATTTAGTTAATATGCTTAAAAAACATCATCCATTATGGATAAATACACATTTCAATCATCCCAGGGAAATCACAGCTTCATCAAAAGAAGCAATAAGAAAACTTGCTGATGCTGGTATACCCTTAGGTAATCAATCTGTCCTGTTGGCCGATGTTAACGATTGTCCACGTATAATGAAAAATTTATGCCATAAATTGGTAGCTAATCGTGTCCGTCCTTATTATCTTTATCAGTGTGATCTTTCAGAAGGGTTGTCTCATTTTAGAACCCCTATTGGAAAGGGGATAGAAATAATCGAAAGCTTAATTGGGCATACAAGTGGTTTTGCTGTTCCTACATACGTTATTGATGCTCCTGGTGGTGGTGGAAAAATTCCTGTAATGCCTAACTATATAATTTCGTGGTCTACTAACAAAGTAATTCTTCGAAATTATGAAGGCGTAATAACTTCATACAAAGAACCAGATGACTACAAACAAACAAAATGTGATAGAAATTGTAAGAGTTGCAATTTAGACTTAGATATTAAGGAAGGAATAGAAGATAATGCCATTGGTATAGAAAAGTTGCTTTCAGATTACGATGATGCTATTTCTTTGGTTCCATTAGATAATGAACGTATTCAACGTAGAGAAGACAATGGACAAGATTGAATTAATAGGTAAATCAAAAGTTCAGCATGGCCACTCAAGTAATCGGGTTTATCTTATGGATTTTCATTCATGCGATTTTCCTCAGATCATAGAGGAAATGGAAAACATTGCAAACAACAATGGTTATACTAAAATATTTGCTAAAATTCCTTCACGTTTTGCTCCCCAATTTTTTTTAGCAGAATATGTAACCGAAGCTATAGTCCCATGTTTTTTTAATGGGTTAGAAGATGCTTTGTTTCTAGTGAAATATAAAGATTTGAACCGAAGAAAACCCAACCCATTAGAAATGAACTCTTTCCAAGAGTTATTGCTTTCGCAGATAAATGCCCCTATTATGGATTTGGATAGTAAATATCAATTAAGACAATTAAATCAATCAGATACTAAAGAAATGACAGAGGTGTTTTCACAAGTTTTCAAAACTTACCCATTTCCAATTTTTGACACAAAATTTTTGAAACAAGAAATGCAACAAGGAACGCGATATTTTGGTGTTTTTCTAGAGGATAAATTAGTTGGTATAAGCTCAGCTGAATGTAACAATAGACTAAAAAATGCTGAAATGACTGATTTTGCAATACTACCATCGCAAAGAGGGAAAAAATTAGCTACATATCTTCTCTTGACTATGGAAAAACAACTCATAGATGAAGGTTTTAAATCATTTTATACTATTGCTCGTTTAAAATCTCTATCTATGAACAAAACTTTTATGAATAATGGTTATAGTTATACAGGTACTTTGATTAACAATACTCAAATTAACGGACAGATCGAAAGTATGAACGTATGGTATAAAACCGTTTAATAGTATTTTTAAAATTTTTGATATATTTATTTTTTTAGCTTTCAAGAAGGCCGTTTAGGTTTTCTTATTTTTAAATTAAATTGTATTTTTTGGTATAATGGACAAAAATTAGGCTGTTTATTTTTATCGATTGTTATTTCTCTTATAAAAAATTATCACATTTGTCCTGTCTGTTTAAAACGGAAGTAGGCTTTGATGGTATTTCTTGTCTATTATATGCTTTATAGAAGACATAGCGGAGTGAGAAAAGAACTGGGCGTAAAAACCCCTTTTCAGGCCGTCGAAAAACCTGTCGTGAGCAAAGCCGAACCATGGTATGGTGAGCAAAGCCGAATCATGGTGTAGTGAGCAAAGCCGAACCATGGTTTATGTTTGCAACCGAATAAAAGTTTAAACAACCTTGTGAAACCTGAAACCACTTAATAAATATCGCTCTTGAATGAAGATTCAATGATGTGGCTTTCGGGACCACATCCAGCCTCATTAAAGGCTTGAATGGTAAAATAATAGGTTTTATCGCTATCCATGCCGTTGAAATAATACTCATTTTCACCCAGCACCATAATGCTGCCATATAATTTATCAGCTTGTAATCCAAAGTGTATTACATAACCAGTGGCATCATCTTGACGTTTCCATTTTATCCATGCATTGCGTGGTTCGGATGGTCCTCTTAGCACGGTAAAATATTTTACAGAATCCGGAAGTGGAATATTGGCTTTTCCGAAAACACGCAAGCCACTCAAGGCAAATTTTCCTCCTGGCATATAAAGATTCTCAAGTTTTAGATAGCGGTAGTTTACTGGTGAATCGAGTGCTACATAATCGTGAGGCACATCCTTCAGGTTATTCGATTTATCATATACCAAAGTCCAATCTTTTCCATCCAGGCTTCCCCACATTTTATATTGATGATACAAGCCTAATGTTTTGCCTAAATAGGGAACATCCTGGTCGGCATAATTGATCTGGAAGGCATAAATCGTGCAGGTTTCTCCCAAATCGGTAGTAATCCACTCGCCGGCTTTTCCGCTGGCAGCACTCCAATAGGTACGGATGTCTTCGTCGACTGCATAATTAGGATAATATCCGCCCAAGCTACTCGATACGCTGACGGGTTTATTGTAATTCAGTAACATCCATCCTGTAAATTTTCCATTAAAATAGTGGGGAAAATCTCCAAAAGCCGTTTGAGTGAATAATATTCCGTCAGAATCGAAATCAGCTGGCCATAAACCAATTCTTCTTTCGAAATTATTCTTGACCCCTATGGCGATAGTAGAAATATGCCACCAATGGCCGTTATAGTCGCAGAATGTAGCTCCATGTCCTGCTCCTCTTGCAAAACCTCCCAATTTATAACTAAAGGGATTGAATGCTTGATAATGGAAAGGCCCCAGAGGATGCGAACCTACATAAACTCCATCGGCATAACCGCTGAATTCAGTTCCAGGGGCAGCATATTGTAAATAATAGCGTCCGTTGTATTTGTTCATCCACGCACCTTCGATAAAGGGGCGCAGGAAAGTATTGTCGTTATGCTCGCCAAACCTCTCCCATCCATGAATACTGTCGTTTAAGCGAATAAGAGGTATGGGTTTGCCTATGGGCTGAAAAGTGCTTCTATTGATCTCAACTCCATAAATAGGATATAAATTACTCGAGCCAAAATAAAGATATAATTTCCCATCATCATCCATAAAGAAGGCTGGATCCCAGGCAGCAACGGGAAAAGAATCTATCACTATTTTCCAATCATCTTTAGTGGGTTGATTCGACATCCAAAGAGGAAAATCGGGATTGTGAGTCGAACCAATGAGTAATAGGCTGTCTCCTAAAACAAAAGCTGCTGGAGCACATAGTTCATCATAAACTTTATGCCGGGGTAGAAGGAATTTTCGAGGAATAAAATTCCACTGAGCCATGTCGTTGCTCCACCAATATCCATGTTGATTGGTCGAAAACAGAAAATATTTTCCCCGAAAAGGAACAATTAAAGGATCGGCGGTGGTTCGATGACGAGCTTGTTGTGTAAAATTTGGAATAGGACAATGTCCATAGTCAATATTCATGGGATTACAGTAAGTAAGCAAGGTATCCTGCGATTGCATCGAAAGGGTAGTCCACACAAACAAAACAACTAAAATGAGGTTTCGATTATTTAAAAACATTTTATAAAAGAATTTATTCAATTCTTCAAAAATACCATTTTTCAACGAATTTAGGCTTTTCGCTGAATCGATTCAACATTCTTCAAATTTACAAATTGATTTTGGAAAACTTATCCCAGGCAATATCCTATGCCTTTATAGGTCTTGATGAGATTATTACCCAGTTTTTCCCGTAGTTTCCTTATATGAACATCTATGGTTCGTTCTCCAACAATTAAATCATTTCCCCATACCTTAGAATAAATTTCATCTCGCGAAAAAACTTTACCTGGCTTAGATGCCATAAAATATAATAATTCGAATTCTTTTTTAGTGAGAAATATTTCCCGATGATGAAAGAATACTTTGTGTTTTTCATTATCTATAATTAAATCATTGATTTGAATGATAGCAGGATTGTCGGTTTGTTCGGATATTATTTTTCGACGCAATAAAGCTTGAATACGGCTTAAAAGCACTTGTAAACTAACGGGTTTTTTTACATAATCGTCGGCTCCGGCTTCAAAACCGGCTAATTGTGAATAATCTTCGCCTCTGGCAGTTAAAAAAAGAATGAGTACATCTTTTAAGTTTGGTTCGGCACGCAATAGTTGACAGGTTTCTATTCCATCCATTTCGGGCATCATAATATCCAGTACAATCAGATCTGGGATTTTTTCCAGTGCTAAACGAATCCCTTCGGCCCCTGAGCTGGCAGTATCAACTTCGAATCCTTTCTTTTTTAAATTATAACTCAGAAATTCTAAAATATCGGGTTCATCATCAATAATCAGAATCTTGGCTACTTTGTTTTCCACTTTGAATTTTTTAATCGAAAACAAAGCAAGCTTATTGATTTTGCCTTATGTTTAAGAAAGGATTAAAAAACAGTTAAATCGTTAGAATTGCAATTGATTAATCGTAAAAAGGCCAGATAACGCCAAAATTAAGTCCAGCATCTTGTAAAGGATAAGTGGGTGCGCCCCAATAATTATAGCCTGTAAAAGCGCTATGAAAATGTCGGTATCGAAGAAATAAGCAAGCACGATCTACTTTTACATTCAAGAAAAGATCGGCTACGAAATAATTTCCAATTTCCTTTTCCGATTGAAGATAAAAAGCATTGAGCGAAGGCATATAGGCATCAGCCTGGAACTTTGAATACCACGAAACAGATACACCTGGCTCTACCCATAAAGCACCTTTAAACAAGTTCCCAGAATAACTGATGGAACCTTTTGCCATCACAGAAGGCAATCGAATACTGATGGTATCGCTTAGTTTCTGTATAACCGCGACTGCGTCCACATTCAGATGTTTAAGCCTTAACTCTTGCTGGACATAAAGTCGCAACAACGAAAATGAGCCACTGCGCTGCAAAGGTTTTGCCGATGCTCCTAAATAAACCATATTATTTAATAACACAAATTCTGGTTTTATTAGTGTTTGTGGCCCTTTTATTGAACCTCCTAAACGTAAAATTTCTTCTTTCTGAAAATCATTCTCCCATTGCTGATGATTTCCCTTATATGAAATATAGAAATAATCGGGTTGTGAGGAACTAAAAGCGGCTTCGGCTGCAAGCGACCATAATTGTTGCTTGCCGAAAAATTTTGAAATGTTCCCTTGTATTCCAAAATCGCCTCCATTATAATCGCCATTCACAAAAAAGGCATCGGCCTTTAATTGAAAGCCTGCAGGAAAATCTATTCTTAAATCAGCCGTAGGTATCCACTGATGAAAGTTTTTAACAACCACAGAATCGAAATGATAACCGGCTATGAGATACCGAATTGCTAATCTCAGCTTAATGGGAAATTTTGTGGGATATAAATAGAGTGAGTTGGTCCATGAGAGCTCATTTTCTATGTTATAAATCGTTATAGAATCGTAAGTAGTGGTCGAATCCTTAAAAATCTCAGGATAAAATCCTGAAGTGGGCGAAGCATCTGAATAGGCGTAGGCATTTTTCGAATAGGAAAATGTATGTGAAAATCGGCCAAGCGTAAAGAGTCGCGATGCTTGCTCTGTATTTCTGTCTAAGGTATCCTTTATAGAAACAACACTGTCGATGCTCTGGTTCAATGTATCGACTTGAATGATAAGTGAATCGCTAATCTGCTTTAGGGGTTTAGTCTTTTTTTTACCTCCCCAGTGAGGTTCATAAAATTGAGTAATCGTATAAGTTGTACCAATCTCCTTGGTTTGAGCCGAATTAAGGTTGACAGGGATAACCTGACGCCTGCTTTCGCGGTTCTGTTCGAAATCATTTTCATTCTGTAGTCCTCCGTTTTGCTGAAAATCGAATACATTACGAACATATTGTGCCATAACCCCATAATGCCGCGAAGGTGAAAAATATCTCGCATTAAAGCCAATATTGTCGAGGTCGGTTAGCTGGCGCGTATAAGGACCAGTAGAATGTATCAACCTGTAATCGAATCCTATATTCAATCCTTTGTAAATATTACGGTTGAATTTTGCATGTATATCGTTTTCTTTACTAGGGCCCATTACATATCTCACCTCCGAAAATATTGAAGAAGCTTGATAAAAAGGTAAATTTTCGGGCGTAAAACGATAAATATTCATCGCATCACGACCAAAATAAAATCCTTTCTTTGGCTTAAATTCGGGAAGCAAGGTCTTGACGGGTTGTCCTATATTTCCAAGTCCAAGGTAAAAACCCCTCTTAAAAGGATCGTATTCATGTATGCCGTGTGTAGTTGTATCTAAATGTTGAAAGGAAATATTTTCTATGCCTTGAACCGTATTGTAAAATTTCAGAATCTCGGTAGAATCTTTTGGATGAATCAGCAGTGATGGTTGTGCAACAGCAACATCAACAGAAAATAGGTTCATCAGCCCAACAAGGCAAAATCTAACAATCCATTTCAAAGAGGAAAGAAAATCTTGCATAGGCATTCAGGCGTTATTCGATTGGCTTCTTTGCCTTACGGCTTCGAAGATGATAACCCCTGCTGCCACCGAGACATTGAGGGAATCTACTTTCCCCCTCATAGGGATAATAATTTTCTGCTGACAATATCGCAGCCAAAATGAAGAAAGACCCTCGGCTTCAGAACCTAAAACTATAGCTGTACCCTGAGTATAATCCAATTCGGTATAGGAACGAGCTTCATCAACCAAAGCAGCCGCAAAAGACTTAACATGATGCTTTTCGAGCCATTGCATGGCTTCTTTTGTTTCGGCTACGGCTATGGGTACGGAAAAAACCGTTCCTAAACTAGCCCGAATAACATTAGGATTAAATATATCGGTCCTAGGATCGCAAACAATGAGGGCATCACATCCAGCAGCATCGGCCGTACGAAGTATAGCACCCAAGTTCCCTGGTTTTTCTATGCTTTCTAAAACGATAATCAAAGGATTTGATGGTAAATTTAAAGAAAATAGCCGCGGAACTTCTGCCTTAAATATCGCAATAATACCATCTTTATTTTCACGATAGGCTAAACGCGAAAAAACTTCTGCATTCACTTCGGTTTTCATGGCCGAAACAAAGTGTGGCTCTATCCATTTCAATTCATCTTCGGAACAAATATCTCGGCAAACCATAAGCTCTAATGCCTGCATAGGAAAATTTAATGCCATCCTAATCTCTCTTAAACCCTCTACCATCACCCAGCCCCTCTCAATCCTATCGGACGGCTTATTCATAAGTCTCACTATCTCTCGTATATGCCTATTTGAAACACTTGTAATTTTTTGCCACATGCTAATCTTCGAGTTGCGATAGAAGGTATGAAAATCTATGAAAACTGGCTGTAGAGTTCCAGTGAGCAAAGGTAAAAATTTTCGATATGCCCGAATGTATCCTTATGGTGACACCGACATGAAAACCAGGAATTAATAGTTTAAAGTCTGTTGGCAACGGCAAATTTATCTAACTTACCTGGTTGCGATATCAAAATTATACATTATCGAATGGAACTATAATTTTATTTCTAAACTTTTTGGCTAACTTATTTTAATACATTTGCAGAGATTGCATTATGGATAAATGGATGAAACTCATAGAAACAAAGCCCTGGAATGATTACGAGCTCATAGATACGGGCAATTCGCAAAAATTAGAAAGATTTGGCAGATATATTCTTACGCGACCCGAACCCAGAGCCTTATGGGACAAACATTTAAGTGACGAAGAATGGAATCGAAAATCGCAAGCCGTATTTAAGCGCACACGCCATATGCAAAATGAAGACAAGGAAGAATCGGGTGAATGGTACAAAAAGAAAGACATGCCCGATCAATGGACCATAGAATTTCCATTAGAAAAGTTTCGGCTAAAAATGCGCCTTGGGCTTACTCCTTTCCGGCATGTTGGGATATTCCCCGAACAGGCTTCCAACTGGGAATATATTTATGAAACCGTATCTTTGATTCAAGGCGAAAAACCTAAGGTTTTGAATTTATTTGCTTATACAGGAGCTGCCTCTATTGTGAGTTTAGCCGCCGGTGCCGAAGTAGTACACGTGGAAGCGCTTAAGCAATTAATCACATGGGCCAACCAAAACATGAGCCTCAACAACCTCAATGGAATAAGATGGATATTGGAGGATGCCGTAAAATTTGTAAAACGTGAGATTCGTCGTGGCAATAAGTACCATGGCATCATCATGGATCCTCCTGCTTATGGCCGTGGACCAGATGGAGAAAAATGGATCCTGGAAGATGGAATCAATGATTTATTGAAAGATGTGCGACAACTGCTTCACCCCGACAAACATTTCCTGATTATTAATATATATGCTAAAGGAATTTCTCCTTTAATTACAGAAAATCTTTTCGATAATATTTTTGGAGAAGTTGCCGAAAAAGAATGTGGTGAATTATTTATGCAAGATAATTATGGAAGACGATTGCCTTATGGTAGCTTGCTGAGATTTAGGGAGGTTTGATGAGGGATGGGGATTGGAGGGTGTAGAATTCGTAAAGAATTTTTGAATATTTAACAAAAAGTTATTGCATCTTACATATCTTATTTTTTATATTTGCTTGCAAAAGTATTAACCTGGAAATCATCCTAAAAACTACATTTATGAAAAAAATTTATCTTATGCTTTTCGCCTTAGCCTGTTCATTTACTGGCTGGGGGCAAACCATCATTGCATTACATGATTTTGATGGTACTAATACTCTACCAGTTACTACGTCTGGTGGAAATGTATATACAGGAAGCTCGACAAGTAGTGATCTTCCTGCAAATGCTAGCTTTTATGTTAGTTACCAAACTGCTTATGGAAGGACTGATGGTACTGCAAAAGTTACTTCTGGAAGTATTACAGGCCTTTCATCTTACACTTCAAAGTATTTTGAGTTAAGACTTGCTTCATGGTCTATTAATAGCACTGGAAATGGAGCTGATGAAGCAGATTCTGTTACGGTAAGAATATCGATAGATGGAGCAAGTTTTTCAAAAGAATTACAAATTCAAGGAAACAATAATGCTAGGTGGCATTATACTACTGGTGCTGGAATAGCAGACACCCCTTATGATGGCGATGATTCTCCTTTAATTAAGCAACCTGCTGGAGGAGGTAATAGAACCACCGATGGTTATAGTACGTTAAAAATCTATCTTCCTGATATTTGTTCAGAAGCAAAAATTCAGATTTTTTTAAAAAATAATAGTCCTAATGAACTATGGACTATTGATGATATAAAACTTGTTGGAACGCCTGTTGGCAGCAATTACATTACTACGGGTACGGTATCTTCTCCTCCTTTTTGTGTAGATGCAAATTCGACGGCTTCGGGTACTGTAGCCTACACTTATAGCGGAACTTTTACGGGTACTTTTACTGCTCAACTCTCCGATGCCAGCGGGAGTTTTGCCTCCCCCGTCGATATTGGCTCGGGAGATTCTCCTATAAATATTACGATACCTGCAAATACTCCCTCAGGAACGGGTTACAAAATTCGTGTGATTAACGATAATCCTCAAACGACAGGCAGCGAAAGTGCTGCTTTCGAAATCATCAACGGTGCAAAAGATGTTACAAACCATAGTGCTAGCCCGGGAAATGCACAAGCAACCTTAAGCTGGACGAACCCCAGTGGTTGTTACGATGAAATCATGATTGTTGGGAAAGCAGGTAGCGAAGTAACAGCTACTCCTGCGGGGGATGGTTCGGCTTATACGGCCAATTTGGCTTTTGGCTCAGGAACAGCTTTCGATGGAGGCTATGTGGTTTATAAAGGCACAACTAGCCCTCAAACAGTTACCAATCTAATTAATGGCACAGCTTATTATTTCACCTTCTTTACTCGCAAAGGAACCAACTGGAGTTCTGGGGTTACTGCTGATGTTACTCCCGCTGTTCAACCATCACTTGTTGAGATTTATTTACCACAATATATCCAAGGTGTCGATGGAGCTAATAATTCGAGGGTTCCCTTTGCATTTCGGGTAAAACTGGAAAATTTAACCCCTAATGCTACCTATCGCTATTATAATCGGGTAGTTATATCATCAGATCCGCTTACAGTAGACGGAGCAGGAAATGTTATTTTTGTTACTCAAACAGGAAATTTTTCTAGAAGTATAGCCCCAAGCATGAACAGCTCTGGAAATTACGGTGTATTTACCACGGATGCAAATGGAAGTTATACAGGTTGGTTTATTACTGAGCCTACTGGAAACGATAAATTTACCCCTGGTAACGAAATATTTATGCGCATCATGCTCAATGATGGAGCTGGAGGTATTTCGGTTGCACTACGTTTAACCACTACGAATTCAGTAAAAGTGCTGAATTTTGGTACTACTTCAACAATTAATGAATGCACAGGGATATATGGTAATTCTTATTCCTCGGATAAAAATTTTGTATTGCTGTATGATAATACGGGTGGCACAGGGCGTCCTATATCAGGTACATTTATAGAAAACGATGGAACAGATAATAGTACGAATAATTCTTATGTAGCTTTTTACAGCGATAATGTCAATGGGCAATCTGGTTATTGGGGCAGTATTATTCCCAATATGAATAGCAATGGAATAAAAAAACTCGAATACAGATCATTGGCCGATGGAAGTCTAATTTATTCTGTTACTGATAACGATGGGGTATGGAATGGGGTGCAAACGGTTAATCCTACTGGAGGTTCAACGGCTTTAATTTTACCCCATAATAATGTTGATGGATTAAGCATTTTAGGAGGAGGTCAGATAACTGTAAATGATAATCTTACCATTCATCAATCTTTGGTATTAAATAACAATGCTTCACTTACGTTGAGTAGTAATGCATCTCTTATTACTGAAGGAGATCTTACTAACAATGGCACTTTCTCTGTGCAAAGTGATGAAACGGGTACAGGCTCTTTCATTTTAAATGGCAACTATTCAGGAAGTGGTACTTTCGAAATAGAGCGTTATATGACAGGAGGATGGAGCAGTTGGGATGCTGGATGGCATTTCCTCAGCTCACCAGTCCAAAATCAAGCTATTAGTAATTTTACAACAACAGGAACTGGTAATGACTATGATTTTTATGGATGGAGAGAATCGGATGGAATGTGGATAAATTATAAAGGAGGGGATTTTTCGGAATGGAATGGTGGTACAAATTTCGTTGTTGGTAGAGGATACATGGTTTCTTATGAGCAAACTCAAAGCAATAAGAAATTTACAGGAACCCCAAATAACTCCAATGTCCCCTTTAATAATATAAGCTATACAGCAACAAGTCCCAACAAAGGCTGGAATTTATTAGGGAACCCTTTTCCTTCTGCCCTCAAATGGAACGATGGGAACTGGTCACTTACGAATGTAGCCGGTACGGCAAAAATCTGGAATAGCGGCAATAAATCTTATAGTGATATTTCAGCAGAAGGGATTATTCCTATTGCCCAAGGTTTTATGGTACAAGTAAATAATAGCACCAATGGTTTAACCATACCTAAGGCGTCGCGTACGCATAATAACACTGCTTGGTACAAATCGGGAGGAAATGATCGTATATTACTCATAGCTCGTCCTACGGATAAGAGTTCTGCCCAGGAAAGCATTATTCGTATAGAAGAAGGAGCCACAGAAGGATTCGATTTTTATCATGATTCTCGCTTTTTAGCAGGAGGTGCTCCTCAATTTTATTGCATCATAGATGATGAATTGCTTTCCACTCAGGCTTTGCCTTCTATTAATAATGGCATGGAGTTTTTATATGGATTTGCAAAGAACGATCAAGAGGAATTCGAGATTGTTTTGGCCGAAAATCCCTTTCCTGTAAAGATTTATCTTGAAGATTTAAAAACTGGCCTTACTCAAAATTTAAGCGATAATCCCGCATTTGTTTTCACTTCAACGGAAGGCGATTCTCCTATTCGTTTCAAATTAAGCTTTGGGAGTGTGGGTATAGATGAAACCACTGCCAATGATGTGCGGCTTTACTACTCAAATAATGTATTGTATATGCTTCAGATGGATGGCTACAAACAAATTGAGGTGTTGAATCTCAACGGTCAGTTGATGAGAAAAATGAATACTGACGAAAATTATGTTAACCTTCCTCTTGCCCGAGGAATATATCTGGTTAGGATAACCTCAGCTCATCAGGCTTATGTTCAGAAAATCATAGTTCAATAATTTTAAACCTATATCATTATGAAAAAATACATTTTGCGATTGATGGTCATTACAGCGATGTTGATTTCTTCAGTATCGCTTTATTCTCAGGATCCACCACCACCTCCGGCAGATGGTCATGGAAAGTCGACGAATCAGTCAGCAGGTGGCAGCGCTCCATTAGGAACGGGCATTGGTATTCTGCTTGCCTTAGGGGGTGCTTATGGAGCTAAAAAGGTTTACGACATTCGCAAAAAACCTAAGGAATAAACCTGGCTTAATACCTTTGCATGACTTCGAGGCCGCTCCTGTCTTGGGAGCGGCCTCTTTCGTTTAACAGGTAAACTGTAAAAATTATTTGACTGTCATCTCAAGCTGTCTTATCAAATAGAGTTTACCATCATCCAAGAAATTAAAATAGGTGGTTCGAAATACATGAGATTGAATCTGTTTTAAGTTGAATTTCAATGTTCTGCAATAATCCTGGAAAAATTTTTCATTTACCCATTAAACCTTATCGAATTTAATGTCTCCAATAAAGCGATGTGTAAAAGAACTCATGGTTTTGGTTACAACAACTAACCGTTGTTGATGAATTTAGACACATCAGGATGGAATACATACCTGTACTTTTTTACAGGATTTGGTTAAAGACTACTTAGCTACCCCCTAGTTGTGAAACTCGGGGGTTTGTTTTTACCATTTTTATAATTTCAAGCTATGATTCGTCATTCGTTAGATGGAGGAGATATAATCCTGTTTCTGCATGGAATGATCTTACAAGATGCTGGTCGAGCTTATAAATTATCACTTCGAGAGTAGGATTTACAATGGCGCTTTTTAGATGTCCTCCATAAGACTTTAAATCGTGGTCGGTAAAATTGATGTGCAAATGCAGGAAAACCTTATTTTCTTTCAAACTGATATTTCCCGTCAATGGAATAATTTCATATACGTTTTCGAATTCTTTCCATATATATTCTTTTCTAATTAGGTCATAATAGCCTGCAGTAATTTTTTGGGCTGCACCAATTCCTGAAATCCAACCCGAGTGAATTTGATGGCGGCTGCAAAATTCGGTAAGTGTCGAAAGAATCTCCTCACCTTTCGATAGTCTTATTATATATATGCCTTCTTTGTATTCGAATTCCATGATTGATTAAAGTTATGGGTTAATTTTCATCTGTTCAATCAGTAAGTCTAAATCTGTCTGACGTTGTTCCAATATGGTTTTATAATTTACAGCTTCTGCAGTATAGTATTTCTCAAGGGCTTTATCTATCCAATAGAGGGCAATATCGAGTCTTCCTTCCATTTCGCTTGCAACAGCCATATTGAAAGCCGAGATATAGGCCTTACGTTTATTCTTATTATCAGTCAACTTTATCCAGTAACGTGCAGCAGTAGCCCATAGATTCTGACTGGCGTATTCATGCCCTTTTTGGATGTCCTCATCATTGCTCAGGTAATAGAATCTTTGATGAGTTTTTAACCCGGGTGTAAGCCTCCATGCATAGTTTTTCCCAATATCATAAGCAATGTTCTCGTATAGCTCTGCTCTGCCTGGTAAGGTAGCAAGGGTTTTTTCCCATGAATACCCATAAGTTGAGTAAGTGAGAGTGTCCATAAAAATATGCTGATCAATCCATTGTTTGTTTTGGAGGTCATAAAACTGGAAACTAACTGCAGCTAAAGCACTGAGTTCCATATAGTACAATCCGTTATCCATGAAGAAATAATCGAAATTATCGAAAAAACTGATTTTATCTACTATTAGCGCCGCATTGGCGTCTGCAGATGGACATAACGAATCTATCAGCGTATCTGAGATGAACGAAAAAATCTCATTATCCTTTTGATGGCGAGGCCATAAGATGGGCTCTCCAGCTACCTGCAATCGATGCGAAGCCCCAAAACCATCGGTTAATCCATCAATTACTGACCATGAAAGCAAAGTATCATACTTTGTTGAATCATAATATAATTGACGAGCAAAACTATAATATACCCCATTCGAATCTGCTAACTCTGCAATACCATGGTTGATAATGCACACATCGGTAATATGCTGTGGCAAGCTTATTTGGGCTGGCGTAAGCACTGAAATGCTAATTTTATGCTGACTTATGCAACTTTGTAATAAGGTTACAACTAATCCAAAAAAGAGTAATCTCAAGGTATTAAAGTGGTTCATCGTTAATATTCAACTTTTGAGTGAAATATTAATGCTCAAAAAGAATTGTTATTATACGAAGATACTAATTTTTTTTCACAGAATAGATTTTCTTCGTTTTTGAAGAAATAAATTTATAGGGAAGGTGGCTATTTAGATATTTCTTATTTAGAATGCATATAAATTATTGTTATTTTATTAACATTGTTATTTTTTTAACAAATAATGAAAACTTTCATTTATTTTTGCAGATGAATTTTAAGCAGTGATTTTCTTATTTAATGGATTGAATGAATTGAATTTAGAAGAATAAACCTAATAAAAATCCACTCTATGGTACACGTGAAAACGATAGAAGATTTAAAGAAGATTAAGGAAGAATTTGGGAAGAGGATACAAGTAAGTGGAAAAAATTTCGATCCCGAGAAAGTAGTGCAGATAAAAGTTGGGTTAGGCACCAGTGGCATTGCTTCAGGAGCAAAAGAAGTGATGAATTTTTTGAGAGATGAGCTCGAAAAGCGCAACATAGAGGCTTTAGTTACTCAAACCGGAGATATGGGATATAGTTATGCCGAACCTACTATAGAAGTTAAGTTACCTGGTCAGCCGGCTGTTGTTTTCGGCAAGGTTAACATTAAAAAAGCCGACGAGATCATTGAGAGATATATTAAAAATGGTGAGCTTATCGATGGAATATTGCCCACGAATTATATGACGATATAATTAAAGGATTAAAATACCAAAAAAATGGCAAAATACAGAATGCATTTATTGGTCTGTGATGGGACAACGTGTCATGCATCTCAAAGTGAGTCTGTGAAGAATGCGCTACAAGATTGCCTTGAACTGAATAATTTAGAAAACGAGGTCAAAGTAGTGAGTACAGGATGTTTTGGTTATTGTGAAAAAGGGCCTATAGTTAAAGTGCTACCTGACAACACCTTATATGTTAAGGTAAAACCTGGAGATGCCGAAGAAATCGTGAAGGAGCATATATTGAATGGACAAATAGTGAAACGATTGCTTCCTACCGAGTCTGTGGCTCAGGTATACGCCTCTGAAGGCAAAACTCCTTTTTTCGACAAGAAACAGATTAGAATAGCTTTAAGGAACTGTGGATTTATTGATCCTGAGAATATTGAGGAATACATTGCTCACGATGGATATCAAGCTCTTTGTAAGTGTCTTACAGAATATACTCCCCAGCAGGTCATCGATATAATTAAAAGATCAGGGCTGCGTGGACGTGGAGGCGGCGGTTTCCCAACCGGTCTGAAATGGGAGATTACCGCTAAAGTAAAATCGGATCAGAAATATGTGATATGTAATGCCGATGAAGGCGACCCAGGAGCATTTATGGACCGCTCGATAATGGAAGGAGATCCTCATTCGGTTATTGAAGCCATGGCTATTAATGGTTATTGTACTGGTGCCAATAAGGGCCTTGTTTATATACGAGCCGAATATCCTTTGGCAGTCAAACGACTCAAGGTGGCTATCGATCAGGCGAGAGCTTATGGCTTACTGGGTAAGAATATTTTTAATTCAGGTTTCGATTTCGACATTGAATTGAGATATGGCGCAGGTGCATTTGTTTGTGGAGAAGAAACTGCATTAATTCATTCTATGGAAGGCAAACGAGGAGAACCTACCTTTAAGCCTCCTTTTCCTTCTGAACATGGTTATTTGGGTAAACCCAGCAATGTAAACAATGTTGAAACCTATGCCAATGTTCCGGTTATTATCAACAAGGGAGCAGATTGGTTTGCATCGATTGGAACCGAAAAGTCGAAAGGCAGCAAGGTATTTGCGCTTGCAGGTAAAATCAATAATGTTGGCTTAATAGAAGTTCCTATGGGAACCACCTTGCGTGATGTAATATTTAAGATTGGAGGTGGCATCAAAGGAGGAAAAGAATTCAAAGCGGTTCAAACAGGCGGACCGTCTGGCGGGTGCCTTACTTCTCATCATCTCGATACGCCTATTGATTATGACAATTTAATAGCAGCTGGTTCCATGATGGGCTCAGGTGGTATGATTGTGATGGATGAAGACGATTGCATGGTTTCCATTGCTAAGTTTTACCTTGGATTTACCGTAGATGAATCGTGTGGAAAATGTTCTCCTTGTCGAATAGGAAACAAACGCCTATACGAGATTCTCGATAAGATAACCAAAGGTGAAGGAACTATGGAAGATTTAACCAAGTTGAGAAATTTGAGTGAAGTTATCAAAGACACTTCACTTTGTGGTTTAGGACAAACTTCACCCAATCCTGTGCTTTCGACACTCGATAATTTTTGGGAGGAGTATGTTGAGCATGTAGTTGATAAAAAATGCAGGGCAGGCTCATGTAAAGGACTAATGAAGTACATTATCGATGCTGAGGCTTGCACAGGTTGTACTGCATGCGCAAGGGCTTGCCCCGTCAATGCTATTTCTGGTGAACGTAAGGGCCCCCACTTTATTAATCAAGAAATATGTATTAAGTGTGGAACTTGCATGGAGAAATGCAAATTCAACGCAGTATTGCTTCAATAAATGATGAACATTTAACAAACTTGAAAAATGGAACTCGTAAAACTAACTATAGATAAGAAAACTCTTGAGGTTGAGAGAGGCACAAGTATTTTGAATGCTGCCCGAAAAGTGGGTATTGAGATTCCCACTCTTTGTTATTTAAATTTAGATGGATTAAATATAGAGAACAAGCCGGGTGGTTGTCGAATATGTGTGGTAGAAGTTGAAGGACGTCGAAATCTTGCTCCTGCCTGCGCTACCGAAGTTACCCAAGGAATGGTGGTGAAAACCAATAGCACACGTGTATTGAATGCACGCCGTACGGTGATGGAACTCATTCTTAGCGATCATCCTTTCGATTGTTTGGTTTGCCCAAAATCTGGAAATTGCGAACTTCAAAGTTTGGCGCATCGCTTAGGCATAAGAGACATTCCTTATCAAGGTGAACAATCGACTTATCGTAAAGATACCTCTCCGAGTATTATTCGAGATGTGGATAAATGCATCTTATGTCGTCGTTGTGAAATGATGTGTAATGAGATTCAAACCGTAGGAGCACTTTCGGCCATAAACAGAGGATTTATGGCAGTAATAGCGCCAGCTTTCGAGATGAATCTCGAAAAATCTCCTTGTACTTATTGCGGCCAATGTGTAGCCGTTTGTCCTACCGGTGCTCTTACTGAAGTGGATCATACACGACAGGTAATTACTGCTTTAGCAGATCCAACCAAAACGGTTATTGTTCAAACTGCTCCAGCCGTTAGGGCAGCTTTAGGAGAAGAATTCGGGCTCGAACCCGGCACCTTGGTGACTGGTAAAATGGTCAGTGCTTTACGAGAATTGGGTTTCGATTATGTGTTTGATACAGATTTTGGAGCCGACCTCACCATCATGGAAGAAGGAACTGAACTGCTTGACCGTCTTACAAAATATTTGGGCGGCGATAGAAACGTTCGGCTACCAATACTTACTTCTTGTTGCCCAGCTTGGGTAAATTTCTTCGAGCACAATTTTCCCGAACTTAAAGATGTTCCTTCTACTGCACGTTCACCTCAACAAATGTTCGGAGCAATAGCAAAAACTTACTTTGCCAATCAATTAGGCATCGACAGGAAGAATCTGGTAGTAGTATCTATTATGCCATGTCTGGCTAAAAAATATGAATGTCAGAGAACAGAATTCTCGACCGATGGAAATCCTGATGTGGATTTTTCGCTTTCTACACGAGAATTGGCTAATTTTATCAAACTGGCTAATATTGATTTCGGTGCGCTGCCTGAGAGTGATTTCGATCGTCCTCTGGGAGAATCTACAGGTGCTGCGGTTATTTTTGGAACTACAGGTGGAGTAATCGAAGCTGCCGTAAGAACAGCCTATGAGCTTTATACAAAAAAACCTTTAGCCAAAGTCGATTTTGAAGAATTAAGAGGACTTGAGGGAATAAGAGCCGCCAACGTTGACTTCGACGGACTGGAGCTTAGGATTGGGATTGCTCATGGACTGGGTAATGCCCGTAAATTACTCGAAGAAGTAAGAGACGGCAAGTCACAATATCATGCTATTGAGATTATGGCTTGTCCCGGTGGATGTATTGGAGGTGGCGGGCAACCCCTCCATCACGGTGATGCTTCCATACTTAAAGCCCGCCAAAAAGCTATTTACATGGAAGATCAAAACAAAACAATTCGCAAATCCCATGAAAATCCTTATATCATTCAATTATATAAGGAGTTTTTAGGGCATCCTCTTAGCGAAAAGGCACATCATCTTCTTCATACTCATTATTTCGACAAGAGCACTCAAATTGTAATCGAATAAACATTTTTATCTCATAAAATTTTTTACAATGGCTGTTATTAAATTACCAGAATCGAAAGTCCAACAATTGAAAGATATTTGCAAGTCTTTCAATAACGACAAAGGAGAATTGATTAATGTTTTACATAAGGCGCAGGAAATTTTTGGTTATCTGCCAGCCGAGGTTCAGGAAGTAGTAGCCAAAGAATTGAATATTTCTATAGCACAAGTATATGGAGTAGTATCATTTTATTCATTTTTTTCGATGGTACCCAAAGGGAGGTTTCCTGTGTCGATATGTCTTGGAACGGCCTGTTATGTAAGGGGAGCCGAAAAAGTACTCGATGAGTTTCGCAAACAATTGAATATTCAAGTTGGTGAAAGTACCCCCGATGGCCGGTTTTCATTATCATGTCTGAGGTGTGTAGGAGCTTGCGGTTTAGCCCCTGTGGTTATGGTAGGCGAAAAGGTGTATGGCCGTGTGGCTCCCGAAGATGTAAAAGGAATCATCAACGAGTATGCAAATCTCTAATTGGTTTTCATAATTTGTAGGTTTTGGTTATCTTAAAAGGCTATATCAAAAATAAGATGTAGCCTTTTTTAGTTTTAAAATCCGCAGATTCGAAAAGTATGTAAGTTTTCCGTAATTTTAGGCCTCAAAATTTACAATGCCTTTCAAATGAAAAAAATTGCTAACCTGTTGTTTGTTTTCCTGATAATCATCACATTTGGATTGAAAGCTCAGGAAGAAGGAAGATTAATGAGATTCCCAAGTATTCATGGAAATCAGATAGTTTTTAGTTATGCCGGTGACCTCTTCACTGTAGATAAGTCAGGGGGTGTGGCTCGTAAACTTACTTCCGATGCCAATGGATACGAAATGTTTGCCCGTTTTTCACCCGATGGAAAGTGGATTGCCTTTACCGGCCAATACGACGGAAATACCGAAGTTTATGTTATCCCTGCCGAAGGTGGCGTTCCACAGCGTTTGACTTATACGGCAACTTTACAGCGCGATGATATTTCTGACCGTATGGGTCCTAATAACATCGTGATGACTTGGCGCGATAATGAATCTATAGTTTATCGCTCACGCAAACAAAGCTTCAACGATTTTAAAGGACAGCTTTTCGTTGTAAATATTCAAGGGGGGCTTAGCCAAGAACTTCCTCTACCTTCGGGCGGTTTTTGCTCTTACTCTCCCGATAAGTCTCAATTGGCTTTCAATCAAGTATTCAGAGAATTTAGAACCTGGAAATATTATAAAGGTGGCATGGCCGATGATATCTGGATTTATGACTTTAAAACCAGAAAAACACAAAATATTACCAACAATATCCATCAGGACATCTTTCCCATGTGGAAAGACGATTTTATTTATTTTCTTTCCGATAGAGACCGAACCATGAATCTTTTCTGCTATAATGTAATAACCGGTCAAACTGAGAAATTAACCCACTATACAGAATTCGATATTAAATTTCCTAGTCTTGGCGATGAGGCTATCATATACGAAAACGGTGGATATATTTATGTTTTTGATTTAAACACGCGTCAGGCACAAAAGATAGATATTTTCTTAGGAGATGATTTTCTGCTCAGTCGTGATACATGGAAGGATGCTTCGAAAAGCATCAACTCATGGGATATGATGCCCGACGGGAAAAGAGCATTTTTCGATGCTCGTGGAGACATATTTTCTGTTCCTGCCAAAGAAGGTGTAACCTTCAACTTTACTTCAACCTCGTCAATTCACGAACGTAATATTGCTTGCTCTCCCGATGGGAAATACATTGCTTATATCAGCGATAAGAATGGAGAAGACGAGATTTATATTCAAGCTGCCGATGGAAGCGGAACGACTGAACAACTAACCAGTTTGGGTGATACTTACAAATACTCCATGCTTTGGTCTCCAGACAGCAAAAAGATATTATGGTCGGATAAGCTACAGCGATTGCAATACATCGATGTGAATACAAAAAAGATTACTTTAGTTGACCAGACCTTAGAAGGAGAGTTCAATTCCTATGTATGGTCGCCCGATAATCGCTGGATTGCTTATAGTTTACCTGCTACTCGTACATCTTCGCGTATTGTAGTTTATGAAGTTGCTACAGGTGAAAAACGTTTTGCAACCGATCGTTGGTACGACGCCACTTCTCCAGCCTTCAGCCCCGACGGAAAGTATCTCTATTTCGCTTCTAACCGCGAGTTCAATCCCGTCTATTCATGGACAGAATGGAATCATGCTTACATCGATATGCAGAAAATCTATCTGATTCCTTTATCTAAACAAACACCTTCACCCTTTGCCCCAAACTCTGAATCAAATGCCCCTGCCCAAGAAAAAAAATCAGATTCTCAGGTAAAAAAGGACGAAACTAAAGCATCTACGACTCCTTTGGAAGTGAAGATTGATTTTGATGGGATAGAAACACGTTCTATTGCTATAGAAGTTGAACCCGGTCGTTTTTGGAATCTCACACCTACCGAAAAGGGGATCTATTACAATCGCGTTAATTCTAAAGAATCGAAAGCCTTGCTATGTTATTTCGACTTAAACAATAAAAAGGAAACCATCATTGGAGAATATACTGCATTTGTTCTTAGTCCGGATGGCAAGAAAATGATGATGGCAGCCCGAGGAAAATATTATATTGTCGATGCACCTCAGTCGAAGATTCAGCCGGAAGAATCAATCAATTTATCCGATATGAAAGTCTTTGTGAATTTAAAGGAGGAATGGGCTGAAGCCTTCAAAGAATCATGGAGACAGATGCGCGACTTTTTTTACGATCCTAACATGCATGGCGTGAATTGGGAGTCTATTTACCAAAAATATGAGCCTCTCGTAAAACATGTCAACAATCGCAATGATTTGAATTATATTATTGGTGAAATGGTTGGTGAATTGAATATTGGGCATGCTTACGTAGGAGGTGGCGACAAGCCCGAACCCCAAAGAATAAAAACTGGCCTCTTGGGTGCACGCTTAAGTAAAGATGCTTCGGGTTATTTCAAGATTGATAAGATACTGGAGGGAGAAAATTGGGATCCTTCTTTGCGCTCACCTCTCACAGAGCCGGGTTTGAACATCAAGGAAGGGGATTTTATCCTTGCCGTAAATGGCCAGTCAACCAATCAAATGCTCGATATTTACACTTCTTTGGTGGGCAAGGCAGGTTCTCTGGTAGAATTGACCATTGCTTCTACCCCCGATCCTTCAGCATCACGAAAAGTTCTCGTAAAACCCATTGAAAGCGAATCCAAATTGTATTATTTTAATTGGGTAAGGTCGAATATTGAGAAAGTGAATAAAGCCACTAACGGACAGGTTGGGTATATCCATATCCCAGATATGGGAGTAGAAGGTTTGAATGAGTTTGCAAAATATTTCTATCCGCAATTGGACAAGCGTGCTTTGATAATAGATGATCGTGGCAATGGAGGAGGAAATGTATCTCCCATGATTATAGAAAGATTAAGACGAGAAGCTGCAACCTTCAGTGTTCAAAGAAATGGTGCAGTTACGACACGTCCTTCGCAAATGTTGTGGGGGCCGAAGGTTCTGCTCATTGACCGCTACTCGGCTTCTGATGGTGACCTCTTCCCTTACCAGTTTAAATATTATAAGTTAGGAAAAACTATCGGACAGCGTACTTGGGGAGGTGTTGTAGGAATACGCGGCACATTACCTATTATAGACGGAGGCATGCTCAATAAACCCGAATTTGCTCCTTACGATGTAGAAGGAAAATCGTTCATCATAGAAGGTTATGGTGTAGAACCGGATATAGAAGTTTGGAACGATCCAGCCAAAGAATATGAGGGAGAAGATGAGCAACTGAATAAGGCCATTGAGGTGATTTTACAAGAATTGCAAAACTGGCCCGAAAAATTTCCGCCTGTACCACCTTATCCGGATAAATCGAAATAAATAAAAGAAATGCACTGCATGTTGCAGGTTTGGCTACATGCAGTGCGTTTTACTGGGCAAATGCAATATGGCTATTTCATTTGCCGAAAAGAATTTAACAATCTTTTATTGATAGATCTTCATTTATCACTCACTCCATCCCATCGCCATTCATCACTGATGCGTCAGGTCGTCATCATTAGCGTTTTTAGGTTTAGAAGGCGGGGTAGCGATGCTTTCGCGCATTTTGGTATCTGCCTTCAGATTTTCGAAACGGTAATAGTCCATGATGCCTAAGTTACCGTTGCGGAAAGCTTCGGCAATGGCTTTAGGGATTTCCGATTCTGCTTCTATGACCTTAGCGCGAGCTTCCTGAGCCTTGGCCTTCATTTCCTGTTCNNTGTTCGAGTGCCACTGCCATGGCTCTTCTTTCTTCGGCCTTGGCTTGAGCGATGTTCTTATCAGCATAAGCCTGATCCATCTGAAGAACGGCTCCAATATTTTTGCCGACATCTATATCAGCAATATCGATGGAAAGAATTTCGAAGGCCGTACCTGAGTCGAGTCCTTTTTGCAACACCAATTTAGATATAGAATCCGGGTTTTCGAGCACGATTTTATGGCTTTCGGCCGAGCCAATGCTCGAAACTATGCCTTCTCCAACTCGGGCGAGTATGGTTTCTTCGCCTGCACCTCCAACCAGTTGTCTAATGTTTGCACGAACGGTTACTCTGGCTTTGGCTATGAGCTGAATTCCATCTTTTGCAACGGCAGTAACCGGAGGAGTATCTATTACTTTAGGCTGAACCGACATTTGCACCGCTTCAAATACGTCTCTTCCAGCCAAATCGATGGCAGTGGCCGTCTTGATGTCTAAACCCATATTGGCTTTTTCGGCCGAGATTAAAGCATTAACTACCGATTTTACGCGTCCTCCAGCTAAATAATGGGTTTCAAGATCATTGGCATTGATCTTTAATCCAGCTTTTGTGGCAGCAATCAGATTATTGACTATGACCGCGGGAGGTACTTTTCTCCAACGCATCAAAATCAATTGTAACAATGAGATTCTCACCCCACTCACTAAGGCTGAAAACCATAAACCTACAGGAATAAAGTAAAAAATGATCCATAACCCAAAAAGGGCCGCCAGTCCAATGATAATAATTAATAGTGTAGTTGACATAAAATGTTGATTAAATGGATTTTACATAAATTTTATTGAATTCAATCTTTACGACTATCACCTTTTGACCAGGATCTACATATTCCCCGAACGTATGGGCTTCATATTCCTGACCATCAATTTCGACCTTTCCAGCTGGTGCTAATCTTGAAATGGTTAATCCTTGTTTACCGGGTTTTACGATGTCTTCATCTATTACATTTACTTTTGCTGTATTTTCCTCAGTTAGCATAAGCCGCTTCCATGTTTTCGACTTCAAAGAAAAATAGAGTGCCAAGAAACTGACAAGCAAAGTAACACCTAATGTAATCAAGCCAGCTGTCATTCCATAGTTAGCAAAACTCTGCCATATAGCAATGCCTAAACAAGCCAGAGCTACAATGCCTCCTACCGAAGTGCCGGGAATTACCAGAATTTCGAGGACCATAAATATTAGCCCAATTACAATTAAAATGATGATAATGCTCCAGCTCATAGGGCTATTTGATTGAGACGGTCAATTTCAGACGTGTCAACTCATCACATAGAGGTTTGAGTTCCTCATAAGTTCCTATTTTTATAGGACATTTGCCTTTCAAATGTGCTATAGTGGCACATTGTTCCGCTTGTTCATAAGTGTGTCCGCATACTTCGACCAAACATCCTATCACATAATCAAAAGTATTTACATCATCGTTAAAAAGAATTAAATCCTTTACATCGATGGTGCCTGTTACTTCTTGTGTAATAGTTTTTTCCTTGGTTTTTTCCATGTAAACATCGTAAATCATACCGGCAATAAAAGTACTAAAAAATTCAATACCCCAACGAATTTTAAGTCATGCAGTTCAAAGTTTGAATAAAATGAAAGCCCTCTTCTTTTATTAAGGCTTTGAAAATAAAAAGTAAGGTTTCATATCATCAAAATTTATGACTATGTAAAAGCAGAAGCAAAAAATCGATTAAATTAGGCTTTAGTTGGCAAAATACATTTATTTAATGGTTGAGGAATTACCTCTTGAATAATTTTATTAAAATCAGTTTGATGGCAGTCAAAAGATAATTTATTTTGTTATTAGTTGAGGAAGGAATAGAATATATCGATATCCAAAAATAAATTAACGAATTGTGAAGGGGAAGGCAATAGATATCAGCAAATTGCAGGAAAGGCTTTCGAGTTATTTACCCGGCTGGGATGCTCAGAAAAAAATGGCGCCCGTGGGTAGAAGACATATTCCACGTGCAGATGCTATACCCATAGAGAGTGCGGTTTTGGTTCTTTTAGTAGAAGATTCCGATGATTATGCAGTCGTATTTATTCATCGAACTGAAGATGGGGGGCCACATTCTGGGCAGATTTCTTTTCCGGGTGGTCGCCGTGAGCCTCAAGATAAAACATTAATGGATACTGCTCTACGCGAAGCAGCCGAAGAAATTGCCCTCAATTGCAATCATGTTAACATTTTAGGTCAGCTTACCCCTCTTTATCTCCCCTTGAGCAATTTTATGATTTATCCATTTGTTGCTCTTGCCGATGGCTGTGATGATTTTTATCCTCAACCCGAAGAGGTACAGAAGGTGATTAAGATTCGGCTTAGTTGTCTTATGAATGATGATTACAAACACTTTGAAGTTTTTCAAGCCTCAAATGAAGCTCCTATAGAGGCTCCGGCTTTTTGCGTGGGTGAAACGAAGATTTGGGGAGCTACCGCAATGATTCTAAGTGAGTTGTGCGAAATGCTTTCTTCAATGAATGATGAATAGAAATGAAGTATCCTTTTTCCTTCAATTTTAACTCCTCAACTTGAAAAGGATTTTACAGTTTTAAAAGATTTAATTTGAGCACTTGAAGAATACCCTTCAGTGTTAAAGTCCAGATAGCATTTCAAAGCGTTCGCTTATAATTAAATTGTTGAAAATAAAAAAATATAAAGAGTGTTGAGCTTCGATGGTTGTTTTATGTTTTCATTGGTCATACTCACCTTAATGATTGTTTTTGAGTTTTATTTCACTTGCTATTCAAAAAAAATATAATTTTGCAATAGAATAGAGCAATCATATCACACATCAAGCAAATCTAAACGAAAGGGCAAAGCATAATAAGGCCACTGATACTAAGTCTTATAGTTTTGTCTTCGAAATCGGGTTAAGTTTTGATAGTAGATTAAATAAAAGTACATTCATAAAGTTTTTATAATGCGTATTTTATTAGTTACAGCCACTTGGCTGGAGGCAAAGCCTTTGATGGATGGGTTTAGCTTTTTACGTAAGTATTCTGGAAACAATTATTCTTTTCGATATGGTGAGCATCGCATTGATGTATTGGTGACAGGTATGGGCATGGTAGCTACTGCTTTTGGAGTAGGAAAGGCTCTGCAAAATACCCAATATAATTTAGTGCTCGATGCTGGAATATGCAGTTCTTTTCGAAAGGAATTTTCTCCTGGTACGGTGCTTAACGTAAATGAAGAATTTTTTCCTGAATTCGGGATGAGTGATGATGCTGGGTTTAAGTACTTACAGGACATGGGGTTTGATACCAGTTTGCCTACTGCTTGTAAGAATACTATATTGCAGAATCCTCATTTCAATCAAGTAATGGGGTTCAAGAATCTGGCAACGGCTCGTGGAGCTACAGTTAATTTGGTAAATCTTACCGAAAGACGTCCCAATACCTATCATTCTAATATAGAGGCCGATATCGAGACTCAAGAAGGTGGTGCCTTCTTCTTTAGCTGTCTTGCCAGTGAAGTGCCTTTTATTGAATTAAGAGCGGTTTCAAATTATATTGGTCCCCCTGATGAAGAAGGATGGGACATAGAAAAAGCTATTCAGAACCTTACTTTTTCAGTTCATGAAGCCCTGAATGTGCTTCCACGTTAAAATGTATAATCTTTTGATCTGATTGATTGTTTTATTTCTTTCGTTTTAATGCCAAAAAAAATTATCGTTACTGGAGCTGCGGGATTTATTGGGAGTTGCCTTGTAGGCAAATTGAATGAATTGGGTTACGAAAATCTGATTTTAGTCGATGATTTTTCGTCAAATCTTAAAAAACCAAATTGGATAAATAAACATTATGCTCTGTGCGTACCCAGAGAAGATTTTTTGCGACGTGCTCATGAGCTTTCTGCTGATATTGAGGTTGTTTTTCATTTAGGCGCCCGTACCGATACGACCGAAATGAATGAGAAAGTATTCGATGTTCTCAATCTCAATTATTCCAAACAGATCTTCGATTTTTGCAGTCAATATCAAATACCTTTACTATATGCCTCGAGTGCTGCTACGTATGGTGCAGGAGAGTTGGGATATAGTGACGATCATCATCTTATCCCTTTTCTTCAACCATTGAATCCTTATGGCATTTCAAAGAATGAATTCGACAAATGGGTTCTTCAGCAGGAAATAGCCCCTCCATTTTGGGCTGGTTTTAAGTTTTTCAATGTTTATGGGCCTAATGAATATCATAAAAATCGGATGGCGTCTGTAATTTTTCATTCAGTTAATCAAATCAGAAAAACAGGCAAAGTAAGGCTATTTCGTTCGCACAGACCTGATTATGCCGATGGAATGCAGAAAAGAGACTTTATTTATGTTTTCGATGTAGTAGAAACTTTGATTCGCTTTTGGAAAAACAGACCTGTTTCTGGAATTTATAATCTGGGCACAGGGAAAGCAGAACCATTTCTTCGGCTTGCAGAGGCAGTATTCGAGGCTCTCGAGCTTCCCCCAGCCATTGAATTTATTGATACTCCTATAGACATACGCGATAAATATCAGTATTTTACACAGGCCGATATTCATAAACTCGAAGCAACGGGTCTTGCTCCTAATTTTACATCTTTGCACGATGGAATTATCGATTATGTGGGTAGATTCTTAAAAGACCAAAAATATTACTGAGGCGAATATTCATTTATTCATTAATCTTCATTTTACATTTTCATCTTCTAACATCTTGGGTGCTTCCCGTCTATTCTTTCTTTTGTTCTGGTAGTCATGATAATTAAGGATGATGGATATAACCAAGGACAAGATAAGTCCACCCACGGTAATGATATCAGCAATTGGTGTACTTAAGTTTAGGCCTGTCAGTCGATGCACAATAAACTGCAGATAAGAATTTGGAAGGTTGTGATAACCCAGAATTCTCAAGACGTCATAATGCCAATCGGTAAGTGGGCAATAACCCAAGCCATACCAAATGCCTGCTATTGTCCACATTGAAGCCGTAAGTAGTAAAGTGATGAGGTTAAGCTTACGCAGTTTAGCAAAACACCATCCAATAAGATTGAATATCATCAAAGTC
This sequence comes from Bacteroidales bacterium UBA5762, assembly GCA_002418865.1. Taxonomy (GTDB): domain Bacteria; phylum Bacteroidota; class Bacteroidia; order Bacteroidales; family TTA-H9; genus TTA-H9. The sequence goes on along the minus strand of DIEY01000012.1, from coordinate 31,423 downwards.
GAATGGAAAATGGTAAAAAACCAGTCGAGAAGATGATAGAAAAACATAAAGCACTTTATAGATTATTGCGTAGCTGAATAAGAAATTCCTTGATGTTTTTTAGAGTTTCGACGATGTCCATGTTTTTGAGGGCATGGCTACGATTGGTTTTCAGATAATCGCGTGCTCCTGCAATGGTAAATCCTTTTTCTTTAAGCAAATACTTGACTAATCGTAGCGTTTCTACATCTTCTGTATGATAGAAACGAGTTCCTTTTCGATTACGATAAGGATGTATACCTTCAAACTCCTTTTCCCAATACCTTAATGTACTTTGATTTACATCTAACATTTTACTTACTTCACCAATTGTATAATACAATTGTTCTTTTTTTTCCTGATGGTTGTGGGAAGACATGAAGAATTTTACTGAATTTAGATGTAAGAAAATTATTCAGCTACAAGGATATTGGAAGATTCTTTGTAATCCGACGATTGACGTATAATATCTTGGAAGGTGGCCGGGTCTATGTCGAACATAAAATAAGCCGGGTTCACTTTTTGGTGGTTATAAATAACTTCGTAATGCAAATGCGGGCCTGTTGAGAGGCCACTCGTGCCTACAGTAGCTATAACATCACCCCGCTTTATATTCTGGCCAGGCTTTACATTAAGGGAATTGAGGTGGGCGTAAACGGTTTGATAACCAAAACCATGATCGATGATTATTTTTTTACCAAAACCATCTAGATTTATCAATGAAGCCTCTTTAACTTTTCCATCACCTGTGGCATAAACTTTAGTACCTTTAGGTGCAGTAAAATCAATGCCTTCGTGAAACATCACCGTTTTATAAAAGGGATGAATTCTATAACCAAAATATGAAGAAATATATTTCAAATCTCGTTGGCTCACAGGCTGAATAGCAGGAATAGCTTTAACCATAGCTTCCTTTTTCTTTGCCAATTCAAAAACCTCATCAAACGATTTTGATTGCACATAGATTTGACTTTTTACTTTGTCGAGTTTCTTGGCGGTTTCTAATAATTGCTTAAGATTATCATTGCCTTCGAGATTTTCATAACGTTTGGATCCCCCTATACCTGCTTGCCTGACACTGGAAGGAATAGGTTCTGTTTCGAAAATTACTCTGTAAATATTATCGTCACGATTTTGCAGATCGGCTAAAATCTTTTGCATTTGATCGAGCTCATGGTTCATGGCTTCTACCTGTACCTTATACTGTTCAATTTGTCTTAATAAAATTCTTTCTTTGGGAGAAGATAGAAATTTAAAGGCAAGCGCAATAACAACTGTAGAAAATACCAATCCGCCAGCTAAAATATACAGAACTCTTTTTAAGCGATCGCGAAATCTGACAGGGATGATTTGATACGTTAAAGTAAGTGGATCAAAGTAATAGCGTATTTTCCGTCCCATGGCTTTTCAGATTTTTACAGATGATTATTTGAAACATAAAACTTTCATGGCAAAGATAATATTTTCATGTAAATTTGCGGCCTTTAAGCGAAAATTTTTTATTATATGCATAATTTATTGAATATTTTATAATTATGAATGTTCATTTATTATTGAGCTCATATTATTTGATAGGATTAGGAAAAAAGATATAGGTTTAATGGAAGGAATAAAGCCCATGATGACATCAGCCGATATACGTAAGACTTTTCTCGATTTTTTTGCAGAACACCAGCACCGAATCCTACCTTCGGCACCAATGGTTATAAAGAATGACCCTACTTTAATGTTTACCAATGCAGGGATGAATCAGTTTAAGGATATTTTTTTGGGAAATCGGCCTGCACCATTTCCACGTGTGGCTGATACACAAAAATGCTTAAGGGTTTCTGGGAAACATAACGATTTGGAGGAAGTTGGGCATGACACATATCACCACACCATGTTCGAGATGTTAGGGAATTGGTCGTTTGGGGATTATTTTAAGGAACAAGCCATTGCTTGGGCATGGGAACTTCTTACAGAAGTATATAAAATCGACAGTAATAGATTGTATGTAACTGTATTTGAAGGAGATGAAGCCGAAAATTTACCAGCCGATAAGGAATCGTTCGAGATATGGAAACGTTTCCAGAGTGGTGAGAAAGTGCTTTTTGGCAAGAAAAAAGATAATTTTTGGGAGATGGGCGACACTGGGCCTTGTGGCCCTTGTTCCGAAATTCATGTAGATATTCGTTCAGAAGAAGAAAGAATGGCTGAGCCTGGATGTACACTCGTCAATAAGGGTCATCCCAAAGTTATAGAAATCTGGAATTTGGTTTTTATAGAATATAACCGCATGGCCAGTGGTCAATTGATGAAGCTGCCTGCACGTCATGTAGATACGGGTATGGGTTTTGAACGATTATGCATGGTTTTACAGGGTAAACAAAGCAACTATGATACCGATGTTTTTCTACCTATTATTCAAGAAATTGAGAAGTTATCGGGCAAGGATTACGGAAGAGACCCAATGGTAGATGTTGCCATGCGTGTAGTAGCCGATCATTTGCGTGCAGTAGCTTTTGCTATTGCCGATGGTCAATTGCCATCGAATAACAAGGCAGGTTATGTAATACGACGAATTTTGCGAAGGGCTGTACGTTATGGTTATACTTTTTTAGGTTTTCGCCAACCCTTTATGGTTTCCTTAGTTCCTGTATTGAAAGATCAAATGAGTATGGTTTTTCCCGAGTTGGCTACACAGGAAATTCTTATTCGAAATGTTATGAACGAGGAGGAAGCTAATTTTTTACGTACCCTTGAATCAGGAATACAAAAATTCAACATCTATCTCGAAAATCATCCTTCTAAAGGAATTATCGATGGAAACTTTGCCTTCGAATTGTACGATACTTATGGTTTCCCTGTCGATCTTACCCAATTAATGGCGGATGAAAAAGGTTGGAAAGTCGATATGGATTCTTTTCAGCGAAAGCTTAAGGAGCAAAAACAACGTTCAAAAGATGACGCTGCCATTAATACAGATGATTGGGTTGAGCTAAATCCAGGATTAGCCGAAACTACTTTTGTGGGTTACGATATTTTAGAAGCCGAGGCTGAAATCATTAAATATCGACATGTTACAACGACTAAGAAACAATATTATCAGATCGTATTCAATCGCACTCCTTTTTATGCTGAGTCAGGCGGACAAGTTGGAGATAGAGGATGGATAATCTCAGGAAATGAAGAAATTGAGGTCCATGACACTATCAAGGAGAATAACCTTGTTATTCATATAGTTCCACATATTCCTTCTGATGTCAGTCAACCAGTGTTGTTAAAAGTAGACAAAGAGAAACGTCGCCTTACGGCTAATAACCATAGTGCAACTCATCTGTTGCATGCAGCCTTGCGCAAGGTGTTAGGATCCCACGTCGAGCAAAAAGGATCACTGGTAGATGAAAATCGTTTGCGTTTTGACTTTTCTCATTATACACGATTGACCTCGGATGAAATCCTGAAAATTGAATCTATGGTCAATGAAAAAATTTGGGAAAATTTAAAACTAAAAGAATGGAGAAATCTACCGATGGAAGAAGCCAAAGAGATGGGTGCAATGGCTCTTTTTGGTGAGAAATACGGTGAAAGAGTGAGAGTTGTAGCCTTCGATCCTGAATATTCTGTCGAATTATGCGGAGGAACTCATGTGCAAGCCACAGGACAGATTGGATTAATAAAAATTGTGTCTGAAACCGGTATAGCTGCTGGTGTACGTCGAATTGAGGCAATTACAGGCGCTGCTGCCGTATCTTATTATAATCAGCAGCTTCAAATTCTCGATGAAGTGAAAATACTTGTAAAAAATCCGGTTGATGCCATCAAAGGAGTAAAAAACCTCCTGGATGAAAAGCAAAAGCTTGAAATAGAGGTTGAAAGCTTACGACAATTTAAAATAAATTCGCTTTTAGAGTCAATTATTGGAAATATTAAAACTACCAATGGCATTCATTTATTATGCACAAAGTGTGATGTTGATGCACAAATGGCCAAGGACTTGCTGTTCAAATTAAAACAGCAGTATCATCCTTTTGCAGGATTAATTGCTTATGTTCATCAAAATAAACCCGGATTTAGTCTGATTATTAGTGATGATCTTGTCGAAAACAAAAAATTAGATGCCAGAGAAATAGTTAAGGTTTTATCACCTTTAATAAAAGGAGGAGGTGGTGGTCAGGCAGGGTTTGCTACAGCGGGGGGATCGTTTTTGGAAGGTTTGTCGCAGCTGATAGACGCGGCCAGTAGCTTATTTTCTCATATTGATGTGTAGCAGTCCATCCAGAGGCACTGCATGATAGTTTATTTGGGCTGTTTTTGCAGCTTCTTTCCATTGTGTGCAAATCCATCGAGGTACGCTCCCATCCATAATTATCATCTGTGGATGAATATTCCGGAGCAATTCTTCAAAACTGAAATTTGGCTTTCCAGAGATAATGCAATAATTGGGTTGTATCGAAATGTAATTCAATGAATTAGAACCATTTGGAATATAATAGATGAAGCTATCATTCCATTGTATCAAGTTTGTATTGGTAAGAGTCTGCATATTCTTAATTTTTAATGATTGCTGTATTTGCAGGCTTTCTGATATGCCTTCGGCTTGAGATGTGAAATTCCATGCATTGAATCCATCTACTATCCATGGCCCCTGTATGCGAGACGAGTTCATGACGTAAATGCTTTGTTGTTTACTGTGATCATTAAAATAAATTGTGCCCAAGCTTATAAATAATAATATTCCAGCCAAGGCAGCTATAAAGTATGTTTTAATGTTCTTTGCGAAAAAGATAATAAGCATGATGATAATAAAATAGAGAAGGAGATATTGTGAAGTTGTAATATAGATTCCCGTTGCAACTGCCCCTGGTAATCCTTCTACCCAGCTTACGCTTTGGTTCATTAACCAGATAGAAGCCGAAAGAATTTTACCAACATAAAAAGCGACATAACTTAATGGCAGTATAACCAAAAATGCAACCCCAAGCATCATGATGATATAAGATAAAGGAATAACAAGAAGATTAGAAATAAGAAAATACACTGGGAATTGATGAAAATAATACAAGGTAATTGGGAAAGTAGCGATTTGAGAGGCAATGGAAACGCAGATCATGCCCCATGTTTTATCGGCTATCTTGTTTTTGAAATTCAATAGTTGATAGATTCCTCGCTGAGTAACCACAATCCCAGCTACTGCTAAATATGAAAGTTGAAATCCAATTTCCTTGATGAGAAAGGGATTAAAGATGAGAATAAAGCAAGCTGAAGCTGTTAAAGTATTGAAGATAGGAGTTTTGCGCTTAAATATTTGACCCACCGAGACAAAAGTAAACATGGTAGCTGCTCTTGTAACCGATGGACTTAAACCTGTAATAATTGCATATATCCAAATGGCAACTACCACAATAATTGACCTGAGGAGCCTTCCATTGGGCATTTTAGTCATGAAACCTAATAATGAAAACAAAATGAGATAGATAATCCCGACATGAAGACCCGATACGGCTAAAATGTGCATTGTTCCTGCTCCGGAGTATTTTTGTCTTAGTTCTGAGTCTAAATAATCACTATTGCCTAATAAAATTGCTGCTGCTACGCTGTACTCATTTCCACTCAAACCATTAGCCTTCATCATTTTAAGAAGTTGCATTCTGGCTTTGGCGGCTAAAGTCTTCAGACTGAAATTTTTTGATTGTCCAATAATTTTCCAGTCTTTTTCTTTAAGATATATTTGGTGATAGATTCCGCGTCGGGCAAGATAATTTTTATAATCAAAGGAACCTGGATTGCCTGAATTTTTTATACTAAAATAATTTCCCCTGAATAAGATACGCGTTCCCGGCGTCAGGTCACTCGCTTGCTGAGTTTTTTCGAAATAGACCATTATTTTTCCTGAAACTGGTTTCCACTGGTTCGAATCGTATAAACCATAAATTTTGGCTATTACTTTGTAGGTTTTTGGCTTTACTTGAGGATAATCTTCTATTTCAGCTTGATAATATTCTGACATAAAACCAGAAGAAAAATGATGAAATTTAAATGAAAATTCCTTGAGGCTTACCAAAGATATTCCTGTTGTAAACATCAATATGTTGAGAATAAATCCATAAATCCATCGAACTTTATATGGAAGTCGTATAAAAAAGAATATGAAATATACAGCTGTAGCCAGAAGTAGACAGCCACACAGTAGCGGAGAGATTCTTAATTCAGTGAAGCTAATACTTAAAAAAATGCCTGCAAGCAAAGGGATAAAAATCTTCAAAATGGGATTTTCACTCAGCATGGTCTCAGGTTAATACTTCGACGAAAGTAAGAATTTTTTAAAAGTTTAGAAAGAAGAAAATTTGGCTTTTAGTAAAGATTTATAGAAATGCAAATGGTGTATAAAGATTATTTATTCTTGGGTGTAAGCTATTGTTACTCATATATTGATGAAATATAAACTAAATTTCACAAGTAATTACGATGAAGTTGTTATTTTTGCAGAGGAAAATTAAAAACTATAAAAATGGCTAAAGCAAAAATTGCAATTAATGGATTTGGACGTATAGGCAGGCTCACTTTCAGAGCTTTACTCGAAAAAGATGAAATAGAGGTTATAGCTATTAATGACTTAACCGATTCAAAAACCCTGGCGCATTTATTAAAGTACGATTCTGTGCATAGAAAATTTCCTGGTACAATAGAGGTAGATGGAGATTATCTTATAGTTAATGGGCGGAAGATTAGGATTTATGCCGAAAAAGATCCTTTAAATTTACCTTGGAAAGATTTGGGTATTGATGTTGTTGTGGAATCAACGGGGGTATTTCGTAATCGAGAAAAGATGTCAAAGCATTTGACAGCTGGGGCTAAAAAGGTAGCCTTATCAGTTCCTTCCGACAATGCAGATGATGTGGATATAACAGTAGTAATTGGTGTAAACGATCATCTGATTAAACCTGAGCATAAGCTTATTTCGAATGCTTCGTGTACTACCAATTGTCTTGCACCCGTTGTCAAAATTTTGCACGAAAAGTTTGGTATCGTAAGGGGATTGATGAATACGGTTCATTCTTACACCAACGATCAGGTTATATTGGATGCACCGCATAAGGATCTTCGCAGGGCGCGTTCGGCAGCCATGAGTATTATACCAACCAAAACTGGAGCTGCAAAAGCCGTTGCTTTGGTGATTCCTGAGTTAAAAGGGAAATTAGATGGTTTTGCCATGCGTGTTCCTACACCTGATGGTTCAATAGTTGATTTTACTGCTGAATTGGCTGTTAAAACCACTAAAGATGAGATTAATGCAGCCATGAAAGAAGCAGCCGAAGGAAAATTAAAGGGAATACTCGAGTATTGCGTAGATCCTGTAGTAAGTAGCGATATTATAGGGAATAAGCACTCTTCTGTTTTCGATAGTTTACTTACCCAAGTTATCGATGGGAATTTTGTAAAAGTAGTAGCTTGGTATGATAATGAAATGGGTTATTCGCAGCGTTTAGCCGATTTAGTAGTTAAAATGCTATAAATTTATATTTATAGGTGATAAATCAAGCGGGCCGATACCCTGATNNCCGCTTTTCGTTGTCCTGTCCTTTATAAAGGGCTATTGGCCTAAATAGGCTTTCAACAAACGGCTTCTCGAAGTATGCTTCAATTGTCGGATAGCTCTTTCCCTAATCTGACGCACCCTTTCTCGGGTTAGATTAAATTTGGCCCCAATCTCATCGAGTGTAAGTGCATAATTTTGCCCAATACCGTAATAAAGACATACAATCTCTCGCTCTTTGGGGGATAGGGTGGAAAGCGAACGATCAATTTCGGCTTTCAAAGACTCATTAATCAAGTTTTCGTCGGTAGCCGGAGTATCTTCTGCCACAAAGACATCGATGAATTTGGTGTCTTCATCATCCTGAAGAGGTGCATCCATCGACACGTAATGTGTGTTCACCTTCATCACCGAATCTACTTTGGTTTCCGGTAATTCCATGGCTTCAGCGAGCTCTTCAGTTGAAGGTGGCCTTTCAAGTTTTTGCTCTAATTTTGATGCTTCTTTTTTAATCCTATTGAGCGAACCTACCTGGTTCAAAGGTAACCTTACGATACGAGATTGCTCGGCTAAAGCCTGCAAAATACTCTGGCGAATCCACCAAACAGCATAAGAGATAAACTTGAACCCACGAGTGGGATCAAATTTTTGTGCAGCCTTGATTAATCCAGCATTGCCTTCACTGATGAGATCCGGAAGACTTAATCCCTGATTCTGATATTGTTTGGCTACAGAAACTACAAACCTTAAATTGGCTTTACACAGTTTCTCCATAGCCTTTTGGTCGCCTTCCTGAATCCTTTGGGCTAATTTTACTTCTTCTTCCACCGTAATCATCTCTTCCTTGCCAATATCTTGAAGATATTTGTCAAGCGAAGCATTCTCGCGGTTTGTAATAGATTTTGCAATTTTAAGTTGCCTCATTGTATATATTTACCAATTACGAATCCTAACGAAACAAATGACAATCTTATTGGTTCAATGGTTACACCATTTATAAAATTTTTGAACCTTCAAAGCGCGCAAATAATACGCAAATATTATGCCTGAATTTATTCCATCTTATCTTCCAAATGATTTGTAAATTGTTGTAATTCGATTAGATATAAACTTTGACATGATTATTCCCATCTTTTTCTATTTTTTTATTTGCAAATCTTCCAGAATTAAACAATCAACATGAGAAATAGAATGAATTTTGACTGTAATTTTTATTTCTATTGATTTTCTGATGTTTCTTTTAGGATATTTCGAATTTATATTGAAAGAATGGATGAAGGCTTGATTTCCTTTTTTTCATCTTTAAGATCATTATTACAAATACCGACAGAGCCATCGTTGATTGAGAAAATTGAAGCTCTGTCGGTAAATTGTGTATGCCCAAGAGATTATAATCCAAGTCCATAATAGGCTCTAACGCCATTCGGATAAATGCCTTCTATGAGTACTCCTCCGCGTTTATCTTTCAGGGCATCTTCTATATCCTTTACGGAGTTTACTCTTACTCTGTCGATACGCGTGATGATGAATCCCTTTTTAATTCCTATGGCCGATAAAGCTCCAGGACGCAATTCGGTAATTTCCACACCTGATTGTATGCCCAGTTGTTTTTTTATTTCATCGGGAACAGGTCGAAATGAGGCACCTAAGTTTTCGATGAAGGAAGCCTCTTCATGTTTAATTTTTTCTGTTGTTCCTTGTTGATTCGTAAGTGTAATCTCATAGGTTTTAGGTTGTCCATTTCTTTCTATGGTCAGATTAATTTTATCGCCCGGGCTATATTGACCAATGATTTCTAAGAGCTCAGAATTACTGTTAACTTCTCTATCATTAACGGCAACTATAACATCACCCGGCTTAATGCCTGCCTTTTGAGCAGAGCCATTATCGGTAACATCGGCCACATATACCCCTTTAATCTTATCGAGATTTTTCTTTTTAGCTAATTCTGCATCCACTTCTTGAATCTGAACGCCAATATATCCTCTTTGCACTTCGCCATATTGCAGCAAATCTTTAGCCACCTTGCGTACAAGGTTGATAGGAATGGCAAATGAATAGCCTGTATAAAAACCATTACCAGAAGCAATGGCCGCATTTATTCCCACCAATTCTCCTCTCGTATTGACTAATGCCCCTCCACTATTGCCACGATTGACTGCTGCGTCGGTTTGTATAAAAGATTCTATGGTTTGACCCGTCCGATCACCTAAAATATTGATATTTCTCGCTTTGGCACTGACAATTCCTGCAGTAACCGTACTGGTTAAATTAAATGGATTGCCAACGGCTAATACCCATTCTCCTACTTTTAAATCGTCACTATTGCCGTAAATTAAATAAGGTAAATTGTTCTCGTCGATTTTAATTAAGGCTAAATCAGTAGATGGATCAGTACCCACGACTTTTGCCTTGTAAACTCTTTTATCGTTCAATGTAACTTCTATATTAATCGCATCCTGAACAACGTGATTATTGGTTATTATATAGCCTTCGGGCGAAATAATAACCCCCGAACCAGTTCCGATAATCGGGGCAGACGATCTGGGTACACTAAAAGGATTGAAGAAATTTTCGAAGAAATCTTCATAAAGAGAATTTTTTCTTGCAAATTCTGCTTTAATATGTACCACCGCATGAACCGTATTATTGGCTGCTTCTACAAAATCAGGCAATGGCATGCCAGAAACCCCTGTAAGACTAACTTGTTGAGCAGGAGTTGACTGTTGAACTTGAAAGCTCGTGGGCTCAGGTTCAATGGCTTTGTAAATAGCTAAAGAAATAAGACCACCTAATATGGCCACAATAAAGAATGAAAGATATTTTTTCATATTATTGATTTTTAAATCCTTAAATGTGTTTTTCATCTTATTATTAAATTTTCTGACAAACAAATTTTACTCAATAATTGTACCTTAATTCATTTTCATATTAATTTCGCTTCGGTAATACTTGTAAAAATTTTTATTCCTGTTTGACTGTGAGGCTTTTTAACGAAAGGTTAAAGTGGTTTAAATAATGTTAAGTTAAGAACATGGATTTTGCTAAATATCATGGAAGTGGGAATGATTTTATTTTAATAGATAATCGGACTGACTTTTTTTCAGCAGATAGAAATATGATTGCAAATTTATGTCATCGTCATCTGGGTATAGGTGCCGATGGTCTGATTTTGCTCAATTCATCCGAAGAGTATGATTTCGAAATGCTTTATTACAATTCCGATGGTAATTTAGCTACCATGTGCGGCAATGGGGGTAGGTGTGTGGTTGCTTTTGCCAAATCCTTAGGAATCATTCAACAACAAACCCAATTTAAGGCTGCAGATGGAATTCATACGGCTGAAATATTAAGCACGAATCGTTTTGAAACAATGGTTAGATTATCCTTAAATGATGTAAGTTTTATTCATCAGTTCGGCGACGACTGGGTTCTTAATACAGGATCACCCCATTTGGTGCGGTTTGTGAAATATCAGGATTTGAATAATTATGATGTCGATCAAGAAGGAAGGAGAATTCGTTATCAATCACTTTATAAAGACGAAGGCATCAACGTGAATTTTGTAGCCGAGACATCAGATGGAATTTTTGTTAGAACTTACGAAAGAGGTGTTGAAGCTGAAACATTAAGTTGTGGAACTGGAGTAACTGCCTCGGCTATAGCTTATAGTCTTGTTAAGAATTTGTACCATGGGCCAATTAAGGTTTTAACAAGAGGAGGAGATTTAAAAGTAAATTTTGAAAGAGAAAACGAGAAATTCATTCAAATTACGCTCACTGGCCCTGCAACCTTCGTTTTTCATGGAAGATATACTATATAATTATGATACAAGGAGATAATATACGACTCAGGGCAATGGAGATGGAAGATGCCGATTGGATTTATCATTTTGAAAATGACCCCTCATTATGGAGGGTAACCCAAACGGTTACACCTTATTCGCGCTATGCTATTGAACAATATGTGTTGAACTCAACCATACAGGATATTTATGGCAGCCGCGAACTTCGAATGGTCATCGAATCGCTTCACAACAAACGTCCTGTTGGTTTAATCGACCTTTTTGATTTCGATCCTTTGAATCGCAGAGCGGGTATAGGTATTGCCATTGAAAAACAAGAAAGAAGAAAGGGCTTTGCCAAGGAGGCCCTCGATTTGATGATTCATCATAGTTTTCAGGTGCTAGCTCTTCACCAATTATACTGTAGCATCTTAGTCTCAAACGAACCAAGCTTGCGGCTGTTCCAAAAATTCGGTTTCGAAATCACAGGGAGAAGAAAAGAATGGGTGATCAACGCAAACCATTGGGAAGATGAGTTTTTTCTTCAATTGCTTAATAATGTTAGTGTTTGAAAGATGGCTTATTATATTAAGAACAAATATCCTTCTAAAAGAAGACGAACCCCAGCGCAAAAAATTATTTTTAGTCTATTGATCGTATGCATCATCATCGCTCTCATTGTGGCTTATGTTTTTTATTCTGCTTTGTTTAAACCAAATGTTTGGACTAAGAATGAAAGCGTTGTATATATAAATATTCCTACAGGTTCTGATTTTAAAGATTTGAAGAATATACTTTATGAGAAAGGTTTAATCATCAACAGGAAAACTTTTGAATGGTTAGCCCGCCAGCGCAAACTCGATGAGCGTGTCATTCCGGGACGATATCGTTTGATAAGCCGAATGAGTAATCTCGAACTTATACGCATGCTCTCGGGGGGTCATCAGGTACCAGTAGAACTTGTCTTTAACAATATTCGCTCGAAAGAACAACTGGCTTCACGAATATCTCAGCAATTAGAAGCTGATTCAGCCATTCTAATGCATCTTATGAAGGACAATGAGTTTTTGAAGAAATATGGCTTGAACAGCGATAATGTATTTGCCTTATTTATTCCTAATACTTACGAATTTTGGTGGAATACATCGGCTGAATCGTTCATGGATAGGATGTATAAGGAACATAAAATTTTTTGGGACAGTACAAGAAGGGAGAAAGCCCGTCGGCTTGGATTAAGCATACCCGATGTGGTTACTCTTGCCTCGATTATCGAACAGGAAACGAACAAAAATGATGAAAAATCACGCATGGCAGGAGTATATCTCAACCGCTTGAAATTGGGCTGGCCACTCCAAGCCGATCCCACTCTTAAATTTGCCTTAGGCGATTGGTCCATTAAAAGAGTGATGGCAGCTCACAAAGAAATTGATTCGCCTTATAATACTTATAAATATAAAGGTTTGCCTCCAGGGCCTATTTGTATTCCTTCCATTGCTTCTATAGATGCTGTGTTGAACGCCGAAAAGAACAATTATCTTTTTTTCTGTGCACGAGAAGATATGTCGGGTTACCACTATTTTACAGCCTCACACGAAGAACATCAAAAAAATGCTCAAAAGTATCGTCAAGCATTAAACCGTATGGGAATATATTAAAAAATAAGGTAGTACTTTAGATTTATATTCATATATCTTCTTACTAAATATTCCTAAAACAAATTCGCCATAAGAAGTTGCGAACAAAAACACTATGCTATTTAAAGGGAAAGGCAGGCTATATTTTCAATCAATTATAAAAAATGAAAAAACCTGCCTTAATCTTGTCGGATACAAATGTTCAGAAGTGAACGAATTATGAAGACATTCTATCAGAAGCCATTATATTGATCATCCAAGCAGGGTACTCCGGTGTAAGCTGGCTAATCTCGTCCAGTTTTTTCAAATCATCTTCATTTAGTTTAACTTCACCTGATTTCAAATTATCGGCTAATTGTTCTTTCTTTTTAGCTCCCAAAATCACTGAGGTAACAACCGGCTGATGCAACAACCAAGCTAATGCCACCTGAGCGACGCTGATATTTTTAGCAAGAGCAATCGAGCGCAAGACATCGATAATATGGAAAGCCTTTTCTTTATTGATAGGTGGAAAATCATAATCAGTGCGACGTCCTTCTTCGGCTTTCATATTTCTATCGTATTTTCCACTTAAAAAACCGCCTGATAATGGACTCCAAACCATTAGTCCAATTTTTTGGTCGAGGAGGAGAGGAACGATTTCTCTTTCGAGATCGCGAGTAGCAATGGTATAATGTGCTTGTAAGGAAACAAATTTTGAAAGATGATTTTGGGCTGAGATGCCTAAGGCTTTCATGATTTGCCAAGCTGCCAGATTGCTGCAGCCGATGTAACGTACCTTTCCGCTTTTTACCAAAGAATCTAAAGCCGACAGTGTTTCTTCAAAAGGCGTTAAGGGATCGAAGCCATGAATTTGATATAAGTCGATATAGTCTATTTGAAGACGTTTAAGACTTTCATCGGCTTGTTGGAGGATGTGTTTACGACTCAAGCCTGAATCATTAGGACCTGAGCCCATAGCCCCTCTTACTTTCGTTGCAATAACTAGCTCATCTCGTTTTAAGCCAAGATCACGTATGGCCTTGCCAGTCATCATTTCACTCAAGCCTTCACTGTAAATGTTAGCCGTATCAATAAAGTTGATTCCATAATCAACGGCCATCTTTACTAATTCATTTACTGCTTCCTGGGGAAGCATTCCAATGGCTGTCCACATTCCTTTGCCGCCAAAGGTCATGGTGCCTAAACATAACTCTGAAACTTTAAGTCCAGTGTTGCCTAATGTGTTGTATTTCATTTTTGTTTAAAATTATATTAAGAAGTAAAACATTTTTGATCGCTATAATGTTTCAATACGAATCAAAAATTTTCAACAGAGGGATGGAAAAGATTAATTTAGAGAATCTTAATAATAAGTAAAATATTTTTGATGCTATTAAAAGTATGAAGTTAACGGATCAAAGTGTTCATGAATTTTGTTTTCACAGAGTCATCATAGATAGAGTGATTATATTTGTAAGAAATTCGAATAAAGATTTTCTCAGCATCAAATAAACAAAGTTGTCGTTAGCTTGGTTTTTGATAATATCGGAAAGATAAAACTCATTCATGTTTGATTATTTTTCCAATGACTTGAGATAAATTAAATAAATCTATGAAAGTTATAATTGATCCGGATAGTGGTTTTTGTTTTGGAGTGATAAAAGCGGTTGAGACGGCTGAGCAAACTTTGAAAAGTGGAGAACAATTATATGGACTTGGTGAAATGGTACATAACGAAGCCGAATTAGAACGATTGGAGAATTTAGGTTTAAAAACGATTTCTATTGAACAATTTTCTGAGTTAAAAGGGGCGACTGTGCTTTTGCGGGCGCATGGAGAGCCGCCTTCTACTTACAGAAAGGCTTTGGAAAATAGTATTCGCCTCATTGATGCTACTTGCCCTATTGTGAAGAGGTTGCAAGAAGAAATAAAAAAAGTATGGCAAAGAGAGAAAGACCAAGGTGTTCAATTGATTATATTTGGTAAAGCCTCACATGCCGAAGCTATAGGGTTGAATGGTCAGATTGATAACAAGGGAATAATTATTGAAAATTTAGATGATTTACGACTAGTTGACCCTCAACGTCCTGCTCATTTGTTTAGCCAAACTACCATGGATGCTGTGAAATTCGAGAAAATCGCCTTGAAATTGCAGGAAATGTATTCCGAAACGAGCCAAGATCTGATTATTCATAAGAGTTTTTGTCGTCAGGTAAGTAATAGGACGAAGAGTATTCAGGAGTTTGCGGCTTCGGTGGATGTATTATTTTTTGCAGCAGGAAGAAACAGTTCGAATGGTAAGGTGCTGTTTCAAACCGCCAAAAATATCAATGAACGAACTTTTTTTATTTCTGGAATTCAAGACATTGATTTTCAAAAGGTAGGAATAGATTGGGGAAAGATAGAGACTATAGGTATTAGTGGAGCTACAAGTACGCCACCATGGTTAATGCATGAAATTGCACAGTTTATCGAGAATACTTTTGGGCTGACTTAAAGTATCGTATTTTTGCAGCATGTGGCTGAGGCACTTAAATTTAATTCATTTTAAAAATTTCAAGAAACTTGAAGTCGATTTTTCTCCGAAGATAAATTCATTCATAGGAGAAAACGGAGCTGGCAAAACCAATATTTTGGATGCTATTTATTATCTTTCTTTTACGCGTTCATGCTTTAATCCAATTGATATTCAAAACATACAGCATGGTGAAGATTTTTTTGCCATCCACGGCGAATATGTTTTCGATAATGGGCTTGAGAATAAAGTACACTGCATTCAGAAAAAGGGCTATGCTAAGGAATTTTCACTCAATGAAAAACGTTATGAGCGTATGGCCGATCACATAGGATTAATTCCTCTGGTGATGCTGTCTCCTTATGATAATGATTTGATTTACGATGGGAGTGAAGCTCGTCGTAAATACATTGATGGAGTGATATCCCAATTCGACCATTCTTACCTTGATGATTTGCTAAATTATAATAAAGCCCTTGCCAATCGTAACTTGTTGCTTCGTCAGTTTGCCGATTCTGGCCGTTTCGATGCCGAGATGCTCGAAATATACAATCCACAACTAATTGGACCGGGAAATCGTATATTCGAGAAACGCCGGAAATTCATCGAACAATTTGTACCCATTTTCGATAAATATTACAACCTAATATCGGCCCAAAAGGAAAAAGTTAGCCTTCGTTATGTGAGTCAGCTTTCAGAAAAGCCCATGCATGTGTTGCTTCAAGAAAATTTCGACCACGACCGACTGACTCGTTATACCAATGGAGGTATTCATAAAGATGACTTGGAGTTCATTATCGAAGATTTTCCTATTAAAAGATTTGGTTCACAGGGTCAGCAAAAATCTTTTATTGTGGCTATAAAACTGGCTCAGTTCGAATTTACTAAAGAAATTACCGGCATCAAGCCAATTTTACTGTTTGATGATATCTTCGATAAGCTCGATGAATTAAGAGTTGAAACGATTATTCATCTTGTAGGTAGTGAAAATTTTGGCCAGGTTTTCATTACTGATACCCAGGCAAGTCGAGTGCATAATATTTTTGTCGGCCATCCTATTCATCATAAGATATATATGGTTAGTAATGGCGAATTGCAAGAAGTTGACCTGATTTAAGCCCCTAAGGAAATTTAGCTATTAATGATTTTTAAAGTTCAATACTTCAGGATTTTTCCAGTAAAGATTTGATGATCATCGCATAGAATATTCAGGATGTAGAAGCCATTACTAAGGTTTTCGACAGAGATTTTCATGAGTTGGTCAGTAAAACTAGAAGGAATGATTTGCCAAACGATTTGACCCATAGCATTCAATATGGTTAATTGAGTAGGACGTAATTCGGCAGGAAGTTCGACCCAAATTACATCTTCAGCAGGATTAGGAAAAATTCTCACACGATGTTGCATTTCATCTTTTTGACCCACGAAATAACTTTCGTAGTAGGCTTCCCATCCATCATCACGTATTGTGCTATTGGTACTGAAAGTAACATACAATTTGCCACTTGGTGAAATAATGGGTGGGGGAGGAGAGCTAGGATCATAATGTCCGGAATATTCTGCCAGTAATTGACCTGAAGAATAATCGAAGATTTTTACCTTGTCGTTGTTAGCTTCGGTGAGAAATTTCGTGAAATAAATAGCGACCTCTTGTGCATCGGGCGGGATAATTTTATAAAGGCAGATGCTACGGTTTCTATACCAGAATTTTCCTGAGCCATCGCTTATTGTTCCAAAAGGTTCGGTATAAGTGGTTGTGCCGCTGCACCAAATAGGTTGTGTACTCGAATAAGTTGCAAAGAAGCCATCGTGAGTCGATTGAGTTGGACCTGAAAATTCAATATAAACCTGATTGGATGAAGAAGTTAGAGAAGGTGGAAGTGTATTTCCGCTGAACGAACCTAAAAGTGAATCAGCTGAGGTAGGGCCATCATAAATATTCACGGAAGCCAGTCCCTCGTCAAGATCGAAACGATCAAAATTGATGGTGATGTTCGAAATAGAATCTATCTGATTTTGGGGTGAAATGAGCCAATGCTTCAAAGTCCCTGCGTGTGGATAACGTGGTCCACTACCATCGTCTATGCTGCCCATCCTGAAAGTTAAATTTTCTGGCTCGTTCGAAGGATTAGGATAAGTATAATTGAGTGTATCAGGATGGCAATTGATGATGACTTCTTGGGCTAAATTGAAGTTGCTTCCGCCGGGTGTAAGATTATTGGTATAATAGTATCCATTGAATGAGCCTCCCCATCCAAAATTAAAATGGTAATACCCGCTTCCCTGATAACCATCGCAAACAAATGCGTGTCCATTGATATTAGGCACTGACCAGCCGGCATAATATAAGGGCATTTTTCGGTCGAGATGTGTGATTAACAAACTGTCCCAATCCATGGTGGTACTGTCTCTGAAAACATATTGTGTTTGTGGTGAATATTTAAAATAAGTTCGGAAAGCGTAGTCTGCTTTGTGATTGTACATTCCTGAACCATTAGGTCCATATACCAGATCGCATGAAACCCCGATATGATAGAGTAGTTGTGCGATGGACGAATCGGATTCATTAATACTGTTGGTCATTTTTTCCCATGCATAATGAGTGTTTCCAAAATCGGCTACTAGCAGGCCATAAGGTGGTTGAGTGTAAGAATAATAACCCAAGCCGGTATCAGGCCAGCGATAGTAATACATTATCATGCCCATGGCTGTAGGCACACAGCCCGCATAACAATGTCCACCAGGTCCAGCGGGATCGGTTGGACACATCTCGTTATATGGCCAATCCTGATTCCAATCGGCATAGGTTAGCGGCTCGACAGATTTTCCACTGAATTTAATTTTCGATCCTTGCTCTACATTTAGTAGTTTTTCCCACTGCTGCGAAGTTTCTCGATTAAACTTGGTGCTCGACTGACGAGTATAAGCCGCTTGTTGAATATATTGTTCTATCCAAGCTTTTGCATTCTCGGGCTGATTTTCTAAAGTGTACCATGACTCGAAACTATAAGCTGGTACAGGATGTAATTCAGTAGAAGCGCTAATCATGACAAATCCCTTAGGATAAAAATTGACCACATAAAACAAGGTATCATCCTGCTCGATGATGGGCAGTATTTCTTTGATAGAAAATTCTGGAATATCATTGGGGGCTCTTTGTTGAAACCATGCTTGGGCAACTGTTTTTGCTTGTGTTAAAGAGAGAATTTGTGCAAATCCTGAAAATGAACAAATGAGCATGGTAAAAAGTAAAAACAAGCGTTTCATGAGTTATGAATTTAGACTATTTAGATAACAAATATACTAAGAGTCCTCTTATTTTTCCTTGCATTTTTTGCTTATATCAAATTATGGTGATTGTTGCCTGGTGAATAGAAAGTTTATAAAGTTCATAAAGTTGGGAAGTGAAAAGTTAAAAGGCTGAAAATGAATTTATGGTTTGTTAGGCCAAATCAAGATTAATACATCTAGTCCTTTTGATATTAAACGAGTTACTTTAAAGAGCTGGCAGGTATTAAAAATATTTTAGGTCTCAATTCGTTTGTTTTCCTTTACCAACCTCTAACTTCTATTTTCCAACCTACAAATTTCTCATTCTCTTTATCTCTCTGTCTCTCTATCTCTTATCTTCTCATTCTCTCCCTTTTCCCCTATTTTATTTTCTCTCTGAAAATTTTATTTAATTCATTTTCTCTCCCTTAGTACCCGAGACAGGACTTGAACCTGCACATCCGTAAGGATACTAGTCCCTGAAACTAGCGCG
>DIEY01000012.1:10233-12186 GCA_002418865.1 Bacteroidales bacterium UBA5762 | reverse complement strand
CAGGACAAGACTCGAACTTGCACGCCCGAACGGGCACTACCCCCTCAAAGTAGCGTGTCTACCAATTCCACCACCTGGGCTTTAGGGAATGCAAAAGTACTACAATTTTCTACATTCTCAAGCTTTGTAAAAATTTTTTCTATTGTTTACTCTCCCTCCTCAAATTCAATTTCAACTCATTGGATTCAAAGTAAAGAAATAGAAAAATCAAAGAGCATTGACTATTTAATTGATGAAATCCTGAATTACAAAGTCTTGGTCAAGGCAATAAAATAGTCATCGAATTAATTGCTACAGTGTGATTTAATATTTAAACCAAGTAAGAAATTTATGGTTTGATTTTAATTTATTGGTTTTAGTAAATGACTAATATCGCTGCCGGGAGCAAATTCGCGAGGGGAATGGCCGAATTGAAATAACCGCATCGCTCTTGAGCCTTTTAAAACCATCTTTTTCTCGATTACTTCGAGAAGGCTGGCTTCTCTTAAGCCCACTACAGGCATTTGGGGATGAAGAATTAAAAATTCTTCTATACGAGCCTCACGGGTTTCTCCTCCATGTCCTTCTGGATTTTTGTCGAGATAATGCGGGTTAATTTGAAAGGGCACCAAGTTCATGCATTCAAAATCTGGAGGTTGAATAATCGGCATATCGTTGGTAGTCATCAAGCTGGGGCAAGCTACATTGGATCCCGCACTCCAGCCCAAGTAAGGAATGCCATCCAGCGCCCTTTCTCTAATGGCTGACATAATCCCCAGTTTTTGCATGCAATAGACCAGATGAAAGGTGTTGCCACCTCCAACTGCAATAGCTTCGGCCTCCATCACCGCCTTTATTGGATGGGTTTGATGATGGATACTATAAATTTCGAAACCCATAGATATAAACACCTCTTTCACCTTTTTTTCATAGGCATTGTAAGATTCGTTGAGGCCGAGCGGAGATAAAGAAATACCTGCATAAGGCACGAAAAGAACCTTTTTTACATTAAAAGTATTCAAAAAATCTAAAATGAAAGATTTGGGCCACTGAAGATATTCTTCTCCGTAATTAGTTGAATTGCTGATTAATAATAGCTTCATCATGTAGAATTTTTTAATTGGAATGTAATAAGATGTAAGTTGCTTTAAAGGTAAGCATATTTTCTTTTAGGGCATTTTTCCCAAAAAATGCAAGTTTTGGAGAGAGTTCGAACTGCCAGTACTTCAACTTATAGCTTACACCTAAACATAACGAATGGATGAAAGCATCGGCTCCCATGGCTTGCAAAATAATACTATTCAATTTCTCATCGGGTTCGGGCAAGATGTTTTTGGCACGATCGCTCCAACCATAAAAATAATCATATCGGACATTTAATCTGGTTCTATTCCATTCATACACATATCCTAACTGAGAGGTAAAATAAGAATGCAAATAGATAGTGGCCTGAATGGCATCATACTGATTATTCGTAAGTTTTAGAGCTGTATCGCCTTCGAAAATTGCGCCAGAGCGTGGAAAGCGGGAAATGAATTCATTATTAATGAAAATCTGTGATTTCGGACTTAGGTTGTGCAAACAGGCTGCATGAAACCCTATATTCCAATATCCATCATTACCTACTGGAGGTTTATTGCTGATATATGCGGTTCTTGTTTCACGCAGTGGCAATCCTGTACTTATTTCAAGAAAAACAGATGTTTGAGCAAAGCGATGTAAATATTCTGCTTCTAATCTTATTTCTGAGATTTCGGCATTTCTGTAAGATTGCATCTCCTGAGAATTGATAGGTCTTTTGACCTGACTTTCGTACCATGGCAACAATAGTCCAAGCGAAAAATCTCTATATAAAGGAACTTCAGCACTCAGCCAGAATCCTTTTCGAATAAATTTGTCGAATGGCTGTTGACTCAGAATATTGCCCTTACCTTCGAAAGCACTGTTAGCGTAAGAATAAAAGGCACCTATGCT
>DIEY01000012.1:3757-10091 GCA_002418865.1 Bacteroidales bacterium UBA5762 | reverse complement strand
GTTTCATCTTAAGAACATCAAAAATAGTAAGGTTAAATTCACCATTAAGTTTTATAAAAAATTCAGAAGATGGTTCTCCGTCTGAGCTTTGTTTGTAAATATGCTTTGCGTAAAGTTTTATACCATTCTCTTTCGGGGAACATTTGATCGAGATATTCAACAACAGTTTCTTTTTTCGCTGGTATTTCATCGGTAATGGCCAAGTGGTAGCCGAGGTTTTCTTGCCAGGTTTCAAATAGATCAGAGCTTAATCCCAATTGACGAGATTTTTCCATTAATTTAAGAATGGCAATCCAGCGATTTTCTTCTTTAAGATTTTCGAAATAATAATGGATGAGTTTTTCGGATGGATAAAGTGCTACCAGCCAGAGAGTATCAGGAAGAGAAAATTCTTTAGCAACAGAAGAGTCGGAGCGATGAATGGCATACAATTGTAAGCGGAGTTTTTCGAGCGAATCGGCCGGAGGCATTTCGTAGATATTGGTTAATTGCTCTAACAGTCGGTTGTATTGAATTAGTGAATAATATTGTTGGCGTAATTGAGTAATAACAGAATAATTGAGCGGGCAATCAGCTAATGAAGTCCTAACTTGCATGGCAGAATCGGCTAGTGAATCACCTTTTAAATAATCTCCTTCCTGAAAGGCCGAACGAACTTCATATTCGAAAAGGCCTAAGCGATATCGGGCAAAACGGCATTCTTGAATTTCGATACGCTCAGCCATCTCATTCAGCCTGTTGTTAATTTCGCTGCAATCCTGTAAATTCCATTGAGGAATCATTTCAAAGGCATCCAACCATAATTGACGTGCTTCTTCTATGTTAAAGTCCCACAGTAGGCTTCCAACTGATGACATCATTCTCTCGAATTGAAGTTTTCCTAATTCGATCTTCTTTTTGCAGATGAGGGAATCATCAGAAAGGCTTTCGGGATATTGTAATAGAACTAAGGAAGCGGCATTCAATAATGAATCGAGAGAAAGTTCATTGGAGATTTGGATAAGAGAATCCATGACAAAATAAAAGGAAGCTTTTTGATAAAGTTGAAATGCTGAATCTTCAGTAGGAATGGGCAGAATTGAGGCAGTGTTTTCTTTTTTAATTACGAGTGCTTCATCGAGTAAACTTTTCCCTTCGATATAATTGCCTGATTGCAATGAGCTTAATGCAGCGATAACTTTTTGTCGGTATATTTCTCGTAGCGTTCTTGTATGTGTTTGTTGGAGTTCGTGCTGTCGTAAATAAATGCCTTGACGTCCTGCATATTCCATGGCTTTTTCGAGGAAAGGCAAAGCATGTTCGTACTTTCCTTCTTTGTTTAACATCAGCGCCTTATCGAGACAAACATCGGCGAAGATTTCGTATACAGATTTTGACGATGAGCTACCTAAGAGAATTTCACGGTTTTGGGATTGATAATCCAGAGCTTTTCTTAGATAGAATTCGCCCATAGCAATATTTCCATTTAGAATCCCATCGAGGGCAACCTTCAAATAGGTATTATAAAGCCCTCTTACGGAAACTTTAATTTGAGACTCAACGGCCTGAGTTTCATCTTCCAAATCTGCTGCCTGAGCAATGTTTAGGGCATTGTTTAGAACAATATTCGCATGAGTAAATAAACTTTGCTTATTCAATGCTTCGGCTTCTTGGAGCATTCTTTTAGTCAAATGACGGCTAAGAATTTTTAAGAGGCCATCATCGTTTTCATAACCCATTTTCAAGAAAACAGGATGAAGCAGCTCATGTGCCATTTCTATCCATTTCGTATGGAGTTCGAGACGGGCAACCTCAGCTATGACACCATTGTTCACTGGGTTGGAAAATTCCTCGTGTCGGATCCACGAAATCCAAAGACTAAATAATCGGTCTGAAAAAGAAATTAGATCATTTGGAGATAGAGAATCGGCATCGAGTAATCGTTCTAAAGCCAAACGATGGCGATAGATTTCAATATCGATAGATTTCAGTGAGTTATGTAAGCTGCAGGGATCGGTTTTCTCTAAAGGAAGAATTAGTTTAGAGAGGATGGAATCAAGAGATTCTTTCACACGGATTCCTTCGATAAGCTCGGCTAAAATATTTGAAAGACGTGGATTATGAGGATTGTAGCCCTGGCGAAGAATATCTTCGAGGTAATGGCTCGAGGTACAAAGCCCATGATAAATCTTTATATCATCCATCACTCTTTTCACTTGCCTTTCTACATCTTCATCGAGACAAGCCTTTCGAAAATGTAGCGTGAGGCTATCAGTCGAAAAATTTCCATTCAGAGAAAAATCCATCATTACTGTATCATGCTCGAGATTTACCGTCTGGCTACTGATTATCCCATAAAAAGGATGCTGAATATTGGCTTCGAGATGCAATGGTAAAAGAAAATCAGAAAGGTCATAACCAAGGTATTTTGTTGGGCCGCTGATCTGAACGAGAACAACTTTCCATTTAACAGGCAAAGAATCATTGATTTGTTTCTCATAATTTAAAACGTAACCCAGTTTTATTCTACGATAGCTAAGTCCATTTTCGAATGCCAGTTCTTCAAGGATTTTATTGGTAGCCTGAATGTTTCGGGAAGTATCTTTTTTCCAGTTTAGCCAGACAGTGTCTTGAGTTCCAGCAAACAAAGCTTGACCTATGAGAAGCAAGACTACGAAACAGATCAGTGGAGAAGTTTTCATTGAAAGATGGGATCAATAAATGAGGTTGTAAGTTGCTTCGCTAAAGTTCCCAACGTTGTCGGTTACTCTAATATGGAGTTTATTTTCACCTTGCGCAAGCATTTCATCAGGAAAATAAGTGAGTAAATTATTTTTAGCATCATATTCAAGTAAAATCCATTTTCCGTTGATATCTCCAACGTATGAATCAATACCAGAAAGGTCGTCGGATATTTTAATATTTAAGCGGGGTAAGTTTTTTATGTTTTGTCCATTCTTAAAATTCAGATTTTTGATGAGGGGAGGCAGTGTATCGACCAAAACTGCATAAGTACCAAACGAGCGTGTGGAAGCGGTAAGTGAATTGCCATCCCATCTGCTAATGAAGGCCGATGGTTTATTTCCCTGGTTTACTTTCACGATAATCGCTTTATTTTGAAGACGACTTGGAAGACGGTCGGGACGAATGGAAATTTTTGCCCAAGAATGAATAGGGGTGGTGGGTGTGTGTATGCGGTGGAAATCGGAGAAAAATGCTGGTCCTGAGGTTAATCTTTTGTAAGAAAAATTTACAGTATCGTAAAATGCTCCAATGGGAGCCCAAAAGCTGAAATCTAAGGTATCATAGGAAGCTTCGCGATCTCCTGAAAATTGAGTATGAGATGAGGAAAATGGGCGCAAAGGAGCATAAATTTTTTGCTTACCTTTCACAATGAAACGAAGAATGGATTCATTGCCATAATGATCGCTAACCACATATTTCAGATGATAAATACTATCGGGCAGAAAAGTATAAGAACCATTGTTAACCAAGGTTTGATAAATATTTTCGAGGTAGCTTTGGGGGGCTTTGCGCGTTTGAATAATCCAGTGATTGTGGAGAACGATTTCGGAATAATCGCATAAAGCATTGATGTATCTTCCTTTATCGAAATATAAACGGTTGAATTCTATGTTGAAAACTGGGATTGAATCGATGAACAATGCAACTGATCTCACACCATTATGATTTGGTTCGTCATTTAGAAGATCATAAGTTTTAATTCCGAACCAGGCATCTCCAGCAATAAGCAATGTATCTCTGTTGCGGAGGCGATAATATGGTCCCCAACCTGAGAGGTTTACTTTGATGGGCTGAGGAGAGCCATTTACGAGTGAACCAAAGCCATCGGGATAAACTTTCAAAAGGGAAATAGTAGGTCGAATCCAATCTTTTACGCTTATTCCAAATTGAAGAGGATTTACAGCTGCCTGGGAAGAAACCTCGCGAATTTCGAAATGCAGGTGAGGCCCTCCCGACGAGCCTGAATTTCCCGACCATGCTATAGTATCACCTTTTTTAACTTTTATTTCAAACGGTTGTAAGCTGATATCGAGTTGAAATTTCTGCTTTTCATAATGTTTTCGATGAAGATATGTGGCTATTGTGCCGTTCATTTTTTGTAAATGCCCATAAACGCTGGTATATCCATTAGAATGATTGATGTAAATAGCTTTGCCATAACCATAAGGTGAAACGGCAATACGTGCCACATAACCGTCTTCGACTGCAATCACAGGATAACCTTCTTGTTGATTTGTTTTGATATCAATGCCTGTATGGAAGTGGTCAGATCGCAGTTCGCCAAATGTACCCGAAAGCCTTAAAGGTATAGTGAGAGGATTACCAAATTTAATTTCCTGACCTACAGCTTCCAGCATGTAAACCATACTCATCATTAAAAAAATTAATCGTGCAGATTTCATAATAACCTCATAAGTTCATTTAAATGATGGATTACACGATCAGCATTAGGGTTTAGATTTGTCTTTCCCCATTCATCAAAAAATATAGTATAAAGCCCCGCTTGTTTTGCTCCTATAATATCCTTTTCGTATGAATTTCCTATCATAACTGTTTGTGAAGGAAGTATTCCAATCTCATGGCAAATTTTTTCGAAGAAGGCAGGGAGGGGTTTATTAACCCCCAAATCGATGGATGAAAAAAAATATTGGAAATAACGGGCAATATTTACACGTTCGAGCGCTTTGATCATAGCTTGTGTATCACTAACTCCAGCATTGGTTGCCACACACATAAGATATTTCTTCGAGAGATATTCTAAGGTTTCTATAGCTTCGGGAATTAATTCCACCTTATCCCACATATACATGGGTTCCTGCTGCTGAGGGTCATCGCGCATCAAGGTATTTCCCCAATCGAAAATAACCAGTTTTATGTCTAAAAAGCGATCGTTCATTCTAAGATTTTGTTACGGTGAATTCTTGCCTGGGGGAGGACAAATCGAAGAATTTTCGACATCCTCCTCAATACAATTCGAAGAAATGTTCACTTAATTGTATGGTGGCAGAAACGAATAATTTTTGGAATAATAGAGCATTTGTTCGACGTAATCGTCAGGATAAAAAATTTCGACGTCGACCAGTTGGCCGTTCTCATATAGGGGTTTCATCAAGGGATTAACAAAACCTCCATAAGGAGCAAGATTTAATTTTTTGTAACGCTCGATGACTTCTTTGTGGAGAGAAGGGTCAACTTTGACTCCATAATTTTCTACCAATTCCTTGCCTGCCGTATAATCTCCTTCCGATTTAATGCGCTGGATTTCGGCAAGTAGTTCTCCAAAAAGGGTACGCAAGTGTTCATAATCGTTGATAATTACGTAAGTTTTCCCATCTTTTACTTTTTTTTCAATCACATTATTAGGGAGGCCTTTTTGATAACACCAGATAGCAATGAGCTGACGGTTTCGCATGTGAGCCTGTTCGATGTTTTTACCAGGTTCGATGCGGGTAAGCTGAGTCATTAAACCATTTCGAATATAGGCGTTGTATTCGGTTTTAGCAACATCGAAATTGGGGATGAGTCCGAGTTCTATCATTTTAGGGTCCATCAGGTAATATAAAGCAAAGAGGTCGGCACGAGCTTCCTCTAGTGCGGATTGATAATTTTTAAGAGCTTCGCTATTTACGCCAGGTAAAAGTTGACCTGAACCATGACCAAGGCATTCATGAAGATCGGTGTGAAGATTATCGGCCAAAGGACCATATTTTTTTGCCATTTCTACTTCAGCTGACGAATAACAAAATTCTTCGAGAAAACCAGAGCCCAATGAAGCCTGATCGTATGCATAAGTAATGTTCTCCATAGTGACCGACTTTGAACCGTGTTCTTTACGAATCCAATCGGCATTGGGTAAATTGATCCCAATAGGAGTGGCTGGATAACAATCTCCACCCAGTTGAGCCACTGTAATCACTTTGGCAGAAACTCCCTTTACCTTTTGTTTCTTAAAACGAGGATCGATGGGAGAATGATCTTCGAACCATTGTGCATTTTGACTGATGATCTTTGTCCGACGTGTGGCTTCCTCATTACGAAAGTTTACTACCGATTCCCAAGTGGCCTTACGTCCCAGAGGATCACCATAAACCTCTATAAAACCATTTACGTAATCTACGAATGAAGTGTCTTGTGCCCAAAGAATGTTGTATTGGTCCCATGTATTGAGATCGCCTGTGCGATAATAATCAATGAGCATGAGCAAGCCTTTTTTCTGAGTTTCATTTTCAGCTACATTTACGGCCTTTTCGAGCCAGTAAATGATGTTTTGAATAGCAGACCCATAAAGTCCATCAGCAACATAAGGAATTTCAACGATTTTGTCATTCTT
>DIEY01000012.1:0-3719 GCA_002418865.1 Bacteroidales bacterium UBA5762 | reverse complement strand
TCTTCTACCTCTTTTTGATTAACTCCTTCATAAAAATTGCAAGCCGAAGAGGTTACTAAATCTTTTGAAGCATCAAGACTTACACGTTTTGGGGCAATTTCGGGATTGAACATGATATCCGAAATCCAGCTTAAAAACTCATTCTTTGACTGATTCTCCTTCAGTGGGAGAGAACTATCGGGGCAATCGGTTGCTAATTGCAAAAAATATTCTTTGCTGAATTGAGGTAAAAACTTATCCGTCGAATAATGATGATGGATACCATTAGAAAACCATACTCTTTTCAGGTAAACCATGAAGTTATCCCAGTCGGTTCCGCTGCGTTCGCCTTTAAAGTTTTGGTAGATGGATTCGAGTGTGCGTCTAATGGCAAGATTGTATTTATAATTCTGATCGAAAATGATATCGCGGCCACAAAGAGCTGCCTGGCTCAAATAATAAACGAGCTCTTTTTGTTGAAGGCTTAAACTATCCCAACCAGGAACTTGATACCGCATAATTTTGATGTCGGCAAAGCGATCGATCTGCCAGTGAAATTCCTCGTTCTGTTGTTTCTTTTCGGTTTGGTTGCATGCTGTGATCATAAAGAAGGCAAATAATAAAATGCAAGAAATTTTATTCATGATATGAGGTTTTAATAACGGTTTCAATCGTATAAATGTTCATGATGGGGTAGTGAGGCAAGGCGGATGAGGCCGTTACGAGCTAAAGGTACCACGGGGCAGGTATCGAATGTAAGAGTATATGGAATAACATCGTCGAGCCCTAGGTGTTTTAGCCTTTCACTATGTTCGGCCTTGAGAAGATATTCGGTAAGGTTGTTTTTAGCCAAATTCCAAAGGTCTATCGAAGCCATAACGGCATCGCTTTGGATATACAGTTTACCCGATTGGATAAGTGAAGAAGTCAATGCGCCTGCAAATATGGTGTCTTCTAAATTGAAGCGTCCTTTCCAACCCGCACATAAAAGGTAAATATTCCTGCCATCCTCTATGAGCCATTTTGTTAAGACGCTTAGATTCGCGAAGGCTCCTATCACTACATCTATATTGCTACCAATGACCGAAAATGCCTGAGTTCCGTTTGTAGTGCTATACACTATGGTTTTCCCTCTTAATTCAGGTTTCATAAAATGAAAGGCCGAATTGCCCAGATCGGCAAAATCGGGTTTAATACCTTCGCGCTCAGCAGCTATAATGTATCCTTTTCCCTTGTAATGTTTTGCTTCTTCGAGGGTTGCTACTGGTATCATTGCCTCCACTCCATGAGCAAAAGCCGTACAAATAGAAGTTGTAGCCCTCAGAATATCGATCAACACAACCACATAAGCCGTAGGCAATGCATCTTGCCGATATAATAAAGGCGTAAATGCCAATTCAAGTTTTTGCTCTTCTCTAGTCATCGATCTTACTAATTATTTGGCGTGGCTAAATTACTAAACCCCTCGATAGTGAATGCTTTATTTTCAAATGGAGTTTATTCTATTCATTCATATTCAATTCATTTATTAATTGTGTAAGACTTTTCATCGGCCTTTATCTCAATGTTTACAAAAATTTTCTCCAATTACGGTTTTTCGATGGTTATATAATGTTTACAATGCTTTTAGAACACTTGATTTGATAATTATTGCTATTGTTTTTTGAATTAAATGGATTTATATTCATTTGTAATTTAATTATATTTGGTTTTGATTGTTCATAATAAGGATTAAAAGATGAAATTTGCATTATGATAAAGAAAGAAAGGTCAGCATCTTTACATCAAATTGAATCTCCAGAGATTTCATCTGATAATAGGGCGATGGAGCAGGGAACAACAGAGGCTAATGAAGCTGAAATTGATTATCAAGTAGCTTACCATAGGATTTATGATGATACTTGGGATTTTCGCAACGCAAACACAAAAGAATATACGCATTGCTTTCACGCCTATCCTGCAATGATGATTCCTCAAGTAGCAAGGAGAATCATCGAGAACTTTGGTAAAAATGCAAGACTACTATTCGATCCTTATTGTGGTACCGGAACCTCACTGGTTGAGGCTAACTTGCATGGAATAAATGCAATCGGAACCGACATTAACCCTTTAGCCCGGCTTATTGCAGCGGTTAAAACCACTAAAATTGATATCCAAGTATTGGATACATTCCTTCAGAATTTTAATAACTATATCTTCAAAATTAATTTTGAAGTCGAAAATGTAAATTCTATCTTCATTCCTGAGATTAGAAATATTGATTATTGGTTTTCTAAGAGCAATCAAATAAAACTGGGGATCTTACTAGGATATATTGAAAACATTCATGATCCTACTATCAAGAATTTTTTTAAGGTCGCATTGAGTGAGACCATAAGGGAATCATCCTACATTAAACCAGGAGAGTTCAAATTAGTACGCAATAAGAATTGGAAACAGAAGAACGAACTCGATGTTTTTGGAATCATGGTTAATAAGCTAATACGAAACAAAAAAGGTTTGATGGAATTTCAGTCCGCTTGCCAAAACAATTCTGTGGCTACCATTTGTGATTTCAATACAGTGGATGGAATTCCTGCTAATATTATAGAACCCAGCAGCATCGATATTGTAGTTACATCGCCACCTTATGGAGACAGTAGAACAACTGTGGCTTATGGACAATATTCTCGATTAGCCAATGAATGGCTTGGGTTTAAAGAAGCTAATCAAGTGGATAAGATGCTTATGGGAGGGCAAAAAAGGAAATACATACCTCTTTTTAAGAGCAAACTCTTAAATGAAGTTGTACAAACAATCCTTCAGGAAGATAAAGAACGTGCAAAAGATGTCATATCTTTTTATGAAGATTATGAGAAATCGATTGCTAATGTTTCATCAATTATAAAAAGAGGTGGATATGTATGTTATGTCGTTGGGAATAGAACGGTAAAAGGTATTACTATTCCCAATGATGAAATAACCGCTCAGCTTTTCGTCTCTAATGGATTTTCTCATGTCAAAACAATTGTTAGGAATATTCCTAATAAACGAATGCCTTTAAAAAACAGTCCTTCGAATATAGTTGGGGAAACGGCTCCGACCATGAAAAACGAATACATCGTTGTATGCCAAAAGACTTAATATGGAACTGAAGGAATTGATTAAAAGATTAGAAATCTTAAACAATAAGGGATTTATCCAAACACGAAGAAAAGGCCCAACAGGCATAGGACATCTTGCCGAACAAGAACTTGGACTTGCTGAAACTAATGTTGCTATTCCCGACATTGGCGGTCGAGTGGAATTGAAGGCAACCAGACGTAATGCAAATTCTCTTATCACACTGTTTACTTTTAACAGAGCAGTTTGGAAAATTAAACAGGAAGAAATAGTAAATAAATTTGGATACATTGATGAGCAAGGCAGACGAGCTCTTTATAATATTGTAAACGCAAAAATACCCAATGCACAAGGTTTCTATCTGGTTGCCGACCATCATAAGCATATCGTTATACTTCGTAATATTGATGAAAGCGAAAATATTGCAGAATGGAGCACTTATGTTATTGCTGGTAAGTTTATGACAAAAATGGATAGGTTACTTTTATTACTGGCTGATAATAAAATTGAAAACGATTTGGAGTATTTCCATTTCAATGAGGCTTACTTACTTGAAAATCCAACACCTGAAAAATTTTTGAATGCATTTGACGAAAACAAATTGATGATCGATATACGAATGCATTTAAAAGAAACGG
>DIEY01000014.1 GCA_002418865.1 Bacteroidales bacterium UBA5762 | reverse complement strand
AGTAATATACTGTGTTATTGTTAAGATGGAAAAAGCAAATAAAAGCAAATTCCTATTAATAGAATCCACTCAATAAGAATGTTATGTGCAAACAGATGATAAAGTGAAATGTAGAAAACAGCAGCTTGGGACATTCAACGAAAACTACACTTAAACAAAATATTTTAAATGAGCTAGGACAAATTGATAATTGATACAAATTTTAATTTTTACTCCGATTCAAATGGTGGCGATCCTGACAGCACCAGCCCAACACTCCGTAGCTATCATAAGATATTATGGAGTAAACCTTTGCCAAATGGTAACCTCTTTGACTTATGTGATAACAAGAATGGGGCTTATTTATATCATAAGTCAGAACTTAGGGAATTCTTTTTGGGTAGCGATGCCATAACGCACTCGTATAAAAATCATAAGCGGAAGCAGTAGCTTACAGAACAAATTCCAGATGAAAATAATAAGATTAAATTTTATTTGCCTTTTGATGGCTTCAAAACTCGTCCGACATTTTCCGATATTAGCCAATATCTATTATACAAAAAAGGAGTAATAAATTTTATTAAGTCAAGAAACAAACGAATAGAAAATTATATCAAACTAAAAAAGACCGGACATGATGCAAGCACACAACAATGGTTTTCAGCGGATTGCGGGGCTCTTGCGTGATTTCCAAATTTTGTGCCGTGTCAAAGTTTGTGATGTTAGTAAAGTTCTGTGCACTGAAATCCCGCAACCGCTGAAACCAAACGTTCGGCATTATGGATTTGAGAAAAAATTTTATATAATAATAGAAATTCAAAGGAGAAAAAAATGGCCACCGCAGATAGAATTTTTAAAGAGGCATCAACCCTTAGCCCTTCCGAAAAGGCACAACTCATCGATAAGTTAATTTCTACTCTTGATAAGCCTGATAAAGAAATTGATGAATTATGGGCAAAAGAGGCTGAGGATAGGATTGATGCCTATGATCAAGGAGAGATCAAGGCGATATCTTTAGAAAAGGTTCTTCAGAAATACAGGTAAAAAAATGAAGATAAATTTTCTAGAGATTGCTCAAAGAGAGTTGGATGATGCCATCGAGTATTACAATTACCAGAGTAATGATGACATAGGACAAAGGATGATTTAATGGAATCTGTCTACATTGAGACAACGGTTATCAGCTATTTGGTTTCTCGTCCTAGCCGCGATATTCTGGTCGCAGCCCATCAGCAGACAACGAACGAATGGTGGAGTTCACGACGTCAGGAATTTGAATGCTTTATTTCTCAGATTGTAATTGATGAAATACAGGCTGGTGATCATGAGGCGGCAGAGGAAAGAATGAAAGAAATTGGGGATTTTGCAGTCTTGGAGGTCACTATCGAAGACGAGCGTTTGACCGAGGCAATCATTGAGGCCGGGGCCATTCCTAAAAGAGCCGTACGCGATGCTGCTCATATAGCTGTTGCCGCAGTGAATGATATCGACTATCTTTTGACATGGAACTGCAGACACTTGGCAAATGCACAAATCATCCGCAGAGTATCAGTAATATGCAACACACGAGGATATAGCATGCCGGTGATCTGCACTCCGGAAGAATTAATGGGGGTATAATGACATGTATGATGATCCAATAGTTGACGAAGTTAGAAAGACAAGGGAACGGTTAGCGGAAAAACATAACTTTGATGTAGGAGCTATTTTTGAAGACTTGCGGAAGCGGCAAGGAACCCTGGGAAAAAGGCTTATTCGTCGAGAAAGGAAACAAATTGCCGAACAAGGCGCTCCACCTGACCGCTATTCCGCTGCGCTCCATCCCGGCAGGTGAGCCACAGCGTTCGGCCGCAAAACGATTTGTTCTCAAGCCAAGTAAAGGAGCCAAGTAAAGGAAGCTTATGAAAGAGATTGATATCCAGGACTACATATACACCAATCCAGAGATTCTTTTCCCCATTGGAAAGATAACCGAAAAAGCTCGGGAATATAGCATACATGGCAAGAGAATTGATCTGCTCTTTGTTGTAGATGGGGTTCGCTATATAGTTGAAGTCAAGAACGTGCCGATTCAACGGGAGCATATCGGGCAAGTCATTGAGTACTACGGCTTGATGAGGCATTACATGCAGGATAATAATCTCGCGATGGTTCTTGTTTCCTCCTCGATACCTCCCTGGCGAGCAGCATACTTGGAAGAACTGGGCATTCGTTGCGTGAAAATCCCGTCTGTACCAACAACGGAACAAGAGCGTAAAAGGATTCAAAAGAGATCATCGACTTATAGCAAAAAAGCAAAATATAAAACAGAAGCCGAATTCGCCTTTGGTAATGAGGCACGCGTCCCTTACGAAGATATAACTGGTCCTGCCAGCAGAAAGGGAATGGCCTTTGCGCATCAAATGCTTCGAGACTCCCTTGAACCCATCAGAAAGTCATTTGGCGAATATGATGTGGTTCCTTTCAGTATTAAACAACCGATTTCTCTCGACTTTAACATGGAATACAATCCTGCAAGAAATTATGGTATTAAAGAATTCACGAGAGGCGGTGTTTGGTGGGCCTATCGTTTTGGTTTTTCTGAGGACCTGCCCCCAAATGACGTTCCCAATATATCCATTATCGCGAACACCACTGGTCTCGATGTTACACTGAATGCCGAGTTGCAGCCCTCACAGAAGATTATGGTTGGCAGGATTCGGGAATTCATATCAGAGTTTGACAGGCTGCTTGCCGATCACGGGAGGCTGTGGCTCAAGACCTACCTGAAGTTAGAGCATCAACCCCGCTTCTACCATTGGATACTGATGGATCTTATGGAACCAGGAGAATTTGATGGTGCTACTATTCTACGATTGCGACTTGAACACGAGAACAGGTTTGAGGAAGAGCGGGAACGTTGGGTTCGCAATATCATTGCTGAAAACAAGGAACTCACCAAAGGGTTGATTCACCATCTGGAAACTAGAAACAAGCGGCTGAACCTTGCGATACGGCTTGTAGAGCCATTTCAAAAAAAGACTGCATTTTGGTCTCTGACAATTGGGGCACAAGTAACTGAGATAGTGGGGGCAGTTCAACGCATGAAGCCATTATTGGATATTTTTGTTAGATAAGGGAAGATATGGAGAAGTGCCGAACCCAGCCCTGGAGCCGACGCCCAAAAAGCTGGGCGAGGCTCAGGGCTATCGTTATGGATTTGAGAAAAAATTTTATATAATAATAGAAATTCTAAGGAGTTTCCCATGACGAACTTTCGTTCTCTCCATAAAACATGAAAATGGGTGCAAGCTGTGCTATATTAAAGAGTAGACGGCTGCCATGTCAACAAGGGTCGGTTTTCCACTGGAGCCTGGAAAGCCCGTTAAGGAGTTTGACCCTGAGCACCTTTAGGCACCATTAATTGTCGCTACCGAAAGGGATAATTAAGGTAATTAAGGGGACACCATACTAAATTTCCGGAAAGCGTAATTTAGTATACTGTCCCCTTAATTTTCCGCCTGGACTTTTTACACTGCGGCCTGGACGACGAAATAGTGATGCTGCGTAGCCTGTTGCATATATGAATAGCGTATGATAGCATAAAAACGAGGTTGTTATAATGCGAACGACTGTTACAAAACGGGGGCAGACGGCTATTCCAGCCAGGTTGCGTGAAAGGTTCGGCATACGGACGGGTGATTATTTGGAATGGGTGGATGACGGCCAAACGATAAAAGTCATTCCTGTCAGCGGTGATCTTATTCAGGCATTGCGGGGATGCGCCAGAGGGAGCGGTCTCGGAAGGAAATTATTGGCGGAACGACGCGTCCGTGGGATAAGCGAGGCAAGCCCACTAATCAAGGTTGGCATATAAGCGCGGATGATCTCATCCGAGAATACACAAGAGATAAAGGAAATATCCAAACGAACGCGTTACTTATTGATTTCCACCCGAATGCACGAAATAGGATTGGGATCATCGAACTAATGGACATTTATGCTTATACCTATTCCGGTGCTAATGAGCATAAAGCTGGATGGACACCTATGATATTTCGCCTCCGCGATGTACTATACGAAGAATACGATAAAGAAATATCAGACAAAGAAAAGAAAGAAAAGATTAGGATCCTTAAAGAGCCAAGCAGCGAGGAAGATTTTATTGAAATGGAATGACCAAAGTCGCATTCATCCACGGTCCAGCAAGAGAATACTTCAGAAGATACTTCTAAAATGCCTAACCCGGCATAGCCGGAACCAAAAAGGTTTGAACCAGGGTAATTAATATAATTGGGGTAAACTCCCATAGTTTTTTGAAATCGATTTTGTTGAGGTTAATTTTAGTTTGGGGTACGAATAATTAAGGTTTGACTAAGCTTCTTTTCACACAGTCTGCCGTTAAACGACATATGGCGCATGAGGAGCCCGGCCGTCCAGGCCGGGAGGTTGCTTGGGGAAAACTGGATGCAGAATTGAAAAACTATAGTATAATACATTCAGAAAAAGAGTGGGGCTGGAGATATGGGAGAGCTTGCTCGTTTTGAGGATATACGAATAAAGATGTATCCAAGAGATATTCAAAAGCATAAAGAACCGCATTTTCACGTTATACTGTCAGATGGGAGCAGGGTTTCTGTTGCTATCGCGAATGGTAGAATCTTAGAAGGGAAACTTAACAAAAGACAGAAAGACTTAATCAAGGCTTGGATGCTTATCCATCGGGAGGAAATCTGGGATCGCTGGAATAAGGCGGTTGCTGGTGAGTATATCGAAAGGATTGAACCCAAAGGGATTTAATTAAGAAAGGAGAATATCAAATGCAAAGTCCTGACATCATAAAGGCGAAAGTCTTGAATGACCATAAAATAATGTTGATTTTTAAAAATGGAGAACAAAAGATCTTCGATATGAAACCGTATTTGAACTATCCGGTATTTAAACCATTAGAGGATCAAGCGGAATTCAATCAGTTTGAGATTGTTGACGGGACTGTAGAGTGGAAATGCGGAGCTGATCTAAGTCAAGATACCTTTTATTTGGAGAGTGTC